>WNDX01000028.1 GCA_009914615.1 Herbaspirillum frisingense
TTCTCGTAGTGTCATGATGTCAACAGCTTTCCAGGGCATGATGGTCCATCCTTTGGGCTTCGTTTCGAACCCCAAAAGTGTTACCTATGTCCCGGAACATCTGTTACCTATGTCACCGGTCTATACATTCGTCAAAAGGCCATGCCGGACCAGCCAGCACAATACACTCGCCCTTCTTGCGTTCGCACAGCGGCTCCCGCCGCCACGCGGGCGACGCATGATAGACCGGAGACGCCGCCGTTAGTGCCTCGCTTTGCTGCCCCGGCGCCGGAGCGCGCGCTCTCACGAGGCAGGAGGGAAAAGAAAAATTGATTAAATCATTGGAACATTGCTAAAAAAACAGTTTCGGTCTGCCGATAAACGATCATTGGGGACTGGATTGATCGGTACGGCAGTCAGAACAACAACATTTCTTGGGATGGTGGCTGTGAAATCGCTTCGCAATATCTTGCCGGTGCTGTGTGTCGTGAACCTGTTGCTGTTCATGATGATGGCGCAGCATTGGTGGCTCGGCGGCCTGGTCGGCTTGCTGATCGGGGGCGCCTTTTATCTGACGTGCCTGCCCGCGCCGGAGCAGGCGGCGCAGCCGCCACAGGTCGCGCCGGCATTGACGTCCTTGGAACCCGTCGCGGCCGCGACCGCTGTCGTGGCCAATGATGGTGCCTCCGGGCAACTCGCCGGCTTGCTGCAGCAGGTGTTGCCGGTCTGGCAAGGCAACGTGCAACTGGCGCGCACCCAGACCAAGTCGGCCATCGATAACCTGACCACGCGCTTCGTGGGCATCCATGAGCGGCTGGGCGGCTCGCTCGACGTGTCGCGCAGCAGCACCGGCGCCGAGGTGCTGCAGACCATCCAGAACGCCGCCGAACAATTGGGCGCCATCGCCTCCGCGCTGGAAGGCGTACTGGCCTCGCGCCAGGCCCTGCTCGGCAGGTTCGACGCACTGGCCGCCGCCAACGACGAAATCCGCCGCCTGGCGCAGCAGAACGAGCAACTGGCCGGCCATACCGGCGTGACCGATCTGCTCAGCAATGAACAAAGCTGGCAGGAGCTGGCCGAGCGCTCGGCCGAAAACAGCCGCCAGATCGCCGCGCGCGCCAAGGGCGTGCGCCAGCAGATCCTGGCCGCGGTCGGCGCCAGCGGCGAGCCGGTCGTCGAAGCCGGCGGCGTCATCGAGAATTCGCGCGCCGTGATCGACCAGGTCGTGGCCGATTTCCGCCAGTCGGCCATGAAGCTGTCGGACACCGTCGAGCAGCTCGAAGGCGAGAGCCGCGAAGTGGATCGCGAGGTATGCGACATTTTGGTCAACCTGCAATTCCAGGATCGCATCAGCCAGATCCTCGACCACGTGCAGCGCGATATCGTGCGCCTGCACGAGGCCGCGGCCGGCGCCGGCCTGCCGTCGCCGGAGCAATGGCTGGCCGATCTCGAAAAGACTTACACCACCCCGGAGCAACGCCAGGTGCACGCCGGCCAGCAAGCCAATCACACGCTGCAGTCGCAGGTGGACTTCTTCTGAGGAATCTCCATGGAAAAGAACATATTGATCGTTGACGATTCATTCAGCCTCAGACAGACCATCTCCGCCGCGCTCAAGAGCGCCGGCTACAACGTCGAGGAAGCGGCCGACGGCAAGGAGGCGTTGAAGAAGCTGGACGGGCGCAAGTTCAACCTGGTCATCTCCGACCTGAACATGCCCAACCTGGACGGCCTGTCGTTCGTGCGCGAGATGAAGCAGATGCCAGCCTACAAGTTCACCCCGGTGATCATGTTGACCACCGAAAGCAGCGAAGCGCGCAAGCAGGAAGGCAAGGCCGCCGGCATCCGTGCCTGGGTCAACAAGCCGTTCCAGCCGCCGGTGCTGCTGGACGCCGTCGCCAAGCTGGTGCAGCCCTGAGGGCGCTGCGAGCGCAGAGAGTAGAAAGTCGAGAGTCTGAAGATGCCGCTGAAGCATACCGCGCACGATGGCAACCTGCTGCTGATCTTTGACGGCGGGCTGACCATTTTCCAGGCGGCCGAGCGCAAGCCCGAGCTGCTGCATGCGCTGTCGCTGGTGGAGCGTAGCGTGTCGCTGGATCTGTCGGGCGTGGACGAGATCGATACCGCCGGCATCCAGTTGCTGTTGTTGCTCAAGCGCGAGACCGCGCGCCGCGGCCAGTCGCTGGAGGTGACCGGATATAGCCCCGCGGTCTTGTCCGCGTTCGACCTGCTGCAATTGCATGACCTGTTCGGCGCCGATGGTGCGGCCGCCGCGGAGGATGCTGCATGAAGAAGGATTCCGCGCGCGACGCCGTGGTGCAGGAAGCCCGCGAACTGCTGGTGGCGATGGAAGCCGCGCTGTTGCAGATCGAGATGGAAGGTCCGGCCAAGGACACGGTCAACGCCATCTTCCGCGCCGCCCACACCATCAAGGGCTCGGCCGGCCTGTTCGCCTTCGACAGCATCGTGCAATTTACGCACCTGGTCGAGCACGTTTTGGACAAGGTGCGCAACGAAGAATTGCCGCTGAACGATCGCATGATGTCGCTGCTGCTGCAATGCGGCGACTACATCGGCGAACTGGTTGACGCCATCGAACGCCGCGAAGAAGGGCGGGAGCCCGACCTGGCGGGCCGTCAGGCGCTCGAAGCCGCGTTGGACGAGATGGCGCGCAGCGCCGTGCCCAACGGCGCCCACGTCGAGGATAGGATCGCCGCGCTGGAGGTGCCGGATGCGCCGGCTTCCAATCCTTACTGGCATCTGTCGCTGCAGTTCAACGAGAACGTGCTGCGCGACGGCCTCGACCCGCTGTCCTTCCTGCACTACCTGCGCACGCTGGGACGCATCGTCGCCATCCTGTCGGTGCAGGAGCGCATGCCCGACGCCGCGCTGATGGATCCGGAGAGCTGCTATCTCGGCTTCGAGATCTGCCTGGTCTCCGATTCCACGCTGCAGACGCTGGAAAACGTCTTCGAATTCCTGCGGGACGACAGCCGCATCGACATCCTGCCGCCGCGCAGCCCGTTGTCCGCCTATGCGTCCCTGCTGTCGCGCCTGGATGCCGACCACGCCGCCGCTCTGGCCGCCATGTGGCGCCAGCACGGCGCGCTGATCGAGCAGGAGTGGCAACGGCTGGGCGGCGTCGATCCGCTGCTGGAGACCGTGGTGCAGCACGCCGCCCCGCGGCCGCTGCCGGTCGCCGCCGGACCGCGTCCGCGCGCGCTGGAGGATCGCCGTGCGCAAGAGCAGAAATTCATCAAGATCGAAGTGTCCAAGCTGGATCAATTGATCGACCTGGTGGGCGAACTGGTGATCGCCGGCGCCAGCGCACGCCTGGTCGCGCGCCGCCGCAAGGATAGCCAGTTCGAGGAAGCCACCCAGGCCATCGACGCCCTGATGGAGCAGATCCGCGACGCCGCGTTGACGCTGCGCATGGTGCAGATCAATGAAGTGTTCCAGCGCTTCCCGCGCATCGTGCGCGACATCGCGCGCGACCTGGACAAGGATATCGAACTGGTCATGACCGGTTCCGAGACCGAGCTCGACAAGTCCATGATCGAGCGCATCGCCGATCCGCTGATGCATATCGTGCGCAACGCCATCGACCACGGCATCGAGCCGGCCGCCGAGCGCATCGTCGCCGGCAAGCAATCCAAGGCCACGTTGCGCCTGAACGCCACCCATGAATCGGGCAGCGTGGTGATCGAAGTGATGGACGACGGCCGCGGCATGAACCGCGACCGCATCCTGGCCACCGCGCTCAGCCGCGGCCTGACCACCCCGGATGCCGACCTGAGCGATGCCGAGATCTACCGCTTCGTGTTCGAGCCGGGTTTCTCCACCGCACGCCAGGTGACCGAGCTGTCCGGTCGCGGTGTCGGCATGGACGTGGTCAAGCGCAATATCGATGCCTTGCACGGCGAGGTGGCGATCGATACCGAGCGCGGCCGCGGCACCGTGGTGCGCATCCGCCTGCCGCTGACGCTGGCCATCATTTCCGGTTTCCAGGTGGTGGTCGGCAATGCGGTGTTCGTGATCCCGCTGGACATGGTGGTGGAGTGCATCGACATGCCGGGGCAGCGTCCCGATCACAACATCGTTGCGGTACGCGACGAGCCGCTGCCCTTCGTGCACCTGCGCGAGCTGTTCGACCTGCCGGCGCGTGAGCGCGGCCGCAAGAGCCTGGTGATCGTGCAGTACGGCCAGCAGCGCGCGGGCTTGCTGGTGGACGGCTTGCTGGGCGAATGCCAGGCGGTGATCAAGCCGCTCGGCCGGCTGTTCGGCAAGGTCAAGGGACTGTCCGGATCGACCATCCTCGGCGACGGTCGGGTGGCGCTGATCCTGGACATCCCGCATCTGGTGCATTACACGCAGCAGCAGGAACAAAGCAGTCCCTTGACCCATGCCGAGCGCGGCGTGGCGTCCGAGCAATGAGCGGCCAGCAGAGAAGGAAGCAATCATGCAAAACACGATGACCCGCAGGATGAGCATCAAGCAGCTTTTCATCTGGCTAGCGGTGATGCTGTCCATTTTGGTGGCGGTGGTGATCAGCCTCACCGGCGCGCTGAAGGATGCCAACCTGACGCTGGAGCATGCCCACGAATCGCGCTACTCCTCTTCGGCGCTGGCCAACGAATTGCGCCGCACCACCGAGGACATGACCAAGTTCGCGCGCGCCTACGTCACCACCGGCGATCCTAACGACGAGGATCGCTATTACATGATCATGGACATCCGCAACGGCAAGCGCGCGCGTCCCAGGAACTACGACCGCTTCAACTGGGATCTGGTGAGCGCGCGCAAGCTGCAGGGCGAGGCCGGCGCCAAGCCGGTGCCGCTGACCGAGCTGATGAAACTGTCCGGTTTCACCGACCAGGAACTGGCCAAGATGCAGGACGCCATCGGCGTGGCGGACCAACTGTCCAAGATCGACATCACCGCCTTCCATGCGGTCAAGGGCGAGTTCGACGACGGCGAAGGCAAGTTCAACGTGGTCGGCGCGCCCAACCAGGCGATGGCGCAAGAACTGGTGTTTGACCAGACCTATCGCTCGCTGTTCGGCAAGGCGATGAGCCCGATCAACGATTTCCTGCGCCTGGTGGACGAGCGCACCCAGGGCCAGGTGATCAAGGCCCAGAAGGATTATGCGGAGCTGGAGCAGAAGATCTTCTGGCTCCTGACCGCTTCCGTGCTGCTGCTGTTCGGCTGCCTGTGGTTTGCCTACCGCACCATCCGCTCGCAGGTCGGCGGCGAGCCGCGCGATGCCATGATGGTGCTGCGCCGGGTCGCCGAGGGCGACCTCACCGTGGCGGTGCCGCTGGGCAAGAAGGACAAGGTCAGCGTGCTCTACAGCACCCAGCAGATGATCAACAAGTGGACCGACGTGATCGGCGACGTCGGCGGCACGGCCAGTTCGCTGGCGTCGGCGTCGGAACAGATTTCCTCGTCGTCGCAGGCGCTCTCGCACAATGCCTCGCAGCAGGCCTCCAACGTCGAAGAGACCAGCGCCTCGGTCGAGCAGATCACCGCCACCATCGCCCAGAACGCCGAGAATGCGCGCACCACGGATGGCATCGCCAGCCTGTCCGCGCATGCCGCCACCGAAGGCGGCGAAGCGGTGCGCGAGACGGTGCTGGCGATGAAGCAGATCGCCAGCAAGATCGGCATCATCGACGACATCGCCTACCAGACCAACCTGCTGGCGCTGAACGCAGCCATCGAAGCCGCGCGCGCGGGCGAGCACGGCAAGGGCTTCGCGGTGGTGGCGGCCGAGGTGCGCAAGCTGGCCGAGCGCTCGCAGACGGCGGCCCAGGAGATCATCGCGGTGGCCGAGCAAAGCGTGGGCCTGGCGGAAAAGGCCGGCGGGCTGCTGAACCAGATGGTGCCGTCGATCCGCAAGACCGCCGACCTGGTGCAGGAAATCGCCGCCGCTTCCAACGAACAGTCGGCCGGCCTGGAGCAGATCAACAACGCCGTGCACCAGATGGCACAGACGACACAGATGACGGCGTCGGCCTCGGAAGAATTGTCGTCCACCTCGGAAGAGATGAGCGCGCAGGCCATCCACCTGCAAGACCTGATGCGCTTTTTCCGTGTCGGCGAGGTGCGCAAGCCGCCGACGCGCAGCGAGACGGTGATCAACCACAAGCAGGGCATCGGCGGCGAAGGCCGCGCGCGCCGTCTGTCGATGCTGGACGGCGCCGAAGGCCAGCCGCCGATCGACGAATCGTCGTTCAAGCGTTTTTGAGGCGCCGCCGGCGCACCATGAATCGGATTAGCAAGGAGAGAAGGCAATGCCTAGCGTGTCGTTGAATGGCGATTCCTTCAAGAAGAGGCAGCAGGAAGAAGCCGTCGAAGTGAGCCAGTTCCTGACCTTCCTGGTCGGGGCGGAGAGCTTCGCGATGCCCATCGCCAGCATCCGCGAAATCATCGAGTTCGGTGGTCTCACGGAGGTGCCGCTGATGCCCAGTTTCCTGCGCGGGGTGATCAACCTGCGCGGTTCGGTGGTGCCGGTGATCGACCTGTCGGTGCGCTTCGGCCGCGCGGCTACGGTGATTGCCAAGCGCACCTGCATCATCATCATGGAACTGGTGCAGGACGAGCAGCAACTGCTGCTGGGCGTGATGGTGGACGCGGTCAGCGCGGTGCTCAGCGTCGAGGTCGATCGCATCGAGCCGCGTCCGTCCTTTGGCGCCGGCATCCGCGCCGATTTCATCGCCGGCATGATCAACATCAACGAGCGCTTCGTGGTGGTGCTGGACGTGCCCAAGGTCTTGTCGGTGGACGAACTGGCCAGTCTGCTGGGCATGAGTTCGGATAGCGTGCTCAGCGGCGCGGCGGCCGAAGGGCCGGGGGAATAGATCATGAGCGGCGTGCCTGTCCTGAGTGAATCGGACGTCAGCGACCGCGACATGCTGTTGTTCCAGCAGTTGTTCAAGCGTCATATCGGCCTGCACCTGCCGGTGTCCAAGAAGGCGCTGCTGCAAAGCCGCCTGGGCGGGCGCATGCACGAGCTGGGGATACGCCAGTTGAGCCAGTACCACGCAATGATCTCGGGCGAGGACGGCGCCGATGAGCGGCAGCGGGCCATTGACCTGATCACCACCAACGAAACCTATTTCTTCCGCGAACAGGGGCACTTCGATTTCCTGGTCACCGAGCTGTTGCCGCAATGGGCGCGCGTGAAGACGCTGCGCGCCTGGAGCGCGGCCAGTTCCACCGGTGAGGAAGCCTATACGCTGGCCATGCTGCTGGATCATCATCGGCCGGACGGTTCGTGGTCGGTGTTTGCCTCCGACATCAGCACGCGCGTGCTGAGCTTCGCGCGCCGCGCGCTGTATCCGATGGCGCGCGGGCAGAACATTCCCAAGTCTTACCTGCGCCGCTACTGCCTGCGCGGCACCGCCGAATATGAAGGTCACTTCCTGGTGGAGGGCGCGCTGCGCCGCAAGGTGGAATTCGCGCAACGCAACCTGACCGACCTGGACGCCTTCGATGACGGTAGCTTCGACCTGATCTTCCTGCGCAACGTCATCATCTACTTCGACTTTCCCACCAAGATCCAGGTGGTGAGCGACGTCATCCGCCGCTTGCGGCCCGGCGGCTACCTGGTGGTGGGGCATTCCGAGTCGCTGCACGGCATGGATCTGGGGCTGGAAATGCATTCGCCCTCCATCTACCGGAAGCCGGAATGAGATTCGCTGCCGCCCTTGCCTCCATTGACGCCGCGGTCGCGCCGGGGCACGCGGCGGGGAGGGTGCCATGATCCGCGTGATGGTGGTCGACGATTCCTCGCTGGTGCGCCAGTTGATGCAACAATTGCTGGGCGCCACCAGCGACATCCAGGTGGTCGGCACCGCTTCCGATCCCATCTTTGCCATGCGCAAGATGAACCAGGAGTGGCCCGACGTGATCGTGCTGGACGTCGAGATGCCGCGCATGGACGGCATCACGTTCCTCAAGCAGATCATGGCCACGCGGCCGACCCCGGTGATCATCTGCACCGCGCACGCCGACAGCCGCAGCGGCGTCACCATGGATGCGCTGGCGGCCGGCGCGGTGAGCGTGATTTCCAAGCCGGTGCTGGGCGTGCGCGACTTCCTGCACGAGGCGGTGGACGATCTGGCCGGCGCCATCCGCGCCGCGGCCCAGGCCAAGTCCGGGCGCTGCGCCGCGTTGCCGGCGCATGAAAAAATTGCGATGGCGGCGGATCATATCCGGGCCGCCAAAGCGCCGCCGCGCGAAATGCGGCATCATGACAGCCTCATTGAAGGTTTGCAGAAATACACCGCCGATGCGGTGCTGGAGGCGCCCGGCGCGGCCGATGCCTGGCATTCGCCCACGGCCAGGATCGTCGCCGTGGGTGCTTCCACCGGCGGGCCGCAGGCGCTGGAACTGGTGCTTAGCGGCCTGAGCGCGAACTGCCCGGGCGTGGTGGTCGTGCAGCACATGCCGGAGCGCTTCACGCGCAGTTTTGCCGAACGACTGCACAGGATTTCGCAGGTCGATGTGAAGGAAGCCGAACACCTGGACATGGTGTTGCCGGGGCGCGTGCTGATCGCGCCGGGCGGCATGCATCTGGTGGTCAAGCGGGATGGCGTGCAGTACTATGTGGAGATACTCGACGGTCCTCTCGTGAGCAGGCACAAACCATCGGTGGATGTGCTGTTCCGCTCGATGGCGAAAGCCGCCGGCAGCAACGCGGTCGGCATCATCATGACCGGCATGGGTGACGATGGCGCCCGCGGCCTCAGGGAAATGGCCGACTGCGGCGCCGCCACCTACGCCCAGGACGAACGCAGCAGCGTCGTCTTCGGCATGCCGAAAGAAGCGATACAGCTAGGTGGCGTCCGTGGCGTCATCTCCCTTGAAAATATCTCTGCTGTAATTGAACAATATGGCTTCCGAGAACCTGAATGAGCTGATCGAGTCGGCGCTGGTGGTCGATGACAGCGCGCTGCAGCGACAGCATACCGTCGCGCTGCTGCAAGAGCTGGGCGTGGAGCTGATCTACGAAGCCGGCAACGGCAACGAGGCGCTGGACCTGCTGGCGCTGCTCAAGCTGCCGCCCGGGCTGGCGGTGATCGATCTGGAGATGCCGGGCATGGATGGCATCGAGCTGATCCAGCAGTTGCAGCAAAAGAGCGTGAACATACCGCTGATCGTGGCGTCCAGCCGCGAAGCCTCGCTGCTGCTGTCGGTGGAAACCATGATCCACGCGCTGGGCATGCCGGTCATCGGCGCGCTGCAAAAACCGCTCAACCAGGATCAGTTGCGCTCCGCGCTGCGCGCCTTCAAGCCTTCGCGCAACGATGCGCGCCAGAACTCCGATCCGCAACCGTCGATGTGCGAAGCCGATCTCGGTTCGGCCATCGGCGGCGGCCAGTTGCTGCCCTACTACCAGCCCAAGATCGACGTGCAGACCGGTATCCTCAAGGGCGTCGAGGCGCTGGCGCGCTGGATCCATCCCGAACGCGGGCTGATCCCGCCGGACCATTTCATCCCGCTGGCCGAACGCTGCGGCCTGATCCACGAACTCACCGTCAGCATGATGGACCAGGCGATGGCCCAGGCCGCCGTCTGGCACAGCCGCGGCCTCAACATCAAGGTGGCGGTGAACCTGTCGCCTCTGTCGTTGGAGCAGCCGGACTTCATGCATCGCATTCTGGAATTGGTGGATCGCCATGCGCTGCCGGCCGAGCACGTGGTGCTGGAAATCACCGAGAGTTCGGTGGTGGCGCACAAGGGCAATTCGCTGGGCATGCTGGCGCGCCTGCGCCTGAAGGGCTTCGGGCTGTCGATTGACGACTACGGCACCGGCTTTTCGTCGATGCAGCAGCTGGCGCGCATTCCCTTCACCGAACTGAAGATCGACCGTTCCTTCGTGCATGGCGCGCACGAGCGCAAGAACCTGCGCGTGATCCTGCAGTCGGCGCTGGACATGGCGCAACGGCTGGAACTGGTGACCGTGGCCGAGGGCGTCGAGACCATGGAAGACTGGCGCCTGCTGCAGGACTTCGGCTGCAGCCTGGGCCAGGGCTACCTGATCGCCAAGCCGATGCCGGCCAACGAGTTGCCGCTATGGCTCAAGGGCCACCATCGCCGCTTGGGCGAATTGCGTCCGCTGCCGCGCGACGGCGCGCCCGCCGGCAACGCCCAGAACGGCGCCGCCTGAGTCTTCGTCATTCCGTCCCGCGCCCGGCGAAGCCCAGGCGCTGATGCCATTCCAGCAGCGATTCCTTGGGGAAGTGCTGGAAGCGCTTGTCCTTCTTCCTTTTCTCCACCTCCACCCACGGCGCCTTCGAATCGAGCAGCAGGTGCGTGTGCTCGGGCGGCACCGGCAGCGGCGTGTCGATCGCCGAGGCGAACGGGTGCACCAGTTCCGGCCACTCCGGGCTGTACAGCCACAGCGCGCTGCCGCACAGGCTGCAGAAATGGCGTTCGGCGGTGCTGCTGTGGGCGCGCTTGTCACCGGGTTCTTTCATGCGCGCGTGATAAATGCTGATGGCCTTGCGGCCGCGTACCTTCAGGGTGCGCGCATCGCCGCCCAGATTGATGGCATATCCACCGCCGCCCTGGGTCTTGCGGCAGATCGAGCAGTAACAGCGTTGATAGGGATAGGGCGTGTCGCTGTCCAGGCTGAAGCGGACGGCGCCGCAGTGGCAGGATCCTTCCAGTTTCATGTGTCTCTCCTTGGCGTGAGCGGCGCGTCGTGCAGGCTTGCGGAAGAAGGCGAGGCGCACCGGTCTCGCTGAGAGCCGTCTGGCACGATGAAGTTCGGTGCGGCCGCGCGTTTGCGCCAGCCGCCGTCAGAGTTTGCTGATGGGCTGGCCGGTGATCAGCGCGAGCAAGGGATGGGCCCGGCCCAGCCCGGGGATGGCGATATCCGGCGCGATTTCCAGCAGCGGCGCCAGTACGAAGGCGCGTTGCGCCATGCGCGGATGCGGTACGGTCAGCGCCTCGTCGGCGATGTGTTCATCGCCATACAGCAGCACATCGAGATCGAGGGTGCGCGGGGCATTGCGGTAGGGACGTTCGCGGCCGTGATCCAGTTCGATCTGCTGCAGCGCGCGCAGCAGTTCCCGCGCCGATAGCGACGTGGCGACTTCGGCCACCGCGTTCACATAATCGTCGCCGCTGGAATCCACCGGCGCGGTGCGATACAGGGAAGAGCTACGCAGCAGCAGCGATTGCGGCAGCGCAGCCAACCGCACGATGGCCTGTTCGACCGTGGCGCGGGCGTCGCCGAGGTTGCCGCCGATGCCGATGTAGGCGACGGTCTGCTGCGGCTGCATGGAGGATTACTCGCCGTCGCCGGCCGGCGCGACATCGCTGCCCGCCGCCGGGCTGCGGCGACGGCGCCGGCGCTTGGGCGCCTCGCCGCTGGCGGCGGGCGCTTCGCCTGACGGTTCCGGCACGCTCTGCTCGGGCGCGGAAGTGGCCTCGGCCCCGGCCGGCGCGGCGTCATCGCCACCTTGGTCGGTTGCCGCGCCGCCGCTCTTGGTGCGGTTGCGTCCGCCACGGCGCTTGCGCTTCTTCGGCGCCGGGCCGGAAGACGCATCGGCCGGCTTGCGCGCGATCAGTTCTTCGCGCTCGGCGCCGTTGCCGTTCATGAACGCATCCCACCACTCGCCCAGTTCGGCATCCAGCTCGCCGGATTCGCAGCGCAGTTGCAGGAAGTCGTAGCCGGCGCGCAGGCGCAGGTGTTCCAGCAGCTTGTACGGCGCCTTGCCGACGCGGCGCTCGAAGCGCGGCTGCATGGCCCAGATGTCGCGCATGTCGGAAGCGATCTTGCGCTGCAAGGCCAGCTTTTCGGTCTGGGCGTCGAGCACATCGTCGGCGGCCAGGTGCAAGGCGGGGATCGGGTATTCGCCGGCGGCCTGGTAGGCGCGCCACTTTTCCAGCACCTGATGCCACAGCAGCGAGGCGAACAGGAAGCCCGGCGACACCGGTTTTCCCTGCTTGACGCGGGCATCGGTATTGGCCAGCGCCAGCGTCACGAACTTCTCGCCCAGCGGCTGTTCCAGCACCACGTCCAGCAGCGGCAGCAGGCCGTGATGCAGGCCTTCCTTGCGCAACTGCTGCAGGCAGGCCAGCGCGTGGCCGCTCATGAGCAGCTTCAACATCTCGTCGAACACGCGCGCGGCGGGGACGTTGTCGATCAACGGCGCCATCACGCGAATGGGCGCGCTGCTGGCGGGATCGATGGTGAACTTGAGCTTGGCGGCGAAGCGCACCACGCGCAGCATGCGCACCGGATCTTCGCGGTAGCGCGCTTCCGGTTCGCCGATGATGCGCAGCTTCTTGGCGCGGATGTCGGCGATGCCGCCGTGGTAATCCAGCACAGTCTGCGTGGCCGGATCGTAGTACATCGCGTTGATGGTGAAGTCGCGGCGCACGGCGTCTTCATGTTGTTCGCCGAAGGTGTTGTCGCGCAGCACGCGGCCGTGTTCATCCTTGGGCGCGCTCTCGGCCGAAGCACCGCGGAAGGTGGTGACCTCGATCAGCTCCTGGCCGAACATCACGTGCACGATCTGGAAGCGGCGGCCGATGATGAAGGCGCGGCGGAACAGTTGCTTCACCTGTTCCGGCGTGGCGTTGGTGGCCACGTCGAAATCCTTGGGCTTGACCGACAGCAGCAGGTCGCGCACCGCGCCGCCGACGATGAAGGCCTTGAAGCCGGCTTCCTGCAGGGTCTGCGTCACGCGCACGGCGTTGGGCGAGACCAGCGCCGGATCGATGCCATGCTGCTTGGGCCCCAGCACATCCGGTTCGGTCGCCGCGCCCGACTTGCCGGACGCGCCCGGCGCGTCCTTCTTGCCCTTGCCCAGGATCGAGCGAATCAGTTTCTTGATCATTGGGCGTGGCCGTCGTCGAAGAGGTTCAGCACCGGCCAGCCGCGCGCCTGCGCATGCGCCAGCAGCTTGGCGTTGGGATTGGTGGCGACCGGGTGCGTGACGCGTTCCAGCAGCGGGATGTCGTTCTGCGAATCGCTGTAGAAGTAGCTGCGCTCGAACTTGTCCAGGGTATGGCCGAGCTGATCCAGCCAGGCTTCGGTGTGGACGATCTTGCCCGGACCGTAGGTCGGCGTGCCGCGCAACTGGCCGGTGATGTTGCCCAGTGCGTCGAGCTCGGGCAGCGCCGCGATCAGGTGCTGGACGCCGAAGTGCGAGGCGATCGGCTTGGTCACGAAGTGGTTGGTGGCGGTCACGATGGCTACCAGGTCGCCGGCATCCAGGTGCTTCTTCACCAGTGCCAGGGCCTGCGGCAGGATGGCCGGCTGGATCACTTCGGCCATGAACTGCTGATGCATTTCATCGAGCTGGGTGCGCGGGAATTGCGACAGGATGCCGAAGGCGAATTCCAGATACTTGACCGGATCCAGCGTGCCGGCCTGGTAATGGGCAAACCATTCGTCGTTGGCTTTGCGGAAGCTGGCGGCATCCACGGCGCCGGTGCGCGCCAGGAATTCGCCCCACTCGTGGTCGGAGTCGAGCGGCAGCAGGGTGTGGTCGAGATCGAATAAGGCGAGGTTCATTGTTCTTCGGATTCCTGTTGTAACAGTTCGCGCAGCAAAGGCAACGTGATGGCGCGCTTGGTCGCCAGCGAGTAGCGATCCAGCGCATCGAGCATGCGCGACAAGGAGGGCATGTCGCGCCGGTAGTGGGTCAGCATGTACATCAGCACGGCAGGCGGGATTTCCAGCCCGCGCGTGAGTGTCGCCTGCAGCAGGGCGGCGATCTTTTCATCGTCGGACAGATCGTGCACCTGATAGATCAGGCCCCAGCCGAGACGGGTGCGCAGATCTTCGCGCAGTTCCAGGCGCGTCGGCGGCAGGGTGCCGGTGGAGACCAGCCAGCCGCCTTGTTCGCGGATCTGGTTGAACAGGTTGAAGGCGGCGATCTGTCGTTCTTCGAATAACTGATCGACGTCATCGACCAGGTAATGCGAAATCTGTGGGGTGTAGTCGAAGGCGTCGTCGGCAGAGGCGGCGCTGATCACGCGGGCTTGCGCGCCCACGGCGTCGGCCACGGCGTGCAGCAGATGGGTCTTGCCGGCGCCGGCTTCGGCCCAGAGGTAGATGAAGCGGTCGGTGCTGGCGCTGCCGGTGTGGACAGCCTTATCCGCGCTGGCCTTGGCCAGCAGTTGCAGGCGCTGCACCAGTTCTGTATTGCGGCCAGTGACGAAAGTGTCGAAGCTTTGCGGCTGGTCCGCGCTCAAATCGAGCGGAATCTGTTTCATCGGAGTGTGTGATGTGCTGTTTCAGCCCCCGCGCAGCCTCCTGAAGGGGCTGAAGGCAAGGCGCGACGAGGCGTCGTAGTGGCGCTACGACAAGGAGGAGCAACACGGCAGGCGGCCCCTTCAGGAGGCTGCCCGCAGGGTTCGAACGAGAAGGACGCAGGGCGGCGCGACGCGCCTTGCACTGTGTGCCTTATCGCTCGAACGCGGGGGCTGGAATAACACATAACACGCTCTAACGATTATAAAAGTTACTGGCCAGGTACTCGCGCCGCACATGCGTGGCGATCACCGAGACGATGGCCGACGCCGGCAGCGCCAACAGCACGCCGACGAAGCCGAACAGTTGGCCGAAGGCCAGCAGGGCGAAAATGACGACCAAGGGGTGCAGGCCGATGCGCTCGCCGACCAGCTTGGGTGTCAGGATAAAGCTTTCAAGCACCTGGCCGGCGCCGTAGATCAGCGCCACCCACAGCAGACCGATGGCGCCGTCGAACTGCAGGATGGCGGCCAGGATCGCCAGCACCAGACCCAGCCCGAAGCCGACGTAGGGAATGAACACCAGCAAGCCGGTCAACACGCCCACCGGCAGCGCGCTGTCAAAGCCCGCGGCCGTCAGCGCTACTGAATAATAGACCGCCAGCACCAGCATCACCAGCAATTGGCCACGCAGGTACTGGCCCAACAGGTCATCCACTTCGGTGGCCATGGTGTTGATGCGGCCGGCCCAGCGGCGCGGAATCATGATCTGCACGCGCTTGATGAACTGATGCCAGTCCTGCAACAGGTAAAACAACACCATCGGCACGAACAGCAGATTGGCCAGCCAGGCCAGCAAGGCCGTGCCGCCCACGCGCGCCGAGGCCAGCACGGAAGCCCACAGCTCGTCGCCGCTGGTGCTGATCTGCTGCGTCAGCAAGGCCTTGATGCCGGCCAGGTCCAGGCGCACGTCGATGCCCAACTGGTGCAGGCGCGGCGAGACCACGGTGTTGAGCTTGTCCAGCAGCGGCGGGATCTGCGCCTGCAGTTGCGGAATCTGGCGCAGCACCAGCGGCACCACGATCAGCACCAGCGCCAGGCCGGCCAGGATCAGCAGCAGCACCATGATGGTCACGGCGATGAATCGCGGCACCCGCACCGGCCCGATGCGGCGGCGCGCGATCCAGTCCACGCCCGGGTTCAAGGCGTAGCCGAGGATACCGGCGGCGACGAAGGGCGACAGCATGGGGCCGAGCGTGGCCAGCAAGGCCAACAGCAGGATTCCGACAATCAGCCACACCAGATTTTGTTTTTGCTCTTCGGACAAAGAAAAAGGCATGGAATCGGGGTTCGGGGTGTCGGTTTTGTTAAAATCAAGGTTTGGCTAGGCGATTTTGCGCCTAATTCCCTATTTTACCGTCTTAACTGGCAATATTTCATCATGACCTCACCATCCAATGTCTCCCTTTCCTACCGTGACGCTGGCGTCGATATCGATGCCGGCGACGCCCTGGTCGAGGCGATCAAGCCTTTTGCCAAGCGTACGACCCGCGAAGGCGTGCTGGGCGGCATTGGCGGTTTCGGCGCCCTGTTCGAAATCAGCAAGAAATACAAGGAGCCGGTGCTGGTATCCGGCACCGACGGCGTCGGCACCAAGCTGAAGCTGGCTTTCCATCTGAACAAGCACGATACGGTCGGTATCGACCTGGTCGCCATGAGCGTCAACGACATCCTGGTGCAGGGCGCCGAACCGCTGTTCTTCCTGGATTACTTTGCCTGCGGCAAACTGGACGTGCCGTCGGCGACCGACGTCATCAAGGGCATCGCCGCCGGCTGCGAACAGGCCGGCTGCGCCCTGATCGGCGGCGAAACCGCTGAAATGCCCAGCATGTACCCCGACGGTGAGTACGATCTGGCCGGTTTCGCGGTCGGCGCGGTGGAAAAATCCAAGATCATCGACGGCACCAAGATCGCCCCGGGCGACGTGGTGCTGGGCCTGGCCTCCTCGGGGGCGCACTCCAACGGCTACTCGCTGGTGCGCAAGATCCTGGACGTCGCCAAGCCCGACCTGAACGCCGATTTCCACGGCCGCAAGCTGGCCGACGTACTGATGGCCCCGACCCGCATCTACGTCAAGCCGCTGTTGGCCCTGATGGAGAAGCTGGAAGTCAAGGGCATGGTGCACATCACCGGCGGCGGCCTGGTCGAGAACATCCCGCGCGTGCTGCAGGACAACCTCACCGCCGAGCTGGACAGCAAGTCCTGGACCATGCCGCCGCTGTTCACCTGGCTGCAGCAGCACGGCGGCGTGGCCGATGCTGAAATGCACCGTGTCTTCAACTGCGGCATCGGCATGACCGTGATCGTCTCCAAGGAAGACGCGGACGCCGCCGAAGCCCACCTGAAGGCGGCCGGCGAGACCGTGTATCGCATCGGCGCCATCCGCGCCCGCGCCGAAGGCGAAGCACAGACCATCGTGCGCTGATCCGGTTGCGGTGGCGCCGCAGGCGCCATTCCTCTCCGGAAACAAAAAGGCTGCAAGCGATTGCAGCCTTTTTTATTGCCCGGATCATTCACATCCGAATGATCTACATAATTGCCGCCATGGCAAGCCGGCTTAGCTGGCCTGCTCCGAATCGCCGTCCTGGTGCGCCAGGATCTGGCGCGGCGCGGCTTGCTGGCCGCGCGCCACGCCGGCCGGCGGCGCCACGCGCACCGGTTCGCTGTGGTCGGAAGAGGAGGACAGCACGTTGAGCGTGGCTTCCGGCGCGGCGTCCCAGACCGGGTCGTCGATTGCCTCGAACACGCGCTTCAACTGCGAGCCCCAACTGCGGCGGATCATCTGGAAATACTGGTTCTGATCGTCGATGGTGACGAAGCGGGTCACCGCCAGATCCTCGCTGGTGTAGACCAGCAAATCCAGCGGCAGGCCGACCGAGATGTTGGATTTCAGCGTCGAGTCCATGGAGATCAGCGCGCACTTGGCGGCCTCGTCCAGGGTGGTGTTGGGCGTGACCACGCGGTCGATGATGGGTTTGCCGTATTTGGCTTCGCCGATCTGGAAATAAGTGTTCTCGTCGTGCGACTCGATGAAGTTGCCGGCCGAATACATCTGGAACAGGCGGCAGCGCTCGCCTTTGATCTGGCCGCCGAAGATGATGCTGACGTTGAAGTCGATGCCGAACTTGCCCAGCTCGGCGGCTTCGCGGTCGTGCACCGCGCGGATGGCGTCGCCCAGGATCTGCGCCGCTTCGTACATCGAGGTGGCGGTCCAGATGGTGCGGCCTTCGGCATTGGTGCGCTCGGTCACCATCTGGCGGATGGATTGCGAAATGGAAAGATTGCCAGCGGTCATCAGCACCATGACGCGGTCGCCCGGATTTTCGTAAACGCTCATCTTGCGGAAGGTGCCGATATGATCGACGCCCGCATTGGTTCGCGAATCGGACAGGAATACCAGGCCGCTGTTCAGGCGCATGGCAACGCAATAGGTCATGATGTGATCTGAAAACGTAAAAACCGGATTTTACAGTAAGCCCAGGCGCGTGAAGTTGCGCGCCGGGTTGACTGTCGCCGTGTACCTACATTAACGGCCCGATTCTGAATTTTCTTAGGCGCAAGCGCTGAATAATTGAATATTCATGCTGCCAAAGGAACAAGAAAATCCTTGCTGATGCGATTGCCCAGTTCGAAGATGCGCTCCAGGAACACCGTCAGGTAATCGTGCAAGCCGGCATCCAGGATTTCCTCGATGCGCGCGAACTTGAGGTCGGCGTGCAGCTTGCCGGCGAAGCGTTCGGTATCGGCCGAGACATCGTTGTGCACGTTCTTCAGGTTGGAGAGCACGTGGCCCATGCAGGCCAGCAGCGAGCGCGGCATGTCGGTGCGCAGGATCAGCAGTTCGGCCACGCGCTCGGGCGTGATGACGTCGCGATAGACCTTGCGGTAGATCTCGAAGCCCGACACCGAACGCAGGATCGCCGCCCAGTAATAGAAATCGATCTGGCCGTCGTCTTCCGCGGCCTGTTGCGATTGCGACTGCGATTGAGACTGGCCGTTCTGCTTCTGCGACTGCGTTTCCTTGGCGCCGTGGAACTTGACGTCGATGATGCGCGCGGTGTTGTCGGCGCGCTCCAGGAAGGTGCCCAGGCGGATGAAGTGGAAGGCTTCGTCCTTGAGCATGGTGCCGATGGTCACGCCGCGCGACAGGTGCGAGCGGTGCTTGACCCATTCGAAGAAATCGCTGGGATTCTGCTCCAGCGCATTGGTCTGCAGGTAGGACTGCATCTTGATCCAGGTGGCGTTCTGGATTTCCCACGCTTCGGTGGTCAGCGCGCCGCGCACGGCGCGGGCGTTCTCGCGCGCCTGACGCAGGCAGGAGGCGATCGACGAGGGATTATCGGGATCGCGCACCATGAAGTCGATGACGTCTTTCTGCGTCAGCTTGTCGTACTTCTGGTTATAGCCATACAGCAGCTCGGAAATGCCGAGCACGGCGCGCCAGCCTTGCTCGGCGTCGTCGGTGGATTGCGGCAGCAGCGCGGTCTGCACGTGCACGTCCAGCATGCGCGCGGTGTTTTCGGCGCGCTCGGTGTAGCGGGCCATCCAGAACAGGTGATCGGCGGTACGGCTGAGCATCTTATTTCTCCAGAATCCAGGTGTCCTTGGTGCCGCCGCCTTGCGACGAGTTCACCACCAGCGAGCCTTCCTTGAGCGCCACGCGCGTCAGGCCACCCTTGACCATCGTCACCTGCTTGCCGGACAGCACGAAGGGGCGCAGATCCAGGTGGCGCGGCGCGATGCCGGCCTCGACATAGGTCGGGCATACCGACAGCGCCAGCGTGGGCTGGGCGATGTAGCCGTCGGGCTTGGCGATCACGCGGGCGCGGAAGTCCTCGATCTCCTGTTTGGTGGAGGCCGGGCCGACCAGCATGCCGTAGCCGCCGGCGCCGTGCACTTCCTTGACCACCAGCTTTTCCAGGTTGGCCAGGGTGTAGTCCAGGTCTTCCTTCTTGCGGCACTGATAGGTCGGCACGTTGTTGAGGATGGGCTCTTCCGACAGGTAGAAGCGCACCATGTCCGGCACGTACGGATAGATGGACTTGTCGTCGGCCACGCCGGTGCCGATGGCGTTGGTCAGCGTGACCTTGCCGGCGCGGTAGGCCTGCAGCAGGCCCGGCACCCCCAGCGCGGAATCGGGACGGAAGGCCAGCGGATCGAGGAAGTCGTCATCGATGCGGCGATAGATCACGTCCACCCGCTTGGGGCCGCGCGTGGTGCGCATGTACACCACGTTGTCCTTGACGAACAGATCCTGGCCCTCGACCAGCTCGACGCCCATCTGCTGCGCCAGGAAGGCGTGCTCGAAGTAGGCCGAGTTGTACATGCCGGGCGTCATCACCACCACGGTGGGATCGGTGACGCCGGCCGGCGCCACCGAGCGCAGGTTGTCCAGCAGCAGGTCGGGATAATGATCGACCAGCGCGATCTTATGGCGCGTGAACAGGTCGGGGAAGAGCCGCATCATCATCTTGCGGTTCTCCAGCATGTAAGACACGCCGGAGGGCACGCGCAGATTGTCTTCCAGCACGTAGAACTCGCCTTCGCCGGCACGCACGATATCGACGCCGGCGATGTGCGCGTAGATGTCGTTGACCACGTTCACGTCCTGCATTTCGCGCCGGTATTGCGCGTTCTGGAAGATCTGCTCGGCCGGGATGATGCCGGCCTTGACGATCTTCTGCTCGTGGTAGATGTCGTGGATGAACATGTTGAGCGCCTTGACGCGCTGCACCAGGCCGGCTTCCAGCTTGGCCCATTCGGCCTTGTGGATGATGCGCGGTATGATGTCGAACGGGATCAGCCGCTCGGTGCCGGCATCGTTGCCATAGACCGCGAAGGTGATGCCGACGCGGCGGAAGATCAGGTCGGATTCGGCACGTTTGCGGGCGATGGTTTCCGCCGATTGCGCAGATAGCCAGCTGGCGAATTCGGCATAGTGCTGTCGCACTTGCTGGGTGTCGCTGGCTGTGCCTCCTGAGTACATCTCATCGAAAAAATGTGCCATAAATTTGCTTCGCGTTCCCGTGGTGCGCGGGAATCTTTCTAAGTGGGTTGTGACGAAAACAGAGGCGGGAGATCTGCAGCAGGTGCGCGCTACAGCCGGCGCGCACGAACCAAGACTATCAGAGGCATTTGGTTTTGGACAGTGGAAAATTTCATGCGATTGATCGTTTTCTAAGAGCCCGCGCTTGACCGGCACGGGCGGTTTTCATCCGGCTCAGCCTGGCTTGCCGGCTCCTTTGCGGGCGCCGGCAAGCGACTGAGATCCGCGTTCTTCATGCCCGGTTCCACGGCGTCGGCGGCGGCACCGCGCAGGGCGCCGGCATGTCGATGGTCGTGAAGTCGGCCGGGCTGACAATCTCCAGGTACTCCATGTCGGGCGAATAATCGAACAGGAAATGCACGATGCCCGGCCGCTGATGCACGCAGTCGCCGGCTTTCACCAGCGTTTCCTCTTCGCCGTACATGAACCGCGCCCAGCCCTTGAGCATGATCACGATGTGGAAGTTCGCCTCATGCCGGTGCCAGCCCGTGCCTTCTTCCGGCGCCATGTTCGCCTTCACCAGCTGCGCCACCACTTGCCCGCCCGTGGCCGCGGCGATGCCGAGGTCGCGATACAGGAAGAAGTCGCGCAGGCCGCCCGACTCATACGGCGTCTCGCCTTCGCCCACATGCGAGAAACGGTTCAGCGCCGATGCGCTTTCAGCTACGGTATTCATCACAACCATCCTTTCTGCGGCGTCCCGCATTGGACCTGCGACAAAAACAGGCACGGTCAACTCCGTGCCCCGGACGTCCTCCGGCCGATGCAAGCGCTTCCGGCGCGTCCTAGAACTCTACGTCCAGCTCATCAATATCCTCGGGTTCCTTTTTCGCCGCCGCGATCCATTGCTGCATCTCCGGCATGGCCATGATGCGCTTGCCGTAGGCCGAGCAGATCGGATCGAGCTTGACGTCGTAGGTCATGAAGCGCGTCACCACCGGCGCATACATGGCGTCGGCCATGGTGCGCTGTTCGCCGAACAGGAACGGGCCGCCGTACTTGGCCAGGCATTCCTTCCAGATGGTGGTGATGCGGTGGATGTCGGCCTCGGCGCGCGACCACACCTTGAAGTTGGGGAAGTGCCCCTTGAGATTCATCGGCAGCGCCGCGCGTAGCGCCGAGAAGCCGGAATGCATTTCGCCGCACACCGAACGGCAGTGCGCGCGCGCCGCCTGGTCGGCCGGCAGCAGCCGGGCCGAGGGGCGGATTTCGTTGAGGTATTCGGCGATGGCCAGCGTGTCCCATACCAGCACCTCGCCATGCTTGAGGCTGGGCACCAGGATGGAGGAAGACAAGAGCAGGATCTCCGCGCGCGCCGTCGGGTCGTCCGGCGGCACGATGTCTTCCTCGAAGGACAGGCCTGCGAATTTGGCCAGCAGCCAGCCGCGCAGGGACCAGGAGGAGTAGTTCTTGCTGGTGATGCGCAAAGTCGTTTTAGGCATGTCAGTCCTTTATCTCTTTTCTGCAAGTTGACTTTGAGCACGCTGCCGCCGTCATGGCGGCAGACGTCGGGTTCTCCGCCGGCCGCGACCGGTCCGCACGGAAGGGCGCCGGAGCGCGATGCGCCGACGCCTGTCCCGTAACGCTTGCAAAGCGCGTGCCAGCCTCGTCATCCGGCCGGCCGCCGGCACGGCATTCAGCCCTGCCGGCGGCGCTCTTCCGTGGCATGACTATTGCATCGAAGCAGGGCGAGCGACAGACAAAAGAGACAGAACAGAAGGGCGGCGTTCTCATGATCAATACCTATCAGCTCTACCAGAACTACGCCGACGCCACCGACCCGCTGCGGGCCTCTGCCAGGATCATGGCGCCCGTGCTGGGCTACGCCTGGCCTGGCCTGCCGGTCAATCCGTATTTGCGCAAGCTGGCCTCGGCCTGCGAAGTATTCGCGCGCACCCAGTTGACCCATGCGCGGCCGGATTTCGGCATCAGTACAGTGGAAGACGGCGGACGCACGATTGCGGTGCATGAAGACATCGTGACCGCCACGCCCTTCTGCAGCTTGCTACGTTTTCGCAAGGCAACATCGGAGCAACAGCCCAAAGTGCTGGTGGTGGCGCCGATGTCCGGCCACTTCGCCACCTTGCTGCGCGGCACCGTCAAGACGCTGTTGCGCCACCACGACGTGTACATCACCGATTGGCACAATGCGCGCGACGTCGCCCTGGAGCACGGCAGCTTCGGCCTGGATGAATACGTTGCCCATGTGGTTTCCTTCCTCGACGCGCTCGGCCCCGGCGCCCACCTGCTGGCGGTTTGTCAGCCGACGGTGGCGGCGCTGACCGCGGCCGCGGTGATGGCCGACGAGGGCCATGTCGCCCAGCCGCGCACCATGACGCTGATGGCCGGGCCGCTGGATACCCGCGTCAATCCGACCGCGGTCAATGCCCTGGCCAAGAGCAAGCCCATCGAATGGTTCGAAAAGAACATGATCAGCACCGTGCCGGCACGCCATCGCGGCGCTGGACGGCGCGTCTATCCGGGCTTCGTGCAACTGGGGGCGTTCATGAACATGAACCTGAATCGCCACGTGGACGCCTTCCGCAAGCTCTACCATCACCTGGCCGACGGCGAGGATGAAAAAGCCCTGCAGATCAAGGACTTCTACGAGGAATACTTCGCCATGTCCGACCTGCCCGCCGAGTTTTACCTGGAAACCGTGCGCACCGTGTTCCAGGAGCATGCGCTGCCGCTGGGCAAGCTGCAATACCGTGGCCGCCCGGTCAATCCGCGCGCTATCCGGCGCACCGCGCTGTTCACCATCGAAGGCGAGAAGGACGACATCTGCGCCGTCGGCCAGACCGTGGCTGCACAGGAAATGTGCAGTAGCATCCGGCCTTACATGCGGCTGCACCATGTTCAGACGGCGGTCGGCCATTACGGCGTCTTCAACGGTCGCCGCTGGGACAACGAAATCTATCCACGCCTGCGGGATTTTATTAATATGCACCACAGGTAGAGGCGGCGCCGCGGGCGCCGTTGCAGGGAACAGGGTAACGAAGCGGTAAGAAAAATCCGGTATGAGTATCCATTGCCCGCCTGGCCGGCAGCGGAGCGCATATCGACCAGCGATACAGGCTTCAAGGTCTTCAACCATTTGCTCGCCGTAAAGGATCTACATGTCAATTCACGTGGCGTTGAACCATGTCACTTCGTACCAGTATGACCGTGCCATCAACCTGGGGCCGCAAGTCATCCGGCTGCGTCCCGCGCCGCACAGCCGCACCCGCATCCTGAGCTATTCGCTGCGCGTCCTGCCCGAGCCGCATTTCATCAACTGGCAGCAGGATCCGGAAGCCAACTACATGGCGCGCCTGGTGTTCCCGGAGAAGACCACCGAATTCAAGATCGAGGTCGATCTGGTGGCCGAGATGTCGGTCATCAATCCCTTCGATTTCTTCCTGGAGCCATATGCCGAGCAGTTCCCGTTCGAGTACGCGGAAGAACTGCAGAACGAGCTGCTGCCCTATCGCCAGAAGCTGCCGCTGTCGCCGCTGTTCCGGCAATTCCTGGACGCCATCCCGCGCGAAAAGGCCGGCAGCGCCAACTTCCTGGTCGATCTGAACCAGCGCCTGGCGAACCACATCGATTACACCATCCGCATGGAGCCGGGCGTGCAGACGCCGGAGCAGACGCTGCAACTGAAGTCGGGTTCCTGCCGCGATTCGTCCTGGCTGCTGGTGCAGCTGCTGCGCCACCTGGGTCTGGCGGCGCGCTTCGTGTCCGGCTATCTGATCCAGCTGACGGCCGACCAGAAATCGCTGGACGGCCCTTCCGGCCCCGAGGCCGACTTCACCGACCTGCATGCCTGGTGCGAGGTATACCTGCCCGGCGCCGGCTGGGTCGGGCTGGATCCGACCTCCGGCCTGTTCGCCGGCGAAGGTCATATTCCGCTGTCATGCACGCCCGAGCCCTCGTCGGCGGCGCCGGTCAGCGGTCTGGTCGATCCTTGCGAGGTCGAGTTCGAACACCTGATGTCGGTCAAGCGCATCTGGGAAGCGCCGCGCGTGACCAAGCCCTATACCGAACAACAGTGGGCCGACATCGAAGCGCTGGGTCACGCCATCGATGGCGACCTGGTCGCCAACGACGTGCGCCTGACCATGGGCGGCGAGCCCACCTTCGTCGCGCTCGACTATCCGGACGAGCCCGAGTGGAACACCGCCGCCATGGGCCCGACCAAAAAGCCGCTGGCCGCCGATCTGTACCATCGCATGCGTAACAAGTACGCTGCGCAAGGCCTGCCGCACTTCGGCCAGGGCAAGTGGTACCCGGGCGAGCAGTTGCCGCGCTGGGCGCTGAATTGCTACTGGCGGCGCGATGGCGAACCGATCTGGTTGAACCCGGCCCTGATCGGCGACGAGACCCGGCCCAACGTGGCCGACAAGATCGTCACCAGCCACTTCCTGCATCGCGTCGCGCAACGCTTGCAGGTGGACGGCAAGAACGTGTTCCCGGCCTATGAAGACGTGTTCTACTACATGTGGCGCGAGCGCCGCCTGCCGGGCAACGTCGATCCCTTCGACTCGCGCGTGGACGACAAGCAGGAGCGCGAGCGCCTGATGCGCGTCTTCACCCAAGGCCTGCAAAGCGCCGTGGGCCACGTGCTGCCGCTGGCGCGCCGCCCCGACGGGCGCGGCTGGCAGAGCGGCGCCTGGTTCCTGCGCAGCGAACGCTGCTATCTGTATCCGGGCGATTCGCCGCTGGGCTATCGCTTGCCGCTGGATTCGCTGCCCTGGACCAGTGGCGTCGATTATCCGTCCGTGCATCCGTCCGATCCTTCGCAATCATTCCGTCCGCTGCCCAGCGCCGCCGAGATCCGCCGTCAGTTGGGCGGGCCGCAGGAGCCGCTGGCCCGTGCGACCAGGGCGGCTGCCGCCGCGGCCAGCGGCGCCGGCAATGGCGATGCGCAGGCGAGCGTCGCCACGCAAGCCGTGCCCGGCGAATTCGAATCGGCCAACTGGATCACCCGTACCGCGCTGAGCGCCGAGGTGCGCAACGGCGTGTTCTATCTGTTCATGCCGCCGCTGGCGCAGTTGGAGCACTATCTGGAACTGGTCGCCGCAATCGAAGCAGTGGCCGAGGAACTCAAGCAGCCGGTCCTGCTGGAAGGTTACGAGCCGCCCAACGACCCGCGCCTGCGCAAGTTCAGCGTCACGCCCGATCCGGGCGTGATCGAGGTCAACATCCAGCCGGCCAACAACTGGGGCGAGCTGGTGGAGCAGACCACCCATCTGTACGATGCCGCGCGCGCCTCGCGCCTGACCACCGAGAAGTTCATGCTGGACGGTCACCATTCCGGCACCGGCGGCGGCAACCACATGGTGCTGGGCGGCATCACTACCGGCGATTCGCCTTTCCTGCGCCGGCCCGATCTGCTGCGCAGTCTGATCTCCTACTGGCACAACCATCCTGCGCTGTCCTACCTGTTCTCGGGCATGTTCATCGGCCCGACCTCGCAGGCGCCGCGCATCGACGAGGCGCGCAACGATTCGACGGTGGAGATCGAGCTGGCCTTCAGCGAGATGGAGCGCCAGGTCGCCAAGGGCGACTGCCCGCCCTGGCTGGTGGATCGCCTGTTGCGCAATCTGCTGATCGATGTCACCGGCAACACCCACCGCGCCGAGTTCTGCATCGACAAGATGTATTCGCCCGACAGCGCCACCGGCCGCCTTGGCCTGCTGGAGCTGCGCGCCTTCGAGATGCCGCCGCATGCGCGCATGAGCCTGACCCAGCAATTGCTGCTGCGCGGCCTGGTGGCGCGTTTCTGGCAGCAGCCTTACAAGCCGGCGCGGCTGGTGCGCTGGGGCACCGAGCTGCACGATCGCTTCCTGCTGCCGCATTTCATCGAGCAGGATTTCCGCGACGTGATCGCCGACATGAACGACGCCGGTTATCCGATGCGGGCGGAATGGTTTGCGCCGCACATGGAATTCCGTTGCCCCAAGATCGGCGACTACGCCGTCAAGGGCATGGAAATCGAATTGCGCACCGCGCTGGAACCCTGGCATGTGCTGGGTGAGGAAAGCAGCGCCGGCGGCACGGCGCGCTACGTGGATTCTTCGCTGGAGCGGCTGCAGGTCAAGGTCAGCGGCATGGCGTCCGATCGTTACTTGCTGACCTGCAACGGCGTCTCGGTGCCGCTGCAGCCGACCGGTACGGTGGGCCAGTTCGTGGCCGGCATCCGCTACCGGGCCTGGCAGCCGCCGTCGGCGCTGCATCCGACGATTCCCGTGGATTCGCCGCTGACCTTCGATCTGGTGGATACCTGGAACGGCCGCAGCCTGGGCGGTTGCCAGTACCACGTGGTGCATCCGGGCGGACGCAACTACGAGACCTTCCCGGTCAATGCCTTCGAAGCGGAGAGCCGCCGACTGGCGCGTTATTTCCGTCTGAACCATACGCCGGGAAAATTGCAGGTCACGCCCGCGCGGCCGTCTATCGAGTTTCCTTTTACGTTAGACTTACGCTACTTCTAACTCAGCCGGGCGCGGCCTCGCACCGCGCACCGCGCCCCGCGCCGGTGTTCGCCGGGCGGGCAGCGCAGCCCGGCGCACTTCATTTATGCAGCAGCGTTTACTGGAAAGCTATCCGGTCGCCAGCGATCGTTACGACGAGATGCTGCAGGCCGACGGCCGCCTGCGGCCGCACTGGCGAACGCTGATCGACCAGCTTGAAAATCTCTCGCCCGAGATGCTGCGCCGCCGCGCCAACGAGGTGCGCGACGCCATCGCCTCGGACGGCGTCACCTACAACGTCTATGCCGATCCCAAGGGCGCCAACCGGCCCTGGGAACTGGATCTGTTGCCGCACCTGGTGTCATCGGAGGAATGGCATTTCCTGGAGCGCGCGGTCGGCCAGCGCGCACGGCTGATGAACGGCTTGCTGGCCGACATCTACGGCGACCAGACGCTGATCGGCGAAGGCTTGTTGCCGCCGGCCCTGGTGTTCGGCCAGCACGGCTACCTGATGCCTTGTCACGGACTGAAGCCGCCGGGCGGCGTGCATCTGCACGCCTATGCGATCGACCTGGCGCGCTCGGCCGACGGCACCTGGTGGGTGGTGGCGGACCGTACGCAGGGGCCGTCCGGCACCGGCTATGCGCTGCAGAATCGCCAGATCATGTCGCGCGCCATGCCGGAAGCGCTGCGCGACATGCACGTGGAATCGCCGCATGGCTACTTCCACACGCTGCGCGCCACGCTGGCGCGGCTGGCGCCGGCCAACGGCGAAGTGCCGCTGATGGTGCTGCTCACGCCCGGCCCCTACAACGAAACCTATTCCGAGCACGCCTTCCTGGCGCATACGCTGGGCTTTCCGCTGGTGGAAGGCGTCGATCTCACGGTGCGCGGCGATCAGGTGTTTTTGAAGACGCTCAATGGCTTGCGCCGCGTGCACGCCATCCTGCGCCGCATGGACGACGACTATTGCGATCCGCTGGAGCTGCGCGCCGACTCCGCGCTGGGCGTGCCCGGCCTGACGCAGGCGGCGCGCCTGGGCAATGTGCTGGTGGCCAATTCGCTGGGCAGCGGCGTGCTGGAATCGACCGCGCTGCACGGCTTCCTGCCTGCCATCAATGAACGCCTGTTCGGCGAGCCGCTGATGCTGCCGTCGGTGGCTTCGTGGTGGTGCGGCGAGAAACCGGCGCTGGATTACACGCTGGCCAACTTCGACGACCTGGTGATCGTGCCGGCGTTTTCCTCGATGCGCATGCAGCCGGTATTCGGCCACGCCGTCACCGGCGCCGCGCGCCGCCGCCTGATCGAAAGCCTGCAGTTGCAGCCGCACGCCTACGCGGCGCAGGAATGGGTGCGCCTGTCGCAGGCGCCGGTGATGTCGCGCAGCGGAGATTACCGCCTGATGAACCGCACCATCAGCCTGCGCGTGTTCGCGGTGGCCGACGGCGAGGGCGGCTACCAGGTCATGCCCGGCGGCCTGACCCGCGTGGCGCCGCGCCAGCGCCGCGACGTGGTGTCGATGCAGCAGGGCGGCACCAGCAAGGACGTGTGGGTGCTGCGCGAAGAGGACATCAACGCCGAGCAGGCGCTGGACGAGGTGCGCGACGCCGCCGGCGGCACGCTGATCAAGGGCACGGTCGATGTCTCTTCGCACTCCGGCGAAAACCTGTTCTGGATGGGGCGCTATTCCGAGCGCGTGAAGAATCTCTCGCGCGTGTTGCGCACCACGCTGCAATACACCATGGATGGCCAGAGCGAAAGCCGCGGCATGCTGGGCAGCGTGTCCTGGATCTGCGGCCAGCTTGGCGTGCAGATGCCCAAATCCGACCCGCGGCCGACCATCACCGGCCTGCAGCAAAGCCTGCAGGCGGCGGTGGTCGATCCCTCGGCGCCGGTCAGCGTGGCGACCCAGTTGCGCCAACTGGCCAACGCCGCCTATCAGGTGCGCGAGCATCTGTCGCTGGACAACTGGCATGCGCTGACCAAGATGCCGGCCATGGTGCAGGATCGCATCAACACCCCGGCCGCCGCCCAGCATGTGCTGAGCAATGTGATCGACGCCTGTTCCGGCCTGGCCGGCCATGCGCTGGATGACATGACGCGCGACGCCGGCTGGCAATTCCTGATGGTGGGCCGCCACATCGAACGCATGGTCAACATGGCGACGCTGTTCGACAACTTCCTGCGCCTGCCGCCGCAGCGGCAGACCGCGGCGTTGTCCTGGCTGCTGGAGTCGGCCAGCAGCATCGTCACCTATCGCGTGCGTTACCGCCGCACGCCGGAATGGCTGCCGGTGCTGCATCTGCTGGTGTTCGACGTCAGCAATCCGCACGGCATGGCCTACCAGTTCCGCATGCTGCAGCAATACCTGGCCGACATCGCGCAGCAGCTCGGTCTGCTCAGCATGACCATTCCCTCGCATCTGGCGAGCCAACTGGAGGCCATGAGCCTGGCTGATTTCGCCCATGGCGCGGCCGGCATGGAAGAGGCCAACGCACGGTTGGCGCAACTGATGCGCGATGCGGTCAGCGGCGGCTACATGCTGTCCGACGATCTGTCGCGCCACTATTTCACGCCGCTGACCGCGCCGGTCAGCCAAGGGGTTTGAGATGGCAGAGCAAGATATCCCCGACCAGGACGGCTGCGACGAAGACGACGATGCCGCGCGCTTCGTCTATCAGATCCGCCACCAGACCATCTATCAATATTCGTTGCCGGTGCGTCTGTCGCATCAGGTGCTGCACCTGACGCCGCGCGAGCTGCCCTGGCAGCGCTGCCTGTCGCACAACGTGAATATCCTGCCGGCGCCGCAAGTGGTGCGCAGCTACGAAGACAACTTCGGCAATGTCATCAAGGCTTTCTCGCTGGACACCGACCACACCAGCCTCGACGTGCATGCCGACTCCTGGGTCGAGCTGACGTCGCGCGGCCAGCCGCAGGCCGGGATGGCCTGGGACGAAGCGGCCATGTTGATGTCCTATCACGGCGGGCAATCGATGCCGCCGGGCATGCTGGATGCGTCCAATTTCCTGTTCGAATCCTCGCACGTGCGCATCAAGCGCGAGTTCATCCGCTATGCGGCCGAATGCTTCGGGCCGGGCATGTCGGTGGTGGATGGCGTGCGCGCGCTGATGCTGCGCATTCATGAAGAGTTTGCCTTCGATCCGGCTGCCACCACGGTCTCGACGCCGGTGACCGAGGTCTTCGCCAACCGCCGCGGTGTGTGCCAGGACTTCGCGCATCTGATGCTGTCCTGCCTGCGTTCGATCGGGCTGGCTGCGCGCTATGTCAGCGGCTATCTGCTGACCGAGCCGCCGCCGGGCCAGCCGCGTCTGATCGGCGCCGATGCTTCGCATGCCTGGGTGTCGGTGTATTGCCCGGGCCCGGCCGGCAGCGAAGGCGTGTGGATCGATGCCGATCCCACCAATGGCATCTTCCCCGACACCAGCCATATCACGCTGGGCTGGGGCCGTGACTTCCTCGATATCTCGCCGCTGCGCGGCGTACTCATCGGCGGCGGCCAGCAGAGCATGCAGGTGGCGGTGACCGTGATGCCGGGGGAAGAGGCGCGGGGCTTGCAACTGGCGATCTGAGCTTCATTCGCGTCGGACTGCTTAAAAAGCCGGCATCGCGCCGGCTTTTCTGTTGACGAGGCGGATAGACTCAGAATTGCTCCCAGTCGTCTTCCCCTGCCACCGCTTTTGCACGGGTAGCGTCCGGCTTCTGTTCGATGGCTGGCCGCTTCGGCGCCGCCGGCGTCGGGCGCGAAGAGGCTGCCACAGCGACCGGCACGGCGCGCACCGGTTCGGCCCGCGGCGTCTGGCGCGTGTACTGGCTGCCGTCGATGCGGAAGATGCTGACGATCTGCAGCAGCTCGCCCGCCTGATCCTGCAGCGACTGCGCCGCGGCCGCGGCTTCTTCCACCAGCGCTGCGTTCTGCTGCGTCACCTGGTCCATCTGCACCACCGCCTGGTTGATCTGTTCGATACCCTCGCTCTGTTCGCGGCTGGCGGCGGAAATCTCCGAGACGATATCGGTCACCTGGCGCACGCTCAGCACCACCTGTTCCATGGTGCCGCCGGCCTGGGCCACCAGCTTGCTGCCGGTATCGACCTTGGCCACCGAGTCGTCGATGAGCAGCTTGATCTCCTTGGCCGCGGCCGCCGAACGCTGCGCCAGCGTGCGCACCTCCGACGCCACCACCGCAAAGCCGCGGCCCTGTTCGCCGGCGCGGGCAGCCTCCACCGCGGCATTCAGCGCGAGGATATTGGTCTGGAAGGCGATGCCATCGATCACGCCGATGATGTCCCCGATCTTGCGCGAGGATTCGTTGATCGAGCCCATGGTGTCCACCACCTGCTGCACCACCTGGCCGCCGTCGGCCGCCACGTTGGACGCCGAGCTGGCGAGCTGGTTGGCCTGGCGCGCGTTGTCCGCGTTCTGCTTGACGGTGGAGGTCAGTTCCTCCATAGAGGATGCGGTCTCTTCCAGCGAACTGGCCTGTTCCTCCGTGCGCGAGGACAGGTCCAGGTTGCCGCGCGCGATCTCGGTGCTGGCGGTGGCGATAGTGTCGGTGCCGTGGCGCACCTGGGCCACGATGCGGGTGAGGGCGTCGCGCATCTGTTTCATCGCGAACAGCATGCTGCTCTTGTCATGGTCGGACACGGTCACCTCGACGGTGAGATCGCCGACGGCGATCTTTTGCGCGATGTCGGCCGCATAGGATGGTTCGCCGCCCAATTGGCGCAGCAGATTGCGCGCGATCAGCAGCGACGCCACCACCCCGATCAGCAGCGCCACGCCGCCGATGACCAGCATCTGCGCCCGCGCGCCGATGAACACTTCCTGCGCATGCACGCCGGCTTGCTGGTTGGATTCGTCCTCCAGCGTCGCCAGCTCTGCCAGCGTGGCGCGCCGCTGGACCTGACGCGGTCCGATCTCATCGGTAATGAAGCGCTTCAGCTCGATCTCTTCGCCTTGCCGGCTCAGCTCTACTGCGCGCGCGAACAGGGCGCTGGCGGCGGCCGATTCGGCGGTGGCGGTGGCCAGCAATTCCTTTTCGCGGCCGGAGGTCTGCTGGTCGAGGCCGAACATTTCCTGCAGTTTGGCCTGCGCCGCCTTATAGCGTTCATCCTGTTTCATCAGGCCGTCGAGTTCGCGGTCGATGGCGGCGCGATCGCTCATCAGCGCCACGTTGCGCACGGCGATCGACTGCTCGAAGATGGCCGCGCGCATGCCCATGACGGCGCGGATCTCGACGTTGTTGATGTTGACGATGTTGTCGACCTGGCTGTTGATCTGCACCATGCGCGCCAGGCCGATGGCGGTGATGGCGGCCAGCAACAGCAGCACCAGGCCGAAGCCCAGACCCAGTTTGGTTGCGACCTTCATGTTGTTGAATGGCATGATTTTCCCCTTGTGGACATGTGGCGGCGCCTTGGACGGCGCCGGATTGGCGGTGTCGCGGTGGATGATCGATGCATCTCCCGAAGGAGACTGGGGTGCTGATTTGGCGAAGACCGGTGAGCCGGTTCTGGTCCCTTGCTCTGCGGCATGTAGGGCTGTGTTGTGATGGCTGGCGCCTGTCGCGCTTGCGTCAGGGCGGTGCGGCAGCGTCATGATAGCCGATGGCGACGGCGCCGGAATCGGGAGTTCCCTGATGGCGCTTTGCCAACCCGGCCGCGGCTCACGGCCTGGGCCGGCGTTTACGGCGTGCGGATGTGATCGATCAGGGCGATGGTGGCTTCATCGGGCGGCGGCGTGAGCAGGCTGACGATGACCATGGCCGCGATGCCCACCGGTACGCCGAACACGCCGGCCGAGATCGGCGCGATGTGGAACCACTGCGCCGCCGCGCTGCCGCCGAAGGCCGGATTGGTGTGCAGCATGTAGTACACGCACATCACGAAGCCGCACACGATGCCGGCCACCGCGCCGGCCTGGTTGGCACGCTTCCAGAACACGCCCAGCGCCAGCGCCGGGAACAGCGTGGAGCCGGCCAGCGAAAAGGCGGCGCCGACCATGGACAGGATGTCGCCCGGCTTGAGCGAGGCCGCATATGCCGCCAGCAGCGCCACCACCAGCAACAGCAGCTTGGAGATGGTGACGCGCTTCTGTGTCGAGGCGCTGGGATCGACCACCTTGTAGTAGATGTCGTGCGAGAGCGCATTGGAGATCGTCAGCAGCAGCCCGTCCGCGGTGGACAGCGCCGCCGCCAGGCCGCCGGCGGCCACCAGGCCGGAGATGAAGTAGGGCAGGCCGGCGATCTCGGGCATGGCCAGCACGATGATGTCGCCGTCCATCGAGATCTCGCCCAGTTGCACCAGGCCGTCGCGATTCAGGTCGGTGATCGAGACCAGCGGATTGATCTTGTCGATGTTGGCCCAGTAATAGACCCAATCCGGCAGATGCGTGTAACTGCTGCCGACCAGCGAGGTATAGATGTCGTACTTCACCAGCACCGTCAGTGCCGGTACCGTGAGGTAGATCAGCATGATGAAGAACAGCGTCCAGAACACCGACTTGCGCGCCGCCGCCACCGTGGGCGTGGTGTAGTAGCGCATCAGGATGTGCGGCAGCGCGGCGGTGCCCAGCATCAGGCAGAACACCAGCGCCAGGAAGTTGTTGCGCTTGATGTCCGAGCTTTCCTTGTCGCGGCCCGGGAAGGGCTCGGTCTGCGACACCGGCGGCTGGGCGCGCGCCAGGTTGGCGGCGCGCGCGTCGCTCCAGCGCCGCTCGGCTTCTTCCGGCGCCTTGGGATAGGACGACAGGGCGCGGCTGGCGGCCTTGATCTCGGCCAGCGAGGCGCGCGTGTTGCGCTTCACTTCCTCGATGTGGTTATGGGCTTCGAGGCGGCCGTCCAGCCAGGATTGCGGCAAATCTTTGAGCTTGCGTTCGTAGTCGTCGGCGCGCGCCTGGAAGATCTTGCGGATCTCCTTTTCCTTGGGATCGTCCTGCAGGCGATGCTCGATGGCGCTGAGCTTGGGCAGCACCGCGCCGTAGGCCACCGGCGGCACCGGCACCGTGGTGTGCTTGGCCGAGAGCCAGATCACCGGGATCAGGTAGGCGAACAGGATGATGATGTACTGCGCCACCTGGGTCCAGGTGATGGCGCGCATGCCGCCCAGGAAGGAGCACACCAGGATGCTGGCCAGGCCGAGGAAGATGCCGATCGAGAAATCGATGCCGGTGAAGCGCGAGGTGATCAGGCCCACGCCATAGATCTGCGCCACCACATAGGTGAAGGAAATCAGGATGGTGGCGGCCACCGCCAGGATGCGGATCAGGTTGCCGCCGTAGCGGCCGGGATAGCGCGCGGCGAGGAAGTCGGCGATAGTGTACTGGCCGAACTTGCGCAGGTAGGGCGCGATCAGCAGCGCCACCAGACAATAGCCGCCGGTCCAGCCGAGGATGTAGGCCAGGCCGTCGAAACCTTGCAGATAGAGGCCGCCGGCCAGGCTGATGAAGGTCGCCGCCGAGATCCAGTCGGCGGCGGTGGCCATGCCGTTGAACAGCGGCGGCACGCGACGCCCGGCGACGTAGTATTCGGGCACGTCGGAGGTGCGGCAGACCACGCCGATGGTGACGAACAGGAACAGGTAGCCGATCCACGAGCGCGGCATGCCCTCGTGTTCGAGGATGGCCAGCACGCACAGGAAGGCGATGAAGCCCAGCGTGTACAGCGAATAGTAGCGGGTCAGCCGCCGGAAGAAATCCTTGTTACTCTCCATGCCCGTGCTCGCCGTGTACCTGTTGTTCGATGCGCTTCATGCGCCGCATATAGATCACCACCACCGCCAGGTAGATCAGCATCATGCCCTGGGCCGCCATGTAGAACGAGATGGGCCAGCCGAACAGATGCACCTGGTCCAGCTCGCGCGCGAAGAAGATGAAAAAGAAGGTGGCCAGGAACCACACCGCCAGCAGCACGGCGGTCAGCTTGCGCGTGCGGTGCCAGTGGTTGCCGGCGTCGCCGGCGTTGTGCGGGGAAGATCCTGGTTCCATGTCAGCCGATGTCGTCGATGAAGGGCGTGCGCGGCATCAGACGGAAGCTGACGCGGAACAGGCTGCCCGGATACTTCGGGTCGCCGCTGCGCGGATTATTGGTGATCTCGACCTGGGCGTCGTGCTGCTGCGCGATCTCGCGCACGATGGCCAGGCCCAAGCCGCTGCCGGTGCTGGGCGTGCCGAGGATGCGATAGAAGCGTTCGAATACGTTGGCGCGTTCCGACGGCGGGATGCCGGGGCCGGTGTCTTCCACCTCCAGGATCGCCAGGCCGCCGCCCTCGTCGGTGCGGGCGCGCACGGTCACGCTGCCGCTGCCGTCGTGGGGTGTGTAGTGCAGCGCATTGTCGAGCAGGTTGGACAGCAGCTCGCGCAGCATGATGGGATTGCCAGTGATCATGACCGGATGGCCGGGCTGTTCGAAGCCGAGATCGATGCGCTGGGTGAAGGACATCGGCACCCAGTCCTGCACCACGATGCGCGCCAGTTCGGTCAGCTCGATCGGCGCCATGCCGCCGGCCTGCGATTGCTGGTTCTCGGCGCGGGCCAGCGAGAGCAACTGGTTCACCAGGCGCGTGGCGGTTTCCGAACTCTTGGCCAGTTGCTCCAGCGAACGCCGTACATCGACCTGGTCGTCCTGGCGCAGCGCCAGTTCGGATTGCATGCGCATGCCGGCCAGCGGCGTCTTCATCTGGTGCGCGGCGTCGGCGATGAAGCGCTTCTGGATGGCGATGGTCTGTGACAGCCGCGCCAGCATATCGTTGAGCGAACGCACCAGCGGCGAGATTTCTTCCGGCACCTGGCCGGAGTCGATCGGCGAGAGATCGTCGGGACGCCGCGCGCGGATGCGCTGCTGCAACTCCGACAGCGGCGACAGCCCGCGCGAAAGCGCGAACCACACCAGCGCCAGCGCCACCGGCAGGATGATGAACTGCGGCAGGATCACGCCCTTGATGATTTCGTTGGCGAGCTGGGCGCGCTTCTCCAGCGTCTCGCCCACCTGCACCGTGGCCAGCTTCGGCTCGTGCGAGGCGGCGCGCTGGGCGGCGCTGCGGCGCACGTCCACCTGCACGTAGGCGATGCGCACGTCGCTGCCGTGCAGGATGTCGTTGCGGAACTGGACCGTGCCGATGTTGCTGTGGTCTTCTTCCGGCGGCGGTTGTGACATGTCGAAATCGCCCTCGACGAATTCGCCGGCGGGGCCGCTGACCTTGTAATAGATATTGTCGATGTCGTCGGCGCGCAGCAGGTCGCGCGCCGAGACCGGCAGGCGCGCCACTACCTTGCCGTTGATTTCCGACACCTGCTGCGCCAGCACGGTGACGCTGTCTTCCAGCGCGCGGTCGAAGGGCTGGTTGGCGATCGATTGCGCGATCAGATAAGTGATGGCAATGCTCATCGGCCACAGCAAAAGCAGCGGGGCCAACATCCAGTCCAGGATTTCGCCGAACAACGAGCGCTGGATGCGTTCCACCGGCTGGGTGGCGATGGCGGCACGGCGTTTCCTGCGCGGCGGCGCGGCCTGCGCGTCGGTGTAATGACCCACTAAAAACCTGCTCAGTAGATAATCCTAAAAGGAAATCAAAATGAGCAAGGTCATGGAAGAAGAATTCAAGCGTTGGACAGCCAAGCGCAAAGCGGCGCTGGTGATGGAAATCA
>WNDX01000029.1 GCA_009914615.1 Herbaspirillum frisingense
TCCCGCAGGTTTCTTTGCAAGATCGCCTCGCATTTTTTTGAGAGTACCAGCAGCGCCGCCGTCTCCGCCAGGGCCTTGTCCTTGCGCCGGACCTCGCGTTCGAGTTCCTTGATGCGTCGCTGATCCTGTCTCGTCTGCGACGGGCTCGCGCGCGCCTCCTCGGGAGCGGCCAGCGCCTGCGTTGCGTTTGACTTCCACTGCTGCAACTGCTGGGGATATACGCCGTTCTCACGACACCAGGCGCTGCGCGAGGCCTCATCCATTGCGGCGGTCGTGATCACCGCTTCGAGCCGCGCTGCGGCCGTCCAGATCCGTTCCTTGGACGGCCTGGACAACGACTCCGAGCGCCAGCGCTCCAGCGTATCCACGCCAACTCCGATCTCCCGCGCCACCGCCTCTGGCGATGCGCTCTCGGGCGGTAGCATGCGCGCTACCGCCCGGTCCTTGAATGCTTGTCCGTATCGAGCCAATTTGTTCTCTCTCATCGCGCCCCCTAACCAAAGAAACGACGGGGTGGGGGCCAGCGCCTACGGCGCCGCCCGCCTCCATCAATTGACCAGAGCTAAAGACTCGGGTCCTATTGGGGCGACAAGTATTCTGACACGGGGGGCAGAGTCATGGCATTCAAATTTAAGCCGGCCCTCACGGGTCGGCCGGCTTTTCCCCCCTCCGGACCTTCCGTCCATCCGCAGCATCCTTTCCCAGCTTTTCAACGTACCGCCGCCTGACGCCGGCTTCGTCGTCTCCATCGCGTGCGCCGTCCGCATGCACATCGGGCCCGCCATCCAGGCTTGAGAAGATTTCACCCTCGCACCGCAACCCGCGACTGCTGTGCCTTGTACGCCCTATCGACGCTTCGGCCCAGCTTCCTCGCCAAGCACAGTTACCCGATGCCGTTCCGAACACAGCGCGGCAAACCCGTCGCACATGCAGACAGCATTTGCCAAGGCCACTGCACGACCCTAGAATGAATTTGTACCTTTTGGTACAAATTCAAAAGCAAGCCCATCTCACCCTTCGCCGGCAAGGCCGGCAATGCACAGGAGCCCGTCCATGAGCACACCCGCACAACGCCCGCCGCTGCCGCCCTTCACCCGCGAAACCGCGATCCAGAAGGTGCGCGCCGCCGAAGATGCGTGGAATTCCTGCGATCCGCAGCGCGTCTCGCTGGCTTATACCGAAGACAGTCGCTGGCGCAACCGCGCCGATTTCGTCAACGGCCGCGCCGAGATCGTGGGCTTTCTCGCCCGCAAATGGGTGCGCGAACAGGAATACCGGCTGATCAAGGAAATCTGGGCCTACGAAGACAACCGCATCGCGGTGCGCTTCGCCTATGAATGGCACGACGATTCCGGCAACTGGTTCCGCTCCTACGGCAACGAGAACTGGGAATTCGATGAGAATGGCCTGATGCGCACCCGCCATGCCTCGATCAACGATCTGCCGATCGCCGCCTCCGAACGCAAATTCCATTGGGACCGCTCGGCGCCGCGCCCGGCCGACCATCCCGGCCTGACCGAACTGGGCCTCTGATGGCGGCAACGGCTTCGACCGGCAAGACCGCGGCCGAACGCGCCGCGCTGGTGCCGGTGCTGGCCGAGGTGTTCCGCGCGCACGGCTACGACGGCGCCAGCCTGGCGCGCATCACCGAAGGCACCGGCCTGGGCAAGGGTAGCCTCTACCACTATTTCCCGGCCGGCAAGGAAGAGATGGCCCAGGCCGTGCTCGCCCACATCGACCGCTGGTTCGAGCTCAACGTCTTCACGCCGCTGCGCGACGAGCCCGAGGCCGCGGCCGGCGTGGCGCGCATGTTTGACGAGTGCGGCAATTACTTCCTGTCGGGCCGCAAGGTGTGCATCGTCGGCGTGTTCGCGCTTTCTTCCACGCGCGACCGTTTCGCGCTGGCGGTAAAGAACTATTTCACCGCCTGGGCCGGCGCCCTGCACGGCGCCTTGCTGCGCACCGGCCATGCCGAACTGCCGGCGGCGGAGCTGGCCGAGGACATCGTCGGCGCCATCCAGGGCGCGCTGGTGCTGGCGCGCGCGGTGGACGACCCGGACGTCTTCATGCGCACGCTGGAGCGCCTGCGACGCCGCGCCTTGCGGCCGTAAACCGCCGCTGCAACGAAAAACGCCGCCGCACCCGGGAAACCGGTGCGGCGGCGTTTGCCTGTGTGGAAGGTAGCCGGATCTCAGGCGCCGAGATCGGCCAGCGGATGCTCTTCCTTCTTCCAGGGATCGTCGAAGAAGACGTCCACCCATTCCGGTGTCGCATCGGCCAAGGTGGCCGGCTGCCATTGGGGCTTCTGGTCTTTCTCGATGATCAACGCGCGGATGCCTTCGACAAAATCGGGGCGCGCCGCGCAATGCAGCGACACCACGAACTCCAGCCGGAACACTTGCGCCAGCGACAGATGGCGCACCCGCTTTTGCAGGGCGTGACCCAGCCAGGCCGAGCCGGGCGACCCCGCGCGCAACGTGGCCGCGGCCTTCTGCAGCCACGTGTCTTCGGTGTCCAGCGCGAGGATGCCTTCGACGATCTCGGGCAGCGTGGGCTTGCGGCACAGCGTTTCGATCTGGTCGAAATGGCTGATCAGGTTGGAGGCAGCGAATGCGGTGACGCCATCATTCAACGAAGCGGTCTGGGCGCCGGCCAGCACGCGATCCAGCAATTCGGCATCCTTGCCGTGGCCCCAGTCCTGCGCCAGCAGCGCATCGACCACCGATTGCTTGGACGCATGCGCGATGCGGTAGTCGGCCAGGCCGGCGAACACGGCGTCGGCGGCGTTGAGCTGGGCGCCCGTCAGCGCCAGGAATACGCCGGTCTTGCCCGGCATGCGCGCCAGGAACCAACTGCCGCCCACATCGGGATAGAGGCCGATGGTGATCTCCGGCATCGCCAGGCGCGACTTTTCGGTGACCACGCGGTGGCTGCAGCCGGCCATCAGGCCGATGCCGCCGCCCATGACGATGCCGTGGCCCCAGCACAGGATGGGCTTGCCGAAGGTGTGGATCAAATAGTCCAGGCGGTATTCGTGCTCGAAGAATTCGGCCGCGTAGCGGTTGCCACGGATGTCGCCGCGCTCGGGCGAGCCGTGGTGTTCGCGCATGGTGCGGTAGAGCTGCTGCAGGTCGCCGCCGGCGCAGAAGGCTTTCTCGCCTTGCGCCTGCAGGATCACCAGCGCCACGCCGGGGTCGGCCTGCCACTTGCGCAGCTGCGGCGTCAGCAGGTTCACCATGTCCAGCGAGATGGCGTTCAGGGTCTTTTCGGAAGCGAGCGTGGCAACGCCGATGCGGCAGCCGTTCTGCGCGGCCAATTCTTCAAACACAACCGGTTGGTTCATGGGGCTCCTGGGGTGTCTCGTGCGAAACCCGCAGTCGCCCGCGGGCCGCAGTGTTGTTATGGCCGCATGCGCGCCGGCGTGGCGCCGGGCGCATGGGGAATTCAATGAAGCAGGCCGGTAGGCCGGATTCTGTTACGGCGGTTGCCCGCTATGACAGCCATTCCTCTAGGCGCCGGATTACCCCGGCGCTCAAGCTTTCTACCCGCACGCTCCGCGAGCCACATCAACGCGTGCCTATTTGAAATTGCTCCGGGTGGAGGTTACCGCGTTTCACCGTAACTGAATACGCTCGTCTCTGTGGCCCTATTCCTCGCCTTATACCGGCTTGCACCGGCTTTCGGCGGACGGCCGTTAACCGTCACCCTGCTCTGTGGAGTCCGGACCTTCCTCCCGCCGCGTCCTTGCGGACACGGCCAGCGGCTGTCTGGCCTGCATCGGCCGCTATTGTAGCGCAGCACGGGCGCGCTTTCCCGCACAAACCCCGCAAAACGGTTTTGCACGTGCGCACAAGGGCTGCCGGCGAGTAATTTCCCGCCGGGCGGAAAAGCACGCGTGAGACTCAAGTCGCGCCCCGGCCGCGCCGCTCATCCTGCTACGACAACAAGAAACGCCGGCCCGCCGGCACGCCGAAGCGCTGCCGGACTTACAGGGAAAGGACATCGTGCGTAAACGCCGGACACTCCGCCGACTGCTGGCCTTATGCCTGCCCGCGCTGGCGCAATCGGATGAACGCACCCTATTGATCGGCTCGCCGGCCCGCTCCCGGGCAGTTCCGGCAAGGTCGGCAAGAGCCAGCAGCACGCCGTCGAACTGGCGCTGCGGGAAACCAATGCGCGCGGCCTCAGGATCGACGGCCGCCGCGTCAGCCTCAAGCGGATGGCCGGCGACGACCGCGGCAATGCGCGCACCGCGACGCTGATCGCCGACTATCTGGTGCGCTCCCGCGTGGCCGCCGTGATCGGCCACTGGAACGCCGCCACCACCATGTATGTGCTGAAGCAAGGCAAATGGACGCCGTTGCGCGGCTTCGGCGGCGGTCATTGAAAACGCCCGCCTGTCTATGCCGATTCGGCATGTGACACCCCTGCGCCTCTTCGTATAGTCTGCCGGCATGAGAAGGCGCGGTCCGCCCGCGCCGCCCGCATGCACAAAACGGGGGAAGCGCGCCGCATGCCGCGCCCCGGGCGGCCATCAGATCAGGCCGCCGTCCCCCGGCGAATTCGACAGTACACCATGCATATCTGCGTATTGGGCGCCGGCGTGATCGGCGTGACCACCGCTTACCGCCTGCTGCAGGACGGCCACCAGGTCACCCTGATCGACGCGCGCGGCGAACCCGGCGCCGGCACCAGCCTGGGCAACGGCGCGCAGCTCAGTTATTCGTATGTGGCGCCGCTAGCCGATCCCTCGGTCTGGTCCAAGTGGGCCTACTACATGTTCAGCAGCGAATCGCCGCTGACCATCAAGCCCACGCTGGACCCGGCGCAGTACCGCTGGTTGATCCAATTCCTGCGCTGCTGCAACGCCGAGCGCGTGCGCCGCACCACCATCGACCTGTTGCAGCTGGCCTTCTTCAGCCGCGACCAGTTGAAGCAGTGGAACGCCGGGCTCGATCTGCAATTCGACTACCTTGCCTCCGGCAAGCTGGTGATGTTCACCGATCCGGCCGGCCTGGAAGGCGCGCGCAAGCAGGTGCTATTCCAGGCGCAGTTCGGCTGCGAACAGCAGGTGCTGGACGCGGCCTCCTGCATCGCCATCGAACCGGCGCTGGGCAGATCGCAGCGTGACTGGGCAGGCGGCGTCTATACGCCCAGCGAAGAAGCCGGCGATTGCCCGCAGTTCTGCCGCGCGCTGGTGAGGGCGATGCAGGCCGACGCCAATTTCCGCTTCCTCGGCAACGCGCGCGCCGATGCCGTGCGCAGCGAAGCCGGCGGCCTGCGCGCGGTGCAGGCCGGCGGCGAATGGATCGCGGCCGATCGCTTCGTGCTCTGCCTGGGGGCGGACAGCGTGGAATTCGCGCGCCGCGTCGGCCTGACGCTGCCGCTTTATCCCCTCAAGGGCTATAGCATCACCGTACCGCTGCAGGATGAAGCCAGCCGCGCCGCCGCGCCGCAGGTGTCCATCACCGACATCTCGCGCAAGATCGTCTATGCGCGCCTGGGCCAGCGCCTGCGCGTGGCCGGCCGCATCGAACTGGTGGGCCGCGACGACTGCATCCCGCAGCGCGCGGTGCAGGAGCTCAAACACGGCATGCGCGAACTCTTCCCCGGCTGCGCGCTGGGCGACGACGCCTCGCTGTCGCCCTGGCATGGCTTCCGCCCGGCCACGCCCAGCGGCGTGCCCATCGTCGGCCCCTCGCCGGTCGGCAATCTCTATCTCAACCTCGGCCAGGGCGCATTAGGCTGGACCCTGGCCTGCGGGAGCGCTGCGCTGCTGGCCGACCAGATCGCCGGTCGCAAAAGCCCGATCGACGACACCCCCTTCCGCTACGCCGCCCGGGATGGCCGGCGCGGCTGAAGAAGTTTCATGCTCCGCTGAGAAGCTTTCACCGCGCCGCGCAATGGCGCGCCGTTGCTGGCGGCGCGCCATGTTCATTCAGGCCGGCGCTCTGCACGGCCGGCGCGTTCCGACTACCATAGGTTGTCGCCGCCATCACGGCTGACCGGATAACAACCTTGGGAGACTGAACATGCGGGAAAACCGGCTGCGCACCCTGTTCGCGCAAAAGACCATGGCCTTGAGCGGCTGGGTGTCGATGGGCAATTCGCTACTGGCCGAGGTGGTGGCCAATACAGGCTACGATGCGGTGACGGTCGATCTGCAGCACGGCCTGTTCTCGGTCGAATCGGCGGTGCCCATGCTGCAAGCCATCTCCACCACGCAAGCGGTGCCGCTGGTGCGCTGTTCGGAGAACAGCCTGGGCGAAATCAACAAGCTGCTCGACGCCGGCGCCTACGGCGTGATCTGCCCGCTGATCAACACCGCGGCCGACGCCGAACGCTTCGTGCGCGCCTGCCACTACTCGCCGCGCGGCGGCCGCAGCTACGGCCCGGCGCGCGGCTTCATGTACGGCGGCGGCGACTATTTCACCCATGCCAACCGCACCATCCTGACGCTGGCCATGATCGAGACCAACGAGGGCTACGCCAACGCCGAAACCATCCTGCAAGTGCCCAATCTGGACGGCATCTTCATCGGCCCCAGCGACCTCGCCATCGAGATGGGCCTGGCGCCGGACGCCTACGACAGCCAGCAACTGAACGACGCCATCGGCTCGCTGGTGGCGCTGGCCAAGGGGCTGGGCAAGTATGTCGGCATCTTCGCCGGCACCATGGAGATGGCGCAGCGCATGAAGGAGTTCGGCATGGATCTGGTGGTGCCGGGCACCGACATCCAGCAGATCAAGGCCGAAGGCGGACGGCGCATCGCCGCCTTGCGTTGAGGCGCAAACGCCCGGACGCATCGATCACCGCGGACGCTCCTTGCGGCAACAAAAAAGCCGCGGCATGTCACCGCGGCTTTTTCATGCTGCAACGGCCGCCACGGCGACCATTCCTCGCGCTCAGGTCCGGACCACGCGGCCGAAGAACGGATAGTTGGGATCGTTGTAGCCATGCGTAGAGGCATGGCCCGGCGTCACCAGGCCATCCACCAGCGCCTCTTCCTCGGCGCTGATCTTCAGATCGGCCGCGTCGTAGTAATCCTCCATCTGCGCCAGCGTGCGCGGGCCGGCGATGACGCTGCTGATGGCCGAATTGGCCAGCACCCAGGCGGTGGCGAACTGACCCAGCTTGATCCCGCGCGCCTCGCAGTGCTGTTGCAGCTTCTGCGCGATCAGCAGCGACTCTTCGCGGAATTCGGTTTCCATCATGCGCTTGTCGCCGCGACCGGCGCGGGTGTTCTCGGCCGGCTTCTGTCCCGGCTGGTACTTGCCGGTCAGCACGCCGCGCGCGATCGGGCTGTAAGGCACCACGCCCAGGCCGTAGTTGGCGCAGGCCGGCAGGATTTCAACTTCCGGCTGGCGGTTCAGCAGGTTGTAGTAGGGCTGGCACACCAACGGCAGCGGCACGTTGTTCTTCTCGCACAGGCGCGCGATCTCGGCGATGCGCCAGCCGCGGAAGTTGGACACGCCGAAGCCGCGGATCTTGCCGGCGCGGATCAGATCGCCCAGCGATTGCACCGCCTCTTCCAGGTTCTCGTCCTGGAAATCGCGGTGCATGTAGAGGATGTCGAGATAATCGGTCTCCAGGCGGCGCAGGATATTGTCGGTCTCGCGCAGGATCCAGCTGCGCGAATAGTGCGACTCGTTGGGCTCGCCGCTCATCGGGTTGCCCAGCTTGCTGGCCAGCACCCATTGGTGACGCTGGCCCTTCAGCAGCTTGCCGACGATCTCTTCCGACTTGCCCTTGGTGTACACATCCGCGGTGTCGATGAAATTGACGCCGTGTTCGCGCGCCGATGCGACGATGCGGCCGGATTCCTCGATGTCGGTCTGGTCGCCGAACATCATGGAACCCAGGCACAGTGCCGAAACCTTGAGATTGCTCTTGCCGAGGCGACGATAGTGCATGCTGTCTCCGTTGAAATGGATGAGAAATGGATGAGAAAAGGACGACCCGCGCCATCGGCGCCGGCCATCCATGGAAAAAGGGTGAAGCGTGAATCTCGCGACAGGAATTCTAGCGCCGTGCGGCGCATCGCGCAGAAAGCCTCACAGAACCGGGGCTTCCTCTTCCTGCCAGCGGCGTTTGTCGCGCAACGGCGGCGCGCCGAACAGGCGGCTGTATTCGCGGCTGAATTGCGACGAGCTTTCGTAGCCCACCGTGTGCGCCGCCAGCGCCACGCTCATGTCGGCGGTGAGGATGAGCTTGCGCGCTTCCTGCAGGCGCAGGTTTTTCTGGTATTGCAGCGGGCTCATGGCCGTCACCAGCTTGAAGTGATGATGCAGCGACGACACGCTCATGTGCACGTCGCGCGCGATGTCTTCCACCCGCAGCGGCTGGGCATAACCCTCCTTCATCAGGCGGATGGCCTTGGCGATGCGGTTCATCTGGCTGTCCTGCAGCACCGTCTGGCGCAGCAGCGCGCCCTGGCCGTTCATCAGCAGGCGATACAGGATCTCGCGCCGTATCATCGGCGCCAGGATGGGGATGTCGCGCGGCGACTCGTGCAGGCGCAACAGGCGCAGCACCGCATCCAGCAATTCGGCGTCGAGCCGGTTCACGTACATGCCGCGCGCGGCGGTATCGGAAGGCACGGCCTGCGGCAGGTTCTCATCGCCGATCAGGGCGCCGATCTCGCGGGTATCCAGCTCCAGGCGCAAACCCAGGTAGGGCTCTTCCGGGCTGGTGATCATCACCTTGCCCACCACCGGCAGATCGACCGAGGCCACCAGGTAGTGCATCGGGTCGTATTCGTACACCTCGTCGCCGATGAACAGGCGTTTGGAGCCTTGCGCGATGACCGCGAACACCGGCTTTTGCACCGCGTGCTTGGGGCCGGTCGGGCAAGTGATGCGATAGATATCCAAGCCTTCGATGGCGGTTTCCAGCGTGCCTTCGATGCCTTCGGTATAGCGGCCGATCAAGTGCAGCAGTTCGCGCTGCATGGCCTCGAAGCGCGCATCGTCCCTCACGCCTTCCGGTATCGGTGCTGGCGCCGGCTCGGGCGCTCCGGCGGCGGGTTCGAAGACGGCGTGTTCGTTCAGGTCCATGGCGGCTCCCATTCAAAGCGAGGCTTCAGCTTAGCGCAATTTGGCGGCTTGCCTGATTCTCCACCCGCCGGACTTGCAGGAATAGGCAGAAAGTCAGCAGAATTAGGTATGCCGGTCGTCGCTGGCGCGGTTCAAGATGCATGCGCTGCACCATCTTCATGCGCAGCGAGCCATCGTGCGACGCGAATCGCGCCGCCTGGCAGCCCATCCGGCGAGCCTTGCCACGCGAGCCTGTGCACGCAGTGCATTCGGAAGCGGAAGAAAAAAGACGACCGGCAGCCAACAAGGAAATGCCGTCGCGCGCCCAGACAAAAGAGTGCGGCCGGATCCGTCGATGGGCCAAAAACTGCCCGATTGTCGGCAGCTTCAGAGAATCAGGCAGGAAATCGGCAGCTTTTGGCACGAAAACGCTGCTGCGATCCAGCATAATCCTCCCCACGCTAAGAGCAGCTTATTCACGATGTGAACCGTGCCGGCGCCGCCATCCCAAGTGCGCCGCGACCACGACATTGATTTCGACCCCAAGGGCCGCCCCGCAGTAACGGCAACACCAGCAACCCGGCGCAGACCAGCGCGCCGCTTCTTCATCAACCCGTTTTTCACCGTCTTCACCACGCCGCGCCGGCGGGGATGACGCATTTCCGGACCACGCGGATCGCCTTGCGCGCCCCGCGGGAAGCAGTGTCGGCGCAAGAAACGTCACGACAGGCCTGAACAGGAGGAGCCCGCATGAACCACATCCAGCAAAGCCGGCATCATCCGCCGCGCGCCGCCCGCCAGGGCTGGCGCACGGCCGGCGGCCGCGCCGCGTCAGAACACGCTTTCGGCGATGTTGTGCTGCTCGACCACGTTGCGCACGGTGGTCTGGTCGGGCTTGTTGACGAAGCGGCATTCGCCTTCGACCATGTCCATGCCCATGGTGCACGCCTTGTGCAGCGGGCAGGTGGAGAACAATTCGGCCACCCAATCCACGAAGGCGCGCACCTTGGGCGACAGGTGACGGTTGTGCAGATAGACCACCGAGATCGGCAGCGGCGCGGGCTTCCATTGCGACAGCACCTCGACCAGGCGGCCTTCCTCGATATGGCGGGTCACCATGTAGAGCGGCGCCTGCACCATGCCGAAGCCTTGCAGGGCGCATTCCACGTAGGCGTCGCCGTCGTTGACGGAGAGCTTGCCGTCCATCTTGACCTCGCGCGTCACGCCATCGACCACGAAATCCCAGTCGATGGTGCGGCCGGTGCGGCTGGAAAAATAGTGCACCGACTTGTGGTGCTGCAGATCCTCGATGGTGTGCGGCACGCCGTGGCGTTCGAGATACGCCGGCGCGGCACAGGTCACGGTCTGGAAGGTGCCGATGCGGCGCGCCACCATGGACGAATCCTGCAACTCTCCGATGCGGATCACGCAATCGACGGCCTCCTGCACCATGTCCACCGGGCGGTCGCCCATGCCCATGACCAGTTCGATGTCCGGGTACTTGGTGTAGAAATCGCACAGGTTGGGCAACAGCAACAGGCGTCCGACCGAGGCCGGCACGTCGATGCGCAGGCGCCCTTGCGGGCCGCGGGTGACGTTGCGGAAGGATTGTTCGGTCTCATCGACGTCGGCCAGGATGCGCACGCAGCGCTCGTAGTAGGCCGCGCCGTCGGGCGTGAGGCTGATGCGGCGCGTGGTGCGGTTCAGCAAGCGCACCTGGAGCAGGCTTTCCAGTCCCTGGATGATGGTGGTGACGGTCGTGCGCGGCAGGTTGAGGTTGTCTGCTGCTCGCGTGAAACTATTGGCGTCCACCACGGCGGAAAACACCTGCATGGCCTGAAAACGGTCCATCGCTCTCTCCTTTCGGCCGTCGGCCCGGCAAGCGCCGGCGCGGCAAATGGGGGCGCATGCAATGCCGGTATGCACAGCGCGCCGCCCCCGGCGCGCCGGCTTGCCATTCAATGGTGGAATGCTGCTTTCGGCAGGCAACTCCACCGCAATTCCAAACAAATTACGCCAACTTCAGGGAAATTCAAGTTTTCCTTGCAGGGCTGGGACCGGCTGACGAAGGCCCTGACCGGCGGCGTCGACCTGTTCGTCATGGTCCTGTTGGGCCGTATTTTGACGAATATCGATGCCGCGATTGTTCGGAGTTGGCGAACAGTGTTGTTGGATTATATGTGTTTATTTGAGACCGTGCTGTGGCGCACAATCCGGTTCACTTTAGGACAGGTGGCTTCGGCCCAGGCGCACATCATGCAAGGCTCGCATTCCGTCAACATCCGCAACTTTTTCGTTCCCGGCCCGCTGGGACGCATCCCCGTGCGTCTCTACGACCCGGTGCAAGACGCGGCCGACGCCGGCAACAAGCGCCCGCTGGTGCTGTACTTCCACGGCGGCGGCTTCGTCGGCGGCTCGCTGGACGACGCCGACGCCCCGGCCGGCTTCATCGCCCAGTACAGCGGCAGCGTGGTGCTGGCGGTGGGCTACTCGCTGGCGCCGGCCAAGCCCTTCCCGGCCGCCCCGGAAGACGCCTATGCCGCCGCGGTCTGGGCCTGCAAGCACGCCGATGAACTCAACGCCGACATCGACCGCATGGTCGCGGCCGGCGACGACGCCGGCGGCGGCCTGGCGGTCAGCCTGACGCTGATGACGCGCGACCGCTGCCAAAGGCCGCTGGCGGCCCAGGTGCTCATCAGCCCCATGCTCGACCCCAGCATGCGCATGGTGGGCGACGCCACACGGCTGAAGTCCGACCTGACCGCCGAGAAGTGCGCCGCCTTCTACCGCCAGTATCTGCCGCAGACCATGCAGCGCCTGCATCCCTATGCGGCGCCGCTGGAAGTGAGCCGCCTGGCGGGCCTGCCGGCCGCCTTCATCGCCACCGCCGAACGCGACGTGCTGTGCCCGGAGGCCGAAAAATATGCCTCCAGCCTGATCCGCGCCGGCGTGCATACCCAGGTTTCGCGCTTCGCCGGCATCACGCACGGCGCGCTGCGCACCCATATCCCGCTGCTCAAGGAAATCGTGAACTTCCTGCGCTGCCGCTTCGCCCGCGCGCATCGCGACGATGACAACAACACCGACTACATGCCGTTCAACCTTCAACCATCTCCCACACTCTGAGGATAAGAACATGACTACCCCCACTACCCTGCGCAAGCGCTTTGCCCTGACCGCCACCGTCCTGGCCGTGATCGCCCTCACGGTCGGCGGCACCATTTCCGCCATCGGCATCTCGGCCAGCTCCGACGCCCACGCCGCCCCCGCGCCGCAAGCCGCGCCGGTGGACGTGGCCGAAGTGGTCAACAAGCAGATCATCGACTGGCAAGCCTATTCCGGCCGCATCGAAGCAGTGGACCGCGTCGAAGTGCGTCCCCTGGTCGGCGGCACGCTGACCGAGGTGCACTTCAAGGATGGCGCCCTGGTCAAGAAGGGCGAGGTGCTGTTCACCATCGATCCGCGTCCCTACGCCGCTGAAGTGGCGCGCGCCGAAGCGCAGTTGGCCGGCGCCGAAGCCCGCGCCGCCTACACCTCGTCGGATCTGGCCCGCGGCCAGCGCCTGCTGGGTGACAACGCCATCGCCAAGCGCGATTTCGAAGAAAAGCAGAACGCCGCCCGTGAAGCCGCCGCCAACGTGGCTGCGGCCAAGGCTGCCCTGCGCGCCGCGCGCCTGAATCTGGAATACACCCAGATCACCGCTCCCGTCTCCGGCCGCATCTCGCGCGCCGAAGTCACCGTGGGCAACGTGGTCAACCCGGGTTCGGGCAATGCGCCGCTGACCACGCTGGTCTCGGTGGCCAAGGTGTATGCCTCGTTCGACGTCGATGAACAGAGCTTCCTGAAGTACGTCAACCCGGCACGCGCCGCCGGTGCTTCGGTGCCGGTCGACCTGGGCCTGGCCAACGAAGACGGTTATTCGCGCAAGGGCAAGGTCGGCTCCATCGACAACCGCCTGGATACCGCCTCCGGCACCATCCGCGTGCGCGCGGTGTTCGACAACGCCGACGGCCAGCTGATCCTGGGCCTGTACGCCCGCGTCCGCCTCGGTGGCGGCGCGCCGCACGAAGCCGTGTTGATCGATGAAAAGGCCATCGGCACCGACCAGGACAAGCGCTTCGTCATGGTGGCCGACAAGGACAACCACGCCAACTACCGCCAGGTGCGCGTCGGCGCCAGCCAGGACGGCCTGGTGGTGATCGAGAACGGCCTGAAGTCGGGCGAACGCATCGTGGTCAACGGCCTGCAGCGCATCCGTCCGGGCGACGCCATCACCCCGACCGTGGTGCCGATGCAACCGGAAGCCAAGAGCGCCGACGCCGGCGCCAAGGCAGCCGGCGACAAGGCCTGATCGCTCACAGCAAGCTTTCGCATTCAAGGAAGAAAAAGCCGCGGGACGCCCGCTGCCAGGACAGCTGCATCCCGGGAGCGGGTGATGCGCTAACAAGGAACCCTCATGAACATCTCTAAATTCTTTATCGACCGCTCGATCTTCGCGGGCGTGCTATCGATACTGCTGCTGCTGGGCGGCGTGCTGGCCATGTTCCAGTTGCCGATCTCGGAATATCCGGAAGTGGTGCCGCCCTCGGTGGTGGTGCGCGCGCAGTATCCGGGCGCCAACCCCAAGGTGATCGCCGAGACCGTGGCCTCGCCGCTGGAAGAGCAGATCAACGGCGTGGAAAACATGCTGTACATGCAGTCGCAGGCCAACAGCGACGGCAACCTGGCCATCACTGTCAACTTCCGCCTGGGCGTCGATCCCGACAAGGCCCAGCAGTTGGTGCAGAACCGCGTCTCGCAAGCGCTGCCGCGCCTGCCGGAAGACGTTCAGCGCCTGGGCGTGACCACGCTGAAGTCGTCGCCGACGCTGACCATGGTGGTCCACCTGATCTCTCCCGACAACCGCTACGACACCACCTATCTGCGCAACTACGCGGTCCTGAACGTCAAGGACCGCCTGGCGCGCATCCAGGGCGTGGGTGAAGTGGGCCTGTTCGGCTCCGGCAACTACGCCATGCGCGTGTGGCTGGATCCTAACAAGGTGGCGCAACGCGGCCTGACCGCCTCCGACGTCATCAAGTCGATCCGCGAACAGAACGTGCAGGTCGCCGCCGGCGTGATCGGCCAATCGCCTAGCTCGCCCGACACGCCGCTGCAACTGTCGGTGAACGCGCAAGGCCGCCTGAAGACCGAAGCCGAGTTCCGCGACATCATCCTGAAGGCCTCGCCCAACGGCTCCACCACCAAGCTGGGCGACGTCGCCCGCGTGGAACTGGCGGCGTCCGAATACGGCCTGCGCTCGCTGCTGGACAACAAGCCGGCGGTCGCCATCCCCATCTTCCAGGCGCCCGGCGCCAACGCGCTGGACGTGTCCACGCAAGTGCGCGCGGCGATGAAGGAACTGTCGGCCGACTTCCCCAGCTCGGTTCAATACAGCATCGTGTATGACCCGACCCAGTTCGTGCGCGCCTCCATCGAAGCGGTGGTGCATACGCTGCTGGGAGCCATCGCGCTGGTGGTGATCGTGGTGATCATCTTCCTGCAGACCTGGCGTGCTTCCATCATCCCGCTGCTGGCGGTGCCGGTGTCCATCATCGGTACCTTCTCGCTGATGCTGGGCTTCGGCTACACCATCAACGCGCTGTCGCTGTTCGGGATGGTGCTGGCCATCGGTATCGTGGTCGATGATGCGATCGTGGTGGTGGAAAACGTGGAGCGCAACATCGGCGCCGGCCTGTCGCCGCGCGAAGCGACCTACCGCGCCATGCAGGAAGTGTCGGGCCCGATCATCGCGATCGCGCTGACCCTGGTGGCCGTGTTCGTGCCGCTGGCCTTCATGACCGGCCTGACCGGCCAGTTCTACAAGCAGTTCGCCATGACGATCGCGATCTCGACCGTGATCTCGGCCTTCAACTCGCTGACCCTGTCGCCGGCGCTGGCCGCCATGCTGCTCAAGGGCCACGGCGACAAGCCGGACTGGCTGACCCGCGTGATGGACCGCTTCCTGGGCGGCTTCTTCATCCGCTTCAACCGCTTCTTCAACCGTGCCTCCGACAACTACGGCCAGGGCGTGACCGGCGTGATCAAGCGCAAGGGTTCGACCATGGGCGTGTACGTGCTGCTGCTGGCGGCCACCCTGGGCGTGTCCTACATCGTGCCGGGCGGCTTCGTGCCGGGCCAGGACAAGCAATACCTGGTGGCCTTCGCGCAGTTGCCCAACGGCGCCTCGATCGACCGCAGTGAAGAAGTGATGCGCAAGATGAGCGACATCATGCTCAAGGAACCCGGCGTGGCCAGCGCCATCGCCTTCCCCGGCCTGTCGATCAACGGCTTCACCAACAGCTCCTCGGCCGGTATCGTGTTCGTGGGCCTGAAGCCCTTCGAAGAACGCAAGAGCAAGGAACTGTCGGGCAATGCCATCGCCGCCTCGCTGAACAAGAAATTCGGCGGCATCAAGGAAGCCTTCACCGCCGTGTTCCCGCCACCGCCGGTGATGGGCCTGGGCACCCTGGGCGGCTTCAAGATGCAGATCGAAGACCGCGACGCGGTGGGCTATGCAGAGTTGGACAAGGCCGCACAAGCCTTCATGAAGGCCGCTTCCAAGGAACCGGCGCTGGGCCCGATGTTCTCAAGCTACCAGATCAACGTGCCGCAACTGGACGTGGACCTGGATCGCGTGAAGGCCAAGCAGCTCGGCATCCCGGTGACCGACGTGTTCAACACCATGCAGATCTACCTGGGTTCGCTGTACGTCAACGACTTCAACCGCTTCGGCCGCGTCTATCAGGTGCGCGCCCAGGCTGACGCGCCCTTCCGCGCCAAGGCCGAGGACATCCTGCAACTGAAGACCCGCAACGATGCTGGCGAAATGGTGCCGCTGTCGTCGGTGGTGAAGGTCAAGCAGACCTTCGGTCCGGAAATGGTGGTGCGCTACAACGGCTATACCGCGGCCGACATCAACGGCGGCCCGGCGCCCGGCTACTCGTCCGACCAGGCGCAAGCCGCGGCCGAACGTGTTGCAGCAGCCACCCTGCCGCGCGGCGTCAAGTTCGAATGGACCGACCTGACTTACCAGAAGATCCTCGCGGGCAACGCCGGCGTGTGGGTGTTCCCGATCAGCGTGCTGCTGGTGTTCCTGGTGCTGGCTGCGCTGTATGAAAGCCTGACCCTGCCGCTGGCGGTGATCCTGATCGTGCCGATGAGCATCCTGGCCGCCCTGACCGGCGTCTGGCTCACCAAGGGCGACAACAACATCTTCACCCAGATCGGTCTGATGGTGCTGGTGGGCCTGTCGGCCAAGAACGCGATCCTGATCGTGGAATTCGCCCGCGAACTGGAAATGCAAGGCCGCACCGCGGTGCAAGCCGCGATCGAAGCCAGCCGCCTGCGTCTGCGCCCGATCCTGATGACCTCGATCGCGTTCATCATGGGTGTGGTGCCGCTGGTGACTTCCTCGGGCGCGGGTTCGGAAATGCGCCATGCGATGGGTATCGCGGTGTTCTTCGGCATGCTGGGCGTGACGCTGTTCGGCCTGTTCCTGACCCCGGTGTTCTACGTGCTGCTGCGTACCATCGACCGCCGCAAGCTGCATTCGGCCTCGCATCACGAAGCGCCGATGACCGCCGGTTCGCATGCGCCCAATGTGGCGCACGCCACCCCGGGTTCGCAGGAAGATCGCTGATCTCCGGATCGGCAGATGAATGGAGCAATCAAAATGAACGCAATCAACATGCAATCCCTGCTGCGCCCCGCGCGCATCGGTTCGGCCCTGCTGGCGGCGCTGCTGGTGCTGGCCGGCTGCTCGGTGGCGCCGACCTATGAGCGTCCCTCGGTGGATACCCCGGCCGCCTTCAAGGAAGCCGGTCCGCAAGCCGGCGAGAACGGCAGCCAATGGAAGTCGGCCGCGCCCTCGGAAGACATCGCCCGCGGCGAATGGTGGAAGATCTTCAACGACGACGGCCTGAACCGCCTGGAAGACCTTGCCCAGCAAGCCAACCAGGATCTGAAGGCAGCCGCCGCGCGCCTGGGACAGGCGCGCGCGCTGACCCGGGACGCGCGCTCGGGCTACTTCCCGCAGGTGGACGCCGGCGTCGGCGCCACCCGCCAACGTCCCTCGCCGGCTTCGCAAGGCCTGCCGGCCGATGCCAACACCCAGCCCTTTACCCTGTACCGGGCGCAGGTGAACGTGTCGTATGAAGTGGATCTGTTCGGCCGAGTCGCCTCCACCGTGGACGCCGCCACCGCCGACGCCCAGCGCAGCGAAGCGCTGTTCCACTCGGTGCTGCTGGCGCTGCAGGCCGACGTCGCGCAGCAATACTTCCTGGTGCGCGAACTGGATGCTGCCTCCGAGCTGTACCGCGGCACCGTGCAACTGCGCCAGGAATCGCTGCGCCTGGTGCAGCGCCGCTTCGATGAAGGCGACATCAGCGAAGTGGACGTGGCGCGCGCCAGGTCCGAACTGGCCTCGGCCCAATCGGAAGCGCTCGGCATCGCCCGCCAGCGCGCCACCGCCGAACACGCGCTGGCGATCCTGCTGGGCAGCACCCCGGCCGAGTTCTCGCTGGCGCCGCAACCGCTGACCCGCCTCAGCCTGGCGGTGCCAGCCGGCCTGCCTTCGACGCTGCTGGAGCGCCGTCCCGACATCGCGGCCGCCGAGCGCGCGATGGCCGCCGCCAATGCCCGTATCGGCGTGGCCAAGTCGGCCTTCTTCCCCAGCCTGAACCTCACCGGCGGCCTGGGCTACGAGTCGGCGCAGCTGGGCGACCTGTTCAACTGGTCCAGCCGCACCTTCCTGCTGGGCCCGCTGGTGGGCACCGCGCTGTCGATGCCGATCTTCGACGGCGGCCGTCGCCAGGCCGGCGTGGATCGCGCCCCCGCCAGCTATGAAGAACAGGTGGCCACCTATCGCGGCACCGTGCTCAACGCCTTCCGCGAAGTGGAAGACAACCTGGCCAACCTGCGCATCCTGGGCGACCAGAGCCAGGCCCAGGACGAAGCCGTGGCCGCCTCGGCGCGCGCCGCCAAGCTGTCGCACACCCAGTATCAGGAAGGCGCGGTCAGTTACTTCAGCGTGATCGACGCCGACCGCACGGTGCTGCAACAGCAGCGCGCTTCGGTCACGCTGGACGGCGAACGCGCCCGCTCCACCGTGAACCTGATCCGCGCCCTGGGCGGCGGCTGGGGCACGCCACCTGCGCCGGCGGCAGCGCCGGCCACGCAACTGTCGTCCAAGTAAGCAGCATCCCGCCGTTCCGGCCCGATCCGGGCGGCGGGCCGGCACACTACGAAACCACTACGCCAATCCGATTACGAGAGAACACCATGTCCATCACCCTGCATCAAGTCAGCGTCCCGGTCCTGATCCGCGGCCTGCAAACCCTGTCCTCCCTGCTCGACAAGGCCGAGCAGCACGCCGACGAGCACAAGCTGGAACACGACCAGTTGATCGCCGCCCGCCTGTTCGAAGACATGTACCCGTTGTCGGCCCAGATCCAGCGCGCCAGCGACACCGCCAAGGCTACTGCCAGCCGCCTGTCGGGCCTGGCCGCGCCCAACTTCCCGGACGACGAAACCAGCTTCGACGAACTGCAAGCGCGCATCAACAAGACCATCGTATTCCTGGAAGGCATCCCGGCCGACGCCATCGACGGCCGCGAAGACAGCAAGGTCAAGATGATGCTGCGCGGCGAGGAGCAGACCATGACCGGCCGCGACAACCTGACGCAATTCGGCCTGCCCAACTTCATGTTCCATGTGGTGACGGCCTACGGCATCCTGCGCCACAACGGCGTGAAGCTCGGCAAGCTCGACTACCTCGGCCTGTAAGCCGCGCCTGCAAGAGCGCCGGCCCGCAGCGCGCGACGTGGGCCGGCCGTGATGAATGTTTCCCGTGGTACTTGCCCGCCTCCTCAGGCGGGCTTTTTTTTGCCTGTGGATAAATCAAGGGCAGGTTCGTGCCGTGCGGCGCCGCCGGGCATGCCATATGTCAACTGAAACATTCGCGTCCGACACTGCAATGCAACTGTAACGGGGCGGGACGAAGATAGCACCATACCGAAACGAAACACACCGCAGACGCGGCAAGCTTCCAACGGTCAACCTAACCCGCTCAAGGAGAACACCATGCTCATCGGACTCATCGTCGCCTTCACCGAAATGGCTTCCCGTATCTTCGGCGCCTGACAGCGCTGGCCCGAAGACACCTCAGGACTGACACGAGGCACTCGGACCAAACAACAAGCTTTCATTGCCACACCTTACTGATAACTGACTCAAGGAGAACAACATGCTCATCGGACTCATCGTCGCCTTCACTGAAATGGCTTCCCGTATCTTCGGCGCCTGACAGCGCTGTCCCGGAGACATCTCAGGACTGACACGAAGCACTCGGACCAAGCAACAAACTTTCATCGTCGCACCTCACTGGTAACTGACTTAAGGAGAACAACATGCTCATCGGACTCATCGTCGCCTTCACCGACATGGCCTCCCGTATCTTCGGCGCCTGATGGCAGCACCGGTGCATCAGACCAACGTCGCTACCTGGCGTAGCTTTCTCAACGAATCACTTGCTCGTGACCGGATTGCCGACACCGACTCCATGACCAAACGTCCCAAACGATAAAACGCCCGCAGCATGCGGGCGTTTGCTTGAGCGCTGACTATCTTTCTCTGCGCCACCGCGGCCGCGCTATCTCCGCAATCAGAAGCGTCACGCTATTTCTGACATCTGATCGCCTACGCCGACACTATGGGACGCGCCGCCGTAAGACGCCTGCATTCGGGACATCGCGCATTGATGAAACTGCGCACCCCGCCCTTGAACCGGGCGAGTGGAGAAGACATGTCCCGACCCGACAAGATCGCCATCGTTACCGGCGACGACCGGGCATTGGCGCCATTCAATAAATCATGAAGTAAAATCGCCAAATCCCGCAAAAACATGAATTTCCCTCACCCATCATGCTTGATCGTATTCATTTGTCCATCGTGCAGGAAGTGGAAAAGCAAGGTTCGCTGACCGCAGCAGCGGGGGTCCTGCACGTGACGCAGTCGGCGCTCAGCCACAGCATGAAAAAACTGGAACAGCAACTGGGCACCGACATCTGGTTGCGCGAAGGCCGCAGCCTGCGCCTGACCCAAGCCGGCCAGTATCTCCTGGCGGTGGCCAACCGGGTGCTGCCGCAACTGAACCTGGCGGAAGAACGCTTGCAGCAATTCGCCCAGGGTGAGCGGGGCGCGCTGCGCATCGGCATGGAATGCCATCCGTGTTACCAATGGCTGTTGAAAATCGTGTCGCCCTATCTGGCCGCGTGGCCGGATGTGGATGTGGACGTGAAACAGAAATTCCAGTTTGGCGGTATCGGTGCACTGTTCGGCTATGAGATCGACCTGCTGGTCACGCCTGATCCGCTGGACAAGCCGGGCCTAGTGTTCGAGCCGGTGTTCGACTACGAGCAGGTGCTGGTGGTCGCCGGCAACCACAAGCTGGCCGGGGAGGAATACATCAAGCCCAAGCAGCTGAGCAACGAGGTGCTGGTGACCTATCCGGTGCCGGTCGATCGCCTGGATATCTACAGCATGTTCCTCACCCCGGCGGGCATCACGCCCAAACGCCACAAGCCGATCGAAACCACCGACATCATGCTGCAGATGGTGGCCAGCGGCCGCGGTGTGGCGGCGTTGCCGCGCTGGCTGGTGCTGGAATACGCGGACAAGATGGACGTGGTGCCGGTCCGGCTGGGCAAGCACGGCATCGCCAAGAACATCTTCCTTGGCGCCCGCGAGGCGGATGTAGGTATCGATTATCTGCGCGCGTTCATCGAGCAAGCGAAAAGGCCTGCGGCGGCTTGATTCTTCGTCTCGGCGAGCATCAGGGCGTTCTTCGCAAGGGAGCATGAAGACATCTCCATGTTCATGTTTCCCCGTCAGGAATCATCGTTTCAGGTGATCTTGTCCGGCGAACGCGGGCGCATCGCTCCGGCCCCCAAACGCTCAGAAATCGGCCAGAAATCCGCCGGAAGCCGGCCTGCGCTTTTTTCTGCGGCAATCCGACACGGGACCGAACGGTCTCTCGGCTATTCCACGCATCTTTCTTCCCTACCCTTAGAGACGTCTCTTTGAGGCATCCGCCATTTCACACCTCACCACCCGCTTCGATCCGAAACGAGCGGCCCGGCGCGCGCAATAATTCATGAGTGGATCTAATGGTTTTATGAGATCAATTCATTTTTATTCATGGATCAACTGACATAGAATTCCCCTTGTACATCGACACGTCAAGTCTGCCGAATCAAAAAAGCCCAAGAGGAAAACTGGGCCGCATTGAAGATGCAAGACATGGACGCAAGCTTGATCTCAGACATTAGGGGTACCGGATCATCATGAGTAAAGCATTCACATTTGCCATCAAGAGCATTTGCTTCGATGAAGACTATCGTCCTTCGGAGAATACGCGCATCACCACCAACTTCGCCAATCTGGCCCGAGGGGAAAGCCGCCGGGAGAACCTGCGCAACACCTTCCGGATGATCGACAACCGTTTCAATGCGCTGGCGCATTGGGACAATCCGACCGGTGATCGTTACAGCGTCCAGCTGGAGATCATCTCGGTCGAGATGCATGTCGATGGTGAAAGCACCGGCCACGCCCTGCCCCTGATCGAGATCCTGAAGACCACGATCATCGATCGCCACACCGGCGAACGCATCGCGGGCATCGTGGGGAATAACTTTTCCTCCTACGTGCGCGATTACGATTTCAGCGTTGTTCTGCTGGAGCGCAACAAGAACCAGCCCGCCTTCAGCGCGCCGGAGGATTTTGGCGACCTGCACGGGAAGCTGTTCAAGTCCTTCGTGAATTCCGACACGTACAAGGCGCATTTCAACAAGCCTCCCGTCATCTGCCTGAGCGTGTCGAGCAGCAAGACTTATCAACGCACTGAAAACCAGCATCCGGTATTGGGTGTGGAATACGTGCAGGACGAGTATTCCCTGACCGACGAGTACTTCCGGAAAATGGGCTTGAAGGTGCGCTATTTCATGCCGCCGAACAGTGCCGCGCCGCTGGCCTTCTATTTCTCCGGCGATCTGCTCGGCGATTACACGAACCTTGAGCTGATCAGCACCATCAGCACGATGGATACCTTCCAGAAGATCTATCGGCCCGAGATCTACAACGCCAATTCCGCAGCAGGCAAATCCTATCAACCGAGCCTGAAGCACCAGGACTATTCATTGACCCGGATCGTCTACGACCGGGAAGAGCGTAGCCGCCTGGCCGTCGAACAGGGGCGGTTTGTCGAGGAGCACTTCATCAAGCCTTACCAGACTGTCCTCGCGCAATGGTCCGCCAATTACGCGCATTGATTCCTCCAACACACCAGGTCATCCATCGTGAAAAAACTGTTACCCACTTCGACTGCCGGCAGCCTGCCAAAACCTTCCTGGCTCGCGGAGCCCGAGAAACTCTGGTCCCCCTGGAAACTGCAGGATGAAGAACTGCGCGACGGCAAGCGGGATGCCTTGCGCCTGGCGCTGCAGGAGCAACAGCACGCCGGCATCGATATCGTCAGCGATGGCGAGCAGACGCGCCAGCATTTCGTGACGACCTTCATCGAACACCTGGATGGCGTCGATTTCACGAAGCGCGAGACCGTCAGGATCCGCGATCGCTACGATGCAAGCGTGCCGACGGTCGTGGGCGCCGTTTCGCGCCCGAAGCCGGTCTTCGTCGACGATGCCAGGTTCCTCCGTCAACAGACCAGGCAACCCATCAAATGGGCGTTGCCGGGCCCCATGACCATGATTGACACGCTGTATGACGCGCATTACAAGAGCCGCGAAAAGCTGGCCTGGGAATTCGCCAAGATCCTCAATCAGGAAGCCAGGGAGCTGGAGGCCGCCGGCGTCGATATCATCCAGTTCGATGAGCCCGCATTCAACGTGTTCTTCGATGAAGTCAACGAGTGGGGCGTCGCCACCCTGGAACGCGCCATCGAAGGGCTGAAGTGCGAGACGGCCGTGCATATCTGCTATGGCTATGGCATCAAGGCCAATACGGACTGGAAGAAGACGCTGGGCTCCGAGTGGCGGCAATACGAAGAAGCCTTCCCCAAGCTGCAACAATCCAGCATCGATATCGTCTCGCTGGAATGCCACAACGCTCATGTCCCCATGGATCTGATTGAGCTCATCCGGGGCAAGAAGGTGATGGTCGGAGCCATCGATGTGGCAAGCAACACCATTGAAACACCCGAGGAAGTCGCCAACACCCTGCGCAAGGCGTTGCAGTTCGTCGATGCCGACAAGCTTTATCCTTGCACCAACTGCGGCATGGCGCCCTTGGCGCGCAGCGTGGCAAGGGGCAAGCTGAATGCCTTGAGCGCCGGAGCGGAAATCGTCCGCCAGGAATTGGCGAAATAACGCCGACGCGAGAAATGGCCGTCGCGAAGAATTCGCGGCGGCTCGCCTGCAGAACGTCATGCGGGTCTTTGGCCGATGCGGCTTGACGAGCGCTGTCAAAAGCGGCAAGGGACGAAGTCAGACTACATCGGTCAACTAACATTTCCGGGCAGCTTCAGGCTTTCCTTAACACCATCGATCCGTACCTGCATCTGGTTCCTGCCATGTCACTTTCCAGCACCGCCATCGAACCATTGCGCTTTCGCGAGGCGCTCGGGCATTACGCTTCCGGCATCACCGTGATCACATCGCTGGTCGATGGCGAACCGATCGGCTTCACCTGCCAGTCGTTCTATAGCGTATCGATGAGCCCGCCGCTGGTGTCCTTCAGCGTCATGTCCAGTTCTGCCAGCTATCCCGGCATTCGCCAGGCGGGTCGATTCGCAGTCAATATCCTGTCGGAGGAACAGGTCCGGATTTCCAACCAGTTCGCGCGCCGCGGCGCCGACAAGTGGCACGGAATCGAATGGCAGGAATCGCCGCTGGGCAATCCCATCATTGCCGGCAGCCTGCACTGGCTTGATTGCGACATCTACGCCGAACATGCCGCGGGTGATCACGTCATCGTGATCGGGGAAGTGAAAGCCCTGAACCTGCAAGAAGCAGTTGCCGCGCAGCCATTGCTGTATTTCAAAGGGCAATATCGCAACATCGCCGCGCATGGCTTGGCTTGAACGTCTGCCCGCAGGCGCGGAGGCGCTTTCGTCACCCGGTGTGAACGGTTCGATGGCAATTGCCCGGTTCTGTCGCAACGCCATGCCGGCATGCACGTTTTATCGCGACATTATTTTTCGCTTTGGAACCAGGACGATCGCCACACTCACTTGCCGGCGCCTGCGGGCAAAAGCAGTTGAAGGCCGGTCCGTCTCACGAAATCCGCATATCCAATCGGCGGCCCGGCCCGTGTATCTGCCCGGTTTGCCTGCACGTGGGCCCAGGACTTCCCCGTACTGGCGTCATAGACCAGCTTGAACAGATGGCTGGGGACGGCCACGTGCCCGCGCCCCACCGTAGAAGGCCTGGCATCGAACAGCGGGCCGGTGTACACGAAGACGTCACCCCTGGCCCGCATGGCGTACCTGCGCGTGTCCTGCTCGATCTTGGACCAGGCGCCGGCGTTATGCACCTGGTTCTGAGGAACCATGTTGGCCAGCGAAAAACTCTGCGCCATCGCCTCGGGGGTGGCCATGTCGGCGGCCGGCGCCATGTGGCCGCGCGCGTAGCCTGATCCTTTATAGTCGTTCAACTCCGCGCGCTCGACGCGCGGCAGACGGGCCTCCGGATAGAACTTGTCGGTGCGCTGCTGATGATGGGCCTTCAGCAGCGTCGCCCGATTCAAGCGCTCCACCACCACGAGCGGCGTCTTGGTCTGGCCGTTGTACAGGATTGCGAACGCGTTGAAACACAGTTCGCGCAAGCCGTCTCCCGCGGGCAACTGCGGCGCCTGTTCTCCGGGGAAGAATTGCGGGCAACGGGCAAAGCGGCTGGCGGTTCTTACCGGCTCGACCGGTGTTGTCGTCGTTACGCGATCTTCGCCGGGCGTGTTGCCTTGTGCAAGATAGGAGGAATTCCGCAGCGTCTCGACCAGCTGCGGGTTGAGCACCCAACTGGCGATGCCGAAGACTACGGTGGTCGTGCTGATGAACGAGATGAGAAAGCGCTGGAGCGTGCTCACCGGCTTCTTCTTGCTTTTCCCACTCTTCCTTGAGGTGGCCCGCTTGCGAGGAGCGGCCTTTCTTTGTCTGGTTGCCATACTCCCCGAATGATAACTTGCCTGAAGGGTTAGCGCGGCGGGCCATGGATTTCAACGAACCCCGCTGATGGCCGGTGGCGATGGCGTCGGTGCGGGCCTGCTGCAAGGGATCGGTCCGGCTATCGAGGTAGATCATCTCCTTGAGAATATAACTATCGATCTCACCGTGGAAACCCGTCTCGGTCTGCGCGCGCGACATCGGGGAATCAAGGATGCGGCCGACATAGTCGAAGCAGGCAAGCGCCTGGAGCGAGCGCGGATCTTCCCCCACCGTGAAATGCCGATGCAGCACCGATGGCGCTCCCGTCCGTGCCTCGACCGTCGGAAAAGAATACCGGTTGCGCGCATCGGAAATCAGGTGGCTCACGTGCGCGGTGTAGCTTGCCGTCATTTCATGTCCCCATGAAAATCCCGCTGCATCTCTGCTCTAATTATTTTCTGATGAACTAAATCTCACGCTGCGGCGGCCATCTGCGCAGTTCACCGTGGTCGGCGGCATGGATCGGTTCTAAGAGATTCCCGGTTGCGGTATGCCCCCATCCGCAGGGCGTCCTGGGCCCGGTGGTTGCATACCGCGATTATCAGATCCGGACGGGCGTTGATGGCCTTTTTGCGCAAGCAATGCAACGGACATGAGAAAGGCCGCCCGAAGGCGGCCTGAGAGTGAGTGCGTGCGTGCGATGAATGAGCGCTTACTGGAACAAGGGCGAAGCGGCCGAGAGCAGGCCCATGACGTAGAGCGCGCCTTCAGCGATGAGGGGGAGGATGGGCATGAGGTACTCCTTGAGTCAGGGTTGAGGCCGACGCCCCGGTGCGTCTGGCCATGCACACATCATGCTCGCGACCGGTTTCAGGAAGCTTGCAGGATCGGATCGCGATATTTCAGTTGAAACAGGGAGCGACAGACCGTCCCGATGACGGGCGTGGCCGGGATCGCCTCCGCGCGCCCGGGATCAGAGCGATCACACGCGGGTGATCGCCCTTACCGATGTGCCGGTCACCCTCAGGCAGCGCCCGATACCTCCTCGTGGCGCGCCTCCGGCACGCCAGCCTGCAGCAGCAGGTGACGGCAACGCTGCGACAGCGCGACCACCCGCAGTTCTTTGCCCAGGCGCGCGTAACGCTCGGACAGCGTCTGCACTGCAGCGATCGCCGAATGATCGGCCAGGCGCAAGTAGCGGCAATCCAGCACCACTTGCTGCGGGTCGTGCTGCGGGTCGAACAGTTCCAGGAAGCGCGCGGTGGAGGCGAAGAACAGCGTGCCGTGCGGCAGATAGGTGCGGCTGCCGTCTTCACTGTCCTCGATATCGGCGCGCACTTCGCGCGCGTGCTGCCAGGCGAAGTTGAGCGCCGCGATCACGATGCCGCACAGTACCGCCACCGCCAGGTCGGTGAACACCGTGATCACGGTCACGGTCACGGCCACGATCACCAGCGCGTCGTTCCTGGGCACCTTGCCCAGCACGCGCAGCGAGCCCCAGGCAAAGGTTTCCTGCGCCACCACGAACATCACGCCGGCCAGCGCGGCCAGCGGGATGCGCTCGATGGCCGGCGACAGGAACAGGATGAACAGCAGGATCATCACGCCCGCGACCACGCCCGACAGGCGCGAGCGGCCGCCGGAGCCGAGGTTGATCATGGTCTGGCCGATCATGGCGCAGTCGCCCATGCCGCCGAACAGACCGGAGACGATGTTGGCCGCGCCCAGCGCCAGGCATTCGCGATTGGGCTGGCCGCGGCTGGCGGTGATCTCGTCGGTGAGGTTGAAGGTCAACAGGGTTTCCAGCAGGCCGACGATGGCCATCAGCACCGCGTACGGCGCGATGATGCGCAGCGTCTCCAGGTTCAGCGGCACCTCCGGGAAATGCAGCAGCGGCAGGCCGCCGGCGATCCTGGCCATGTCGCCCAGGGTCGGCGTGGGCAGGCCGGTGAGCTGGGTCAGCACACCGACGCCGACGATGGCGGCCAGCGCCGGCGGCACCGCCTTGGTCACGCGCGGCAGCAGCCAGACCACCAGCATGGTCAGCAGCGTGAGGCCCAACATGATGGCCAACGGCGTGCCTTGCAGCCATTGCGGACCGGACGGCGTGTCGTGGCGGAAGTGTTCCAGCTGCGCGCTGGCGATGACGATGGCCAGGCCGTTGACGAAGCCCAGCATCACCGGATGCGGCACCATGCGCACCAGCTTGCCCAGCCGCAGCGCGCCGAAGGCCAGCATGATCAGGCCCGACAACACCACGGTGGCGAGGAAGTATTGCGCGCCGTGCTGCACCACCAGCGCCACGATCACTACCGCCATCGAGCCGGCGGCGCCGGAGATCATGCCGGGCCGGCCGCCGAACAGCGCGGTGATGGTGCAGATGAAGAACGCGCCGTACAAGCCCATCAGTGGATTCAACTGCGCCACCAGGGCGAAAGCGATGCATTCGGGCACCAGGGCGAAGGAAGTGGTCAATCCGGCCAGCACGTTCTGGCGGAGGTCGCGCATGCGCGAATCGGAAGTGGCAATAGTCGTCATTGGCGGCGGCTGCGGACAAGCGCGCGGCAAGGCGGCGGCCCGTGGTCAGGGTGAGGCGGCGAATCAGGGGGATTGCATGTCCGGCAAGCATCCCGGAGGGACGCAGGCATGCGGTGCAGCCTGCATTTTACTGCATCGCAGCATAGACTGCGGGCGCCGGCGCCGGGGTGTGGCGCCGGTCCTACAAACAGGTGGGCAAGAGACCGGGCGGCCTCAGCCCCACAGGGTGTCGATCTCGGCGTCGAGGAAGTAGCCGGCGCCACGCTCGGTGCGCAGCAGGGTCGGGTTCTTGGGATCGGCTTCCAGCTTGCGGCGCAGGCGCAGGATTTGCACATCGATGGCGCGGTCATACACGTCGTCGAAGGCGCGCGTGCTTTCCAGCAGGTGTTCGCGCGAGATGATGCGGCCCGGCGCACTCAGGAACACGACCAGCAGATTGAACTCGGCATTAGTCAGGCTGACGTTGCGTTCGTCCGGCGCGGTCAGGCGGCGCGTGTTCAGGCTCAGGTTCCAGCCGGCGAACTGGTAGGCGCGCGGATGCTTGCCGCGCGTGACCGGCGTCTGCACGGCGCGCATGCGCGCCAGCACTTCGCGCGGCGAGAACGGCTTGGTGATGTAGTCGTCGGCGCCCAGCTCCAGGCCCATGACCATGTCGGCCTCTTCGTTGCGGCCGGTGACGCAGATGATGGACATGCTGGTGTCCGCGCGCCAGCGGCGCGCCAGGTCGGCGCCGTCGATGTCGGGCAGGCCCAGGTCCAGCAGCACCATGTCGTAGTTCTTGTCCTGCACCGCGGCCTGCGCCTCGGCGCCATTGGCGGCGCTGTCCACGGCGATGCCGTGGCCGGCGAGATAGTCCACCAATAGTTGACGCATGGCCTGGTCGTCGTCCACCACCAGGACTTTCGGCGTTTGTATCGCGCTCATCGTTTCCCCTCTTCCCTGTGTTCCCTGTGTTTCAGCGCCGCTATGATAGCGCGGCGCAGCGTTTCCCGATCGAATGGCTTGCGCAGGCCGGGCACATCCAGCGCCGCAGCCAGCTCATCCACGCGCGCCTCGCCCGAGCACAGCAGCGCCGGCATGTCGGCCCGCAATGCGCGCGCGCGGGCGATGAAGGCATTACCCTGCATCTGCGGCATGTCCAGATCGCTCACCAGCAGATCCACCGCCAGCGGCTCCAGCGCGAACTCCTCCAGCGCCAGCTCCGGATTGTCGAAGCCGATGGGCTCGAAGCCCATCGCGGCCAGCCAGTCCTCGCATAGCTCGCGCTGGGCGCGATCATCGTCCACCACGAAGACGCACTCGCCGTTGCCGATCAGCGTCTGCGCTTCTTCCTGCGCGGCCGGTTGCTGTTGAGGCTGGTGCGCCGGCGCGGACGTGGTCTGTGTTGCAGACTGCGGCGCCGCATGCGCATCAGCCGGCAGCAGCAGGCGGAAACGCGTGCCCTCGCCGCTGCTGGCCACCGCCACTCCGCCGTCGTGCTCGGTCGCGATGCCGGCCACGATCGCCAGACCAAGACCGGTGCCCTTGCCGCCCGGACCGCCGCGCGTGGTAAAGAAAGGCTCGAACAGGCGCGGCAGATTTTCAGGCGCGATGCCGGTGCCGTCGTCGGCCACTTCCAGCCAGGCCGCGTAGTCGCGCGGCAGATCGCCCACCAACGGGATCTCGCCCGGCGCCTCGCCTGCATGCAGGCTGACGATGACCTTGCTGCGTGCCGCCTGGCTGGCGTTACGCACCAGGTTCAGCGCCACCCGCGTCAACTGCCCGGGATGGCCGTGCACCGCCACCGCTTGCGGCGGCGGCGCGAATTCGATGCTCACGCCCGCGCGGCACAACGGCCGCGCCAACCGCACCGCCTCGCCGACTGGGTCGCGCAAGTCGAGCAAGGCGCGCTGGCGGTCGCCGCGGCGCGCGGCCAGCAGGATCTGTTCGGTCAGGTCACGGCCGCGCGAGACCGCCGACATCACCTCTTCCAGCGGCGCGCGCGCTGGCGAGCTGGCATCAAGGCGTTCATGCGCCACCTCGGCATAGCCGCCGGCCGCGCCCAGCACATTGTTGAAATCGTGCGCGATGCCGCCGGCCATCAGCCCGAGCGATTCGAAGCGGCGCATCTGTTCCATGCGCGCCGCCAGCGCCTGGCGCTCGCGCATGGCCACGGCAATGAAGAAGGTCAGCACGGCCAAACCGGCCAGATCGACCTGCAGGCGCCAGGTGCTGTCCAACCCATCCTGGCGGTAGGGTCCGAGGTCGTACAGCGTGAGCAGCACCGCCAGCACGGCCGCCACGCTGGTGGCCAGCGTCGCGCTGCGCATGCCGCCGTAAAGCGCGGCGCCGGCCAGCACCAGCGACAGCAGCACGCGCTGAATCTCTTCCGACAGGCCGAAGGCGGTGCAGCCCAGCAGCACCGCCAGCGCGCCCAGGGCGCCGAACAGCGAGGGCAGGTCGCGCTTGGACATGGCGGGGAAGCGCCCGGCTTGCGACCACACCAGGAACACCGGCACCAGCACCAGGATCGCCAAACCGTTGCCCACCAGCAGGGTGCGCCATTCGGCCCACCAGTCGCCTTGCATGGCATCGGCACCCAGCGTGGCGCCCAGCGCCGATACCACCGCCACCACCGCCACCGGCAACAGCAAGCAGAAGCGGCCGAGCCGGTGCAGCGTATCGAGTTGGCCGTCGCGTGCGACGAAGCGCCGCCCCACCATGACGCAGGCCGCGATCTCCAGCACGTTCAGCAGCGCGAATCCGGCATCGGCCTGGACCGGCAGCCAGTCCTTGTCGCCCACCATCATCATGGCGGTGAACACCGCCAGCAGATAGGGAAACCATTCGCGCGCCGGCTTGCGCCACAGCAGCGCGATCATGAAGGTCGGGGCCGGCGCGGCGATCGGCGCCAGCGTGGCGCTTTCTTCGATATTGGCCGCCGGGCTGGCAATCAGGTAGTAGAGGATGCCGCAGATGACGGCCGCGGCAATGGTGCGCGGCCAGTCGGCATCGGTGTCGCGAGGTTCGGTCATGCGCTTGGATGTGGTCGTGATTGGCAAAGACGGGCGGCTGGCTTGCGCCACGCGCCCGACGCCCGGTTACGGGGCAGTGTAGCAGCGCCGACGCGGCCCGGACTGGTGGTGGCGTTCATCATCAGTGACGCGAATACAGCACGCGCAGCGCGGTCCGGCGCTCGTCCGGCGGCAACTGGTTGACCGCGCGCAGATAGGCGATGGAGGCATCGCAGGTGGCCTCCGGATCGGCCTGACGGCGCTCGGCCGAGGACAGCAATCTGAGCTGGTCCTGCGTCAGCGGCGCCAGCGCCTTGCGGATCACGCGCGTGCGCTCGGCCAGCGTGAAGCGCCCGGCGTTGGCCGGATCGGCATCGCGCAGCAGATGCTGGGTCATGGCCATTTCGCGGTTGGCGAATTCCTGCGGCAGCACTGCCTGCGGCGCTTCGCGTCCGGCGGCGGCATCGACGCGCGAACGCGGATAGATCAGTTCGGTGCAAGCCGCCGCGCTGATGCCGCGCAAGGCCACGGCCTGATCCAGCAGCAGTTGCTGGAATTCGGCCAGCGATTCATCCGAGGCGATCGGCAGCAGGCGCCGGCTCAGGATGCCCACCTGCTCGCGCCCGACCGCCAGGATGTCGGCATCCGAGGCATGCGCCTGCACCCGCGCCCAGGCCAGATCGACCATGCGCGCGAAGTCCTGGGGATGGAAGCGCGCCATGATATCGAACAGCGCGCCCTTCTTGAATTCTTCTTCCAGAATGTCGCGCGAGGTGGCGATGGTGGCCAGTTGCGCGGTTTCGCCGCCGGGCGCCAGCCGGGTCAGCACGCCGGCCTGCAGCAACTGGCCCAGTTCCGGATACCAGCTCTGGCTGGGCGCCGTGTCGGCGATATGTTCGATGAAGTCGCGCGGCAGGCCCAGCTTGCCGTAGGTGTCGAAGGTCAGCTTGCGGTCGAAGCCTTTGTTGATGCGATCATCGCCGCTCACCGTGTACAGGGTGTGGAAACCGATGTGGGCGCGCGGATCCATGGCGCGGTCGCGGCCGGCCATGAAGGCCAGCGTGCAGGACGAGGAACATTCCTGCTCGACGTAGGTATTGAGGCCATGGCGGCGGATCACGTCGCCCACCAGCTTGCCTTCGCGCACCCAGCCGCCGGCCGAATACAGCACCACGGTGGTCACCGTGGGCGTGCCCTGGAGCATGCGCTCCAGGCCTTCGGCGGCGCCGTCGTTCATGCCGCCCTGCAGCAGGATGGACTTGCCGTCCACCCGCACCTGGTACACCACCGGCGGCCCCAGTTGCTTGCCGCGCGCGATGTCGAATTGCTCGCGCAGCGAATGCGAGGCACGCAAGGTGCTGGAGACCACGCTGATGGCGCCGCACACGATCAGGAACTTGACCGCGACCTCGGCCCAGCGCCGCCCGCCGCGCGCCACATGCTTGCCCGCCGAGCGCCAGCAGCCGCATACCCCCCAGGTCCAGGCGATATAGCTGAAGGCGGCGATGCCCAGCACCCCTGCCACGCCGTAGCGCGCCGGCATGTCGTTGGTCAGGCGCGCCAGCGCCGAGATCGAGAACGCCGGCAACAGCGAGGACAGCAGCACCGTATGCAACCAATACGAGCGGCCGAGCGAATAGTCGCCGCGCCAGTGGCGGCGGAAGAAGTTAGCTGGTGGGCCGGCGGGTGGACTTGTGCGGGTTACTGCCTGAGACACGTGTTACGGTTCCTCGATGCGCTGTCATGCGGTGGCGGTGGTGTTTGCAGCCGCCAGCATACCCCAGGTGCGTCGCCTGCCGCGAATCGCTGCGCGGACAGGTCAGGGCGCGTGGCCTGGGATTCTGGACAGATCGACTTCGTCGATCTGGTTGGGGTTCATGAATTTGGCGGCGTATTTCTCGTAGATCCGCTCGCGCACGAACAGGTCGAACAGATCCGGATCGATATGGTTGCGCGCCTTGAAGCCGGCCAGGATGTCGATCGCCTCGTTGAGCGAGTTGCCACGCTTGTAGGGACGGTCGGCGGCGGTGACCGCCTCGAAAATGTCGGCCACGGCCATGATGCGCGCCTGCACCGACATCTGCTCGCGCGTGAGGCCCTTGGGATAGCCCTTGCCGTCCACCCGCTCGTGGTGGCCGCCGGCGTATTCGGTGACGCGTGCGAGCTGCTTGGGCCAGGGCAGCGACTCCAGCATCTTGATGGTGATCACGATGTGGTTGTTGATGATCTGGCGCTCGGCGTCGTTGAGCGTGCCGGCGCGGATGCGCAGGTTGCCCGACTCTTCGTCGTCCAGCAGCTGGCGCAGCTGGCCGTCCGGGCCGCGCCATTGGCGCAGGGCGATGTCGAGCACGCGCGCCTGGTCCTCCGGCTTCATGCCTTCGGTGCCGATGTTGCTCTTGCGCAGGAAGGCGCGCTCGTCGTCCATCTGCGCGATCTCGGCCTGCAGGCGCGCGTCCAGTTCGGCGCCCTTCTCCGGCGTGAGCGCGGCGCCCAGCGCCAGCTTTTCCTGCAGCACGCGGATCTCGGCATCGCGCTTCAAGACTTCGAAACGGGTATCGACCAGGTGGATGCGGTCGAAGATGGTTTCCATCTTGGTGGACTTTTCCACGATGTGGGTCGGGGTGCTGATCTTGCCGCAGTCGTGCAGCAGACCGGCCACCCACAGCTCGCGGCGATCGGCATCGGTCATGCGGAAATCGGCCAGCGGACCTTCGGTGGCGTTGTGCGCGGCTTCGGCGATCATCATCGCCAGCTCCGGCACCTGTTCGCAGTGGCGACCGGTATGCGGCGACTTTTCGCCGATGCCGATGTTGATCAGCTTGATCAGGCTTTCGAACAGGTTTTCCAGGCGGTAGATCAATTGCTGGTTGGCCATCGCCATGGCGGCCTGCGAGGCCAGCGCCTCGATGAAGTGCTGGTCGGTCTCGGAGAACGGAATCGGCGCGCCGGTGGCGGGATCGATGGCGTTGATCAGTTGCAGCACGCCCACCAGCTCGCCTTCGTGATCCTGCATCGGCACGGTCAGGAAGGATTGCGAATGGTAGCCATACTTCTCGTCGAACATCCGCATGCCGTTGAAGTTGAAGCCGGTGGCCTGGTACACGTCGGGGATGTTCACCGATTCGCGGGTGTTGGCGGCATAGGCGGCCACCGCCGCCAGGTTGGGCTGGCCGTCGGGCAGCGTCAGCGGGATGTTGGGAATCGAGATCGCCTGGCCGCTGCTGCCGCCCTGGTGCATCTTCAGCGTGTCGTTGACCGAGATGTAGAACATCAGGCTGTTGCTGCTCTCATCGATGCGGTACAGCGTGCCGCCGTCGGCCTGGGTGATGTCCTTGGCGGTCAGCAGGATGCGTTCCAGCAGCAACGGAATGTCGCGGCTGTTGCCCAGCGCCCGGCTCAGCTCGGTCAGCCGGTCGAGGCGGTAGGCGATGTCTCGGTGCTTGTCCATGTCGGAGGCGGGCACGGCGGTGGATGAAAGATCGATGGCATTCATGCTGCGGATTTCACGATACGGCGGGGCATGCAGGCGCGCGCCGGCACAGACGGGCAAAGGGCCGCGCTGGCTGGATGGCTGACTGCTGCTTGCATGCTTTCCCCTGATGCGTTGGCGTTTCGGCATTCTTTCCGCCCCGGTCTGGTGCGGATCTGACAGTTTCAAGGATGCTCTGAGGGCATCCTGCGGATTGTACGGGCGCCTCGACCCGCCGCGTGCCGCGAGCTTGGGGCGAAATCGCCTGCAATTCTTCGGCTTGCTGCCTTGCCGCTCTTTCCCCACGGATTCTTTTCGCCTCAAAAGGAAGAATCGGACAGGGTTCGTCAGGTTTATCCGGATTGATTTAGCGGCGCGAATCACTTACCATCACAAACTGTTGCATAGTTTGCCACATATTGCGCAAACCCAGTCCCGGCGGGGGGTTCCGGGCTGCAACCAACGTCCCGGAAACGTTTTCCCGATCGCGTCGGGACGCATAACTATATCTGAACGGCAAGACACGATGCGTGTAGAAATTCTCGGTTGCAGCGGCGGTATCGGCGGAAACGGCATGCGCACCACATCCCTGCTGATCGACGGCGACATTCTGATCGACGCCGGCACGGGCGTGGGCGACCTGTCGCTGGAGCGCCTGGCTGCGATCGACCACGTCTTCATCACGCACGCCCACCTGGACCACATTGCCTGCCTGCCGCTGATGATCGACAGCGTGGGCGACATGCGCGCTACGCCGATCACCATGCATGCCACCGCGCAAACGCTGGAGATCATCCGCAAGCACATCTTCAACTGGCAGATCTGGCCCGACTTCAGCGTGATCCCGAGCGCGGAGCAACCCTTCCTGCGCTTCGCCACCATCGAAGTCGGCCAACCGGTGGTGCTGGGCGCGCGCACCATCACCCCGCTGCCGGCCACGCACACCGTGCCGGCCGTGGGTTACCACCTGCATGACCGCACCAGCGGCGCCTCGCTGGCCTTCAGCGGCGACACCAGCATCTGCGATCCGCTGTGGGACGCCGTCAACGCCATAGATGACCTGCGCTACCTGATCATCGAAGCCGCCTTCGCCAACCGCGAGCGCGAACTGGCGCTGCTGTCCAAGCATCTGTGCCCCAGCCTCCTGCTGACCGAACTGGAAAAGCTGCGATCGCGCCCGGAGGTGCTGGTCACTCACGCCAAACCCAGCCAGGTGCAGCAGATCGCGCAAGAGATCGCTGCCGGCAGCGGGCCGCATCGTCCGCGCATGCTGAACGCGGGCACCATCCTCGAATTCTGACCGCCGCCGGCCGCACCGGCGCCGAAACCGCTCAAACCAAGGGCGCCCACACATCGTGCGGGCGCCCTTGGTCTTTTTTCTTCCTCGCCGACGCGACGCTTATTGCGTCACGCAGGCATCCAGCTTGGCCGCGCCGATCTTTTGCGTGCCGTTGTTGGTATTGCTGCTGATCGCCTGCGGCATGGTGACCGGCACGCCCTGATTCGGCGGCACGATCAGCGGTGCCTGGGTCGGGCCCGGCACGAAGCCGAACTGGCCGGTATTGAAGACGGTCGCTCCGCCGCCGTTGGTCACGACGATCGCACCCGACACCACGTCCACGTGCAAGCCGTTGGGCGGCGTCTGGCCGCTCGGGGTCGTCAAGCCGCCGCAATCGTTCTGGCAGAACAGCGCGCCGAAGTGGGTGCCGCGAATGCCGATGGTGGCGGTCGGCGTATCGAAATTGACCGCATCGTGGTTGCGCTTGCCGACCAGGCCGGTCACCGCGCGCAAGCCGCCCTTGACCAGGCCGATGGCGACTGAATCGTTCTCCGGCTTCTTCTCGTCATAGGTGTATTTGTTGACCGCCACCTCGGTGCCCGGACGCAGCACGATCTCGGCGTTGTCGAGGAATTTCACGCGGGTATAAGAGGCTGTTGCAAAATTAAATTTCGGGGCTGTTAACTTCCCCGACTTGATGTTAACTTCCTGTCTTGTTTTTCCTGACGGGATGCGATGCCTAAAGAACTTGTCGACGATGAATTGTGGTCACTCA
>WNDX01000003.1 GCA_009914615.1 Herbaspirillum frisingense
TGAGAACCTCTATATTCTCACTTTGGGCACTCGATGCCGCCGGAACGTGAGGATCCACCTCTTACCGCAACTCCCTCACTTCAACTTTAGCATCTCGCCCTTACGGGGGAGGCGTCCATTCCATTTCCTGGCATCGACTTCACCAACGACCCGCTGCTGCAAGGGCGCATCCACTCCTACCTGGATACCCAGATCAGCCGCCTGGGCGGAGTCAATTTCCATGAGCTGCCGATCAATTCCCCGCTGCGCGCCGTGCATAACAACCAGCGCGACGGCATGCACCGCCAGGCCATCCATCGCGGACGGGTCTCCTACGAACCCAATTCACTGGGCGGCGGCTGTCCGTTCCAGGCTGGCGCGGCGGGATTTCGCAGCTTCCCGCAGCCGGTGGACGGCGACAAGATCCGCGCCAAGCCGGAGAAGTTCGCCGACCACTTCTCGCAGGCACGGCTGTTCTGGAACAGCCAGCCGCTGGCCGAGCAACTGCACATCGTCCATGCCTTCCGCTTCGAACTGACCCGCGTGCAGACGCCGGCCGTGCGCCAGCGCGTGGTGTCGCTGCTGGTCAACGTCGATCCCATGCTGGCGCAGCAGGTGGCCGAGGGGCTGGGCTTCCCGGTGCCGGAGGCCGCCCCCGTCATCAGCGCGCAGCCGATGACCGACTACAGCGCATCGCCGGCGCTGTCGCTCACGGCCTACCCCGGCAACACCGGCATCGCCACCCGGCGCGTGGCAGTGCTGGTGGCCGATGGCGTGGATGGCGCGATGGTGCGCGACGTCTATGAACACCTGTTGCAGCAAGGCGCGGTGCCGCGCCTGGTGGGACAAAAACTGGGGGCGATCAAGGACGCCGACGGTGGTGAACTGCAGGTGGAAATCTCGCTGGCAGCGGCGCCTTCGGCCCTGTACGACGCCGTCGTGCTGCCGCATGGAGAAAACGCATCGACGCTGCTGGCGGCCGATCCGCTGGTGGCCGACTTCGTGCGCGACCAGTATCGTCACTGCAAGCCGCTGCTGGCGCTGGGCAGCGCCACCGCCATCCTCGACAAGGCCGAACTGCCCGATGTATTGCCCAGCGGCGACGACGACTTCTCGATGGCCGTGGGCGAGGCGGATCAATTGACCGAACTGCTGCCGCAGTTCGTCGAGGCGCTGGGCGGACAACGGGAGCTGGGGCGCGAGACCCTGACCTGAGTGAGGCGGCGTCGGGATGGCGGCGGCGGTCGCCGGAGGGATTTCAGCGATGCAACACAGGAAGGCGCTCATCGATCGCCTTCCTTGCCCAGGCCATGCCGGCCGTCTTCACCTCGTCGAAATCCTCGTAGCGGGTTTCCCTATCGCGCCAGGTCGGCCAGGGAGCTTGCCAGGCCGGCTTGATCTGCACGGCCAGGTGCCAGCCGTCCAGCATGCCGATGCCGACGATGCGGATATCGTGGTCGCGGTAGCGGCTGGTGTAGATGGAAGACTGCATCGGATTTCCGGGCGGAAAATTCCCTTCAGTATAGTGCGACGCAAAATAAAAGCGATGGCCATTCCAGCAACTCTTCGCTGCCTGGCGGAAATCAGGAAATGCCCGATAGCCCGGCGGCGGCTTCCGGTTCACCATCTGCTTACCGATCCATCATCGCGAGAGCAGACCAACATGAACAAGACCGCACTCATCGCCGCCTCCCGTGCAGACGAAAGCCGGGCCCTGACCGAATGGCTGGCATTCAATGACATCGATATCCAGACCGCGGGCAGCGGCAACGGCGCCATCGAGCAGATGACGCACGGACGACCGGACATCGTGCTGGCCCAACTGTCGATGGACGACATGAGCGGACTGCGCCTGGCGCACTATCTGAAGGCGCACGACGGCTTCTCGGCGGTGCCGGTGATCCTGCTGTGCCGCGATGAGCGCGAAATGAAACTGGTCAACGGCCAGTGGCCGGCCTTCATCTTCGAGGCGCCGCTGAACCAGGCGCTGATCTCGGAGCTGAAGCGCGAACTGGTCAACTGACCCATCGATCGCCAGAGATTCCCGACATGAAAAAGGCGGACCGCATGGTCCGCCTTTTTCATTGTTGACCTTCCGGCATCAGGCGTCAGAACGCCGGCGACGGCGGATCAGCGCGATGCCGGAGGCGCCCGCCAGCACCGCGGCCAGCAGCATCGCGGCGCTGGCGGTGCGATGTTGCGCAACCCAGCGGCGCGCGCCGCGCCAGGCCTGCACGTAGGGGAAGCGCGCGGCGGCGCCAAAGTCCGGCTCGACGCAGTTCTGGCCGAAGTCCGCCGCGAAGGGCACGGCCGCGCCCTCCTTCACGTAGCGCCGATAGAGTTGACTGGCGCGTTCCTCATCGTAGAAGACGAAGTTGGTGCCCTGGCACAGCACCGCGGCGAAGGCCTGGGAGCGCGCCGGCAATTCGTCGGCGGACTTGAGCGCGTAGTCGGCGGCGATGTCGCGGTAGTGGAAGCGCTTGTAGGGCTTGGCTTCGCTGGCGGCATAACGCTTGCGTTCTTCCTCGGTCACCAGCGGGCCGGGCAGATCGGCCAGCGCGCGCGCCTGCGGCGTATCGGGACGCGGCTTGCTGGTGTCGTAGCTCGGCGCGCCGTCGCGTCCGGCCCCGTAGGTATAGCCGCCGCCGTAGGCGGCGTAGTCCGGCCCCTCTTCATACCCCATGATTTCCATACCCTGGCGGCGTGCAATGACCGCTGCACGGTACCACCCTTCGGCGCGCCGGGTGGAGCGCCAGGCATGCCGGCCCTGTTCCAGCGCTTCGCCGTATTCGCGGGCCTTGGCGCGGGTGCGCCAGGGAACCGGGGTTTCCTTGCCGTGCTCGTCGTAGCTGCTTTCGATGAAGCGCTCGTCGCGTTCATCCGGGAAGTAAGGCAACGCCTCTTCCACGCGGCCCTCGCGCACCAGGCGGCGCGCCAGCAGCTGGCGCAGGCGGTCATCGGCGGTGGGGGGCGACAGGCTCATGGCGGCATAGCGGGTCGGCATCCTGGTCTGCTGGCTCTTGGCGGCCTTGGCGACGGCATCGGCGGACGGCATCGGCGAACCCGGCACGTTCTTGTCCACATAGGTCTTCAATTCATCCACGGTCAGCACGCGCTCGGCGACGTAGCTCAGGTCGTTGAGGTAGTTGCCGTAGGACGGATAGTAATAATCGTCGTCGCTCTGCCGGGCGCTGCCCAACGCGGCGCGGCGGAACTGGTCGAGCGCTTCGACGTACTGGCCGCGCGACAGCGTCAGTACCGCCTGCTCGCCCATCAGCAGGCCGGCGCTGCCCCGTTCCAGGCTGCCGTCGATCTTGGGGAAGGCTTGCGCGGCGCGCGCATAGGCTTGCGCCGCGGCCTGGTGGTCGCCGGCGCGCATGGCCAGCTTGGCGCGCACCCACCAGGCCAGCGCCGTGTCCTGCTTCTGCACCAGCGCCTGCGCCAGCTCGTAACGGCCGGTGCGATAGGCCAGCGACGCCAGGCGATCGGCGCCGCCGGCATTTTCCAGGCCGCGCTGCTTGAGCGCATCGACCAGGTTCACCAGATCGCTGTTGGGCTGGATGCCGCCGCCGCGCGCCGCGTCGGGGTAGCCCGAGGCGCCGCTGTTGCCGGAGCCGACGTCGTATTCGTAGATGCTTTCCTTGCTGCCGTCCACCATGTCGCCCACGCGCGCCAGCGCATAGGTCACCAACAGCTTCTGCGCCACGGGGTCGTCGATCAGGGAGCCGGTGGTTCCGGCGTTGCCCAGCGCCCAGGACGCGATGGTCTGCAACGAGGCCACCGCGCTTGCCGAACCGCGCGCGGCCTGCTCGGCATAGAAGCGGATCGCCAGCTTCAGGTCGGCCGCGCTGATGTCTTCGACGCAGTCCTTGGCCTGATTGAAATCGTACCAGCCACATTGTCCGCCCTTGCCGGCAAGGTAGAGGCGCCCCTGTTCGCCGTAGCTGGCCACGGCCAGTCCCAGCGGATCCGATGCGCCCGCCAGCGCCAGCGCACGCGTCTTCTCAAAGTAGGCGGCGGCCTGCTTGCGTTCGGCGGCGGCGTCCATGCCAGCGGCGCCGATGTTGGCCGCGTGCAGCCGGCCCAGCATGTAGGCGGCCCAGACGGCGCGCTCGCCGGCATCCTGCGGCGGCAGCGCCAGCACGGCTTCGAAGCGCTTCTGCGCGCGGACGTACAGGTCGGCCGGCGGCGGCGCCTGGCCGTCGCCGCGCGCGGCGTGATAGTCCTGCGCGCCGGCGGTGTAGAGCCGCACCGCCGCCGGCAAGCCTTCGCCCGCGGCATAGGCCGCCTCGCCGTCGGCCTGCGCGCGCATGGCTTTGAGCCTGGTGAACTGGGCGTCGTCCAGCTTGCCCTTCTCCAGCATGCGCATGGATTTGGGATCATCCTCGCGCCGGTTTTCATGGCCGACGCCTTCACCGGCCTTCAGCTGGTCGGCGGCCGTCACCAGATGGGCCGCTTCCCATGCGAAGGAGTTGGCCGGGGTGTTTTGCAAGGTGCCGACGCGGTCGTCCAGCAGTTGCAGGGGGAAGTCCGGCCCGCACGCCACCACCGTGGCGGCGCCGATGACGATGAAGCCGCCCAGGGCACAGGCGATCTTGGTGGTCTTGCCGAGTTGTTTCATCAGGATCCGATCTGTAATGCGATGTCGTTTTGGCGCCCGGCGCCGTCCGCGCAGCGCAGCCAGCCAATGTTGCGCCGGGCGCCGGCGCGCAGCAGGCCGTGCTGGGTCAGGCGCAGGTAGCGGCCGTGGCCGTCGTTTTCCATGGCGTAGCCGTTGATGCCGTCGCCGGCCAGGTCGGCCGCGCAGGCGCCGCCGATGCGGATGCGCGCGGGCAGCGGGGCATCGGCGTTGCCGGGGTTGTCCAGCATGATCTCGCGCGGTGCGCCGTCGGCTTCGCCGGTGGTGGCCAGGCGCACCACCAGGCCCTCTTGCAGCGGACGGCGTTCCAGCACGGCCAGCCATGTGGAAAGACTCCAGGCGCGCCGATCGTCGCCGGTGGGCAAGCGGAACCAGGCGATCCCGGCCAAGCCGCGCGGCTGGCGTTGCAGGGTGTCCGTGACGAAGCGCGCCAACACGCGCGGCGTGGCCACCAGTTCGCTGGCCACGCCGCCGGCCAGCACCGGACGTTCGCTCTCGACGGCGACGAGGGCGCCATTGTTGTCCCACACCACGCGCGAGCCATAGGCCGGCAACGCTACGTGCCAGGGGCGCCTGGTGCGTTGTGAAAATTGCGCCATCCAGTCATGCGCGCGCTCCGGGTCGAACAGGCCCTGGCGCGGGTCGAGCACGGCGTGCACTTGCAAGGTGGATTCGTCGGCGGCGGCCAGCAAGGCATCCAGGCGCGGGCTACCCAGCCAGGTCGGCAAGGCGGTGATGGCCAGCGCGGTATCGCCCAGCCGGGGCTTGAGGCGGTTCAGAAAAGCGGTGTATTCGGGCAGCTTGGCCGTGGCGCAGTCGTAGTCGATTTCCAGCGCTGCCGGCGACAGGCCGCGCTGGCGCCAGTCCGCCAGCAGTTGCAGGATGCGCGCCTCGATCGCCGGTGCGTCGAAGCGCGCCAGTTGGCCGTTGATGCGTACCGTCATCAGCAGCGGCTTGCCGGTGCCGGACAGCAATTTGCTGTCCGGCGTGACATCGATCCAGCGGCCGGACGCTCCCAGTTCCGCAGCCAGCACATGCCAGCGCGCCACCTGGGCGTCGGAGGCGGTCAGCGCGGCGCGCAGCGCGGGAGTCCATTGGCGCTGCCAGATATAGACATCCTGGGGCAGCGCCGATTGCGGTGCCGGGTCGCGCGAGCAGGCTGCCAGCAGCAAAGCGCTCAACAGGAGAAAGACGGCACGGCGCCACCGGCGCGCTCGCGCAAGCGACGGGGAAAGCAGTGGATGGAGGAAGGCGGACATGAACGACGTCGTTGGCGCGGCGAATGGGTCCTTTGCAATTGGACGGCATTGTACGTGAGCCGCGCCCGAAAAACACCAGGCCCGGAGCCGCCTTGCGGTCTCCGGGCCTGGTGCCGCGCATCCGGGAATGCGCGGGGAGGGTATGCCGGCTTAAGCCTTGTAGCCCTTGCTGCTCATCGGCACGAACGCCAGCAGCACGCCCAGGATGGACAGACCGATCACGTAGTGCGCCGGGCCTTGCGGATCGGCCTTGATCCACAGCGAGATCAGCACCGGGGTCAGGCCGCCGAACACGGCATAGGCCATGTTGTAGGCGAAGGACAGGCCGGTGAAGCGCACCGGCGGCGGGAAGGCGCGGGTCGAGACGATCGGCGTGAGCGAGATGCTGCCCACGAACAGGCCCACCAACGCGTAGCCCCACACCAGCGACTCGGGCGAGCCTGGCAGATGGCCGTAGAACCAGAAGGTGGACAGGCCCAGGCCGCCCCAGCCGATGATCATGCAGGCGCGGGTGCCGATGCGGTCGCACAGCCAGCCGATGGCCAGGCAGCCCACGGTCAGCATCAGGGTGCCGGCGCAGTTGGCCTGCATCACCAGCTTGGCCGGCAGGTGGTGCACGGTCTGCAGGTAGGACGGGGTCATCAGGATCACCACCACGATGGCGCCCGACAGGCACCAGGTCATGCCGGCGGTCAGCACGCTGGCGGCACGGTGCTCGCGCAGCACGGTCTTGAGCGGCAGTTCATTGGCCTGGGCGCGGCGCGCGGCCAGTTCGCGGAACACCGGTGTTTCTTCCAGGTAGCGGCGCAGGTACACCGACACCAGGCCGAACACGCCGCCCAGGATGAAGGGAATGCGCCAGGCATAGCCGGCCACGTCGGCGGGTTCGAACACGCTGTTGATGAAGATGCCCATCAGCGAACCCAGCAGGATGCCGCCGGTGATGCCGGCGGTCAGCGAGCCGACGCCGAAGGAATAACGGTTGGCCGGCACGTGCTCGGCCACGAACACCCAGGCGCCCGGCATTTCGCCGCCGATCGCCGCGCCTTGCAGGGTGCGCATCAGCAGCAGCAGGATGGGCGCGGCCACGCCGATGCTGGCGTAGGTCGGCAGCAGGCCGATCACCAGCGTGGGCACGGCCATCAGGAAGATCGATAGCGTGAACATGCGCTTGCGGCCGATGACGTCGCCGTAGTGGGCGATGATGATGCCGCCCACCGGGCGCGCCAGGTAGCCGGCGGCGAAGATGCCGAAGGTCTGCAGCATGCGCAGCCATTCCGGCATGTCGGCCGGGAAGAATAGTTTGCCGACCACTGCCGCGAAGAACACGTAAATGACGAAGTCATAGAACTCCAGCGTACCGCCCAGGGCGGACAGGCCGAGCGTCTTGTAGTCGGACGAGGAGAGAGGTCGATGCTGGGACTCGTTGAGAGCCCCGGTAAATTCAGCGGAAGTGGTCATGGTCGTTCACTATCGGGAAAGCAGAAATCCGGCCCCGCGCCGGACATCGCGTTAGCGACGGCAATGGCGCTGCGGGCTGGAAGGCCGGCTTCATCTTTTTCGGGCGGGTGGTCGCAGACGGCATGTCTGCGAATGACAGGATCGGCGGGAAACGTAAAGCGAAGTTCTACGATTTAGCGGCGAAACTGGGAACAGGATACCCGAAAGCGGTAAAACTTCCGCGACGCAGCATTTCTTGCCGTGTTTTCGGCCAGCGGCAGCATGTGCTTCACCGGCGCACTCGACACAATGGAGCGGCCAAGTCGACCGCGTTGCAGCATGGCCCGCAAGGCGAGTGGCGGCGCATCGCCGCCGCGAGCGGCGCCGGCACGACGAGGCCCTCCCCGGCTCCCGATCTCGGAAAACCGGGCCCCGAAAGCAACATGGCCGCATGCGAATCATGCGGCCATGTTTTTGCGAGCAGCGAGCCCTCAGGTATCGAGCACGATATCGACGCCGGAACTCCGGCGCAGCATCAGGAAGCCTTCGCCATAGATGTTGCGGATCTGCATCGGCGCCTCGTCCAGCGAGCGCAGTTTCTGCCGCACGCGATAGATCAGCGCGTCGATGCGGTGCGCATCGTATTCCTCGGCGCCGGAACGCAGCAGGTCGAACAACTGGGTGTGCGAGACCGGGTAGTTGGGACTTTGCAGCAGCGCCGCCAGCGCGGTGCTCTCCTTGTCGGTGAATTGCAGCGCCACCGAGCCGTTGTTGGACAAGCGCCCCGACTTGCGGTTGAAGCTCCACTTCTCCGACTCCGGCGAGCTCTGGTGCGGCGCCGTCTTCATGCGGCGGGCCAGTGCGGTCAGCGTGGCGGAGACTTCCTCCAGCTTGACCGGCTTGACCAGATAATAATCGGCGCCGTCGCTCATGCCCCGCACGCGGTCTTCAAGACGCGTGGTGGCGGTGACGATCACGATGCCCATCGACGGAAAGTGCTGGCGGATGGACGCCAGCTCCGGCAGCAGGTTGCCGTCCGGCAGACCGGCGTCGGCAATCAGAATATCCGGCTGGCGGCTCTTGAGAATATCAAGCGCCTCCGCCAGAGCCGAGCAGCCAGCCGCTTCGTAGCCCAATCCCCCGACATGTGCGGCAAGCGTATTGCGCCAGTCGATTTCGCCTTCAACGATTAATACTTTCATTACTCTAGCGTTCCGGACGAACCTGTTTTTATGACTGCCGGCGCATCGCCGCCGCGTCCCTGCGGACGCGCATCCGGGCCCCACCCCACAGGCGCGGAGATGCTTACCATAATCACAACGTTATACAGAAAATATCCGTCGAGAAACTCATAAAAACTCGCAGATATTTCCCCCCCAAAAAAACTTGCCGATCGCGCTCTCAGCGCAGCAGTTGGGCCACCGTGGACAACAGGTGATCAACCGAACACGGCTTCAGCAAGAAAGCCGAGATTTCTGGAAAATGCGCGCTCGCCGCCGGCAGGTTGGCGCTGATCAGCGCCACCGGAATATGGCCGTAGCGGTCATGCGACTTGATGTAGCGCGCCAGCTCGATGCCATCCATGCGCGGCATGCTCATGTCGGTGAGAACCACGCTGGGCACCTGCGATTGCATGCGCTCGATGGCTTCGATGCCATTGGCCGCCGCTATCACCGACAGGCCGCTGTGTTCCAGGATTTCGCAGAGCAGCTCGCGCGAATCCTCATGGTCTTCCACCACCAACACCGTCTTGTCTTTTCCCTTGCTTGCCACGTTCTCATCCTCCTTGCCCGCCCCGCCCGATCTGGCGGGCAGTGAATCCATGTGAGCGATAGTGATCTTTGGCGATAATTCGCGGTATCAGGATTTTCCTGATTAAAAAGACAACATTTTAATTATGACAACAAATCTCGTGGAATAACCAGGGAGCGCTAGAATGGCGCGTTTCCCGAAGGCCCGACTGACCATGACCGACAAGCCGCAAACGCCCGCCCCAGAGGCATTTGAAAGACGAATCACGGAAATCCGCATCGCCGCCGCGCTGTTGTTGCGCAGCGACGGTGCCATGCTGGTGGTGCGCAAGCGCGGCACCACGCACTTCATGCAGGCCGGCGGCAAGATCGATGGCGGAGAGGATGCGCAGAGCGCGCTGCTGCGCGAATTGCAGGAAGAATTGGGCATTGCGCCCGCCGCGGCGGCGCTGGAAGACCTCGGCATGCACAGTGCGGTGGCCGCCAATGAGGCGCACAGCGTGGTTCATTGCCGACTGTTCAAGGCCGACTGGAACGGCGCGGTCATGCCGGCGGCGGAAATCGAGGAAGCGCGCTGGATCATGCCGGCCGATGCCGCCAGCCTGCTGCTGGCGCCACTCACCCGCGACGCAGTGCTGCCGCTTTGGCAAGCCGCGCTGCGCCGACATTGACGACAGCGGCTTCCTACACGCACTTGCTCGCTGCGCCGATGGCGCGAGGGCAGTCGGCGGCCTCACCATGTGCTTCCACCGTGCGCGGGCGCTTCAGGCGCTTCACCACAGCGGCGCCCCAACCGTGAGGAACACATGATCCCAGCCAAGCCCGGCAGCGTCGCGCTGCACTTTTCCACCTGCCTGCCCTTCCCGTTGCACGGCTCGGCGCTGCCGGCCTCACGCGCCGGTGCGGACGCCGGCGTGATCCGGCGCCGCAAGGGACGCAACGAGGAACGCAAGAAACCGAACCGCAGCCGCTGGCAGGGCTATTACTGCCCGGGACGCCTGGACGGCTGACAAAAAACGGACAAAAAGAAAAGCGGGAGCAAAGCCGCCCGGCGCGCCCGCAGGCGGGGAAGCCCGAAAAAGGCTCACTGGACTCAGGGACGGATCAGGGCCGCATCGGCAGCAGGCGCTGCACCTCTTCCAGCAGACGGTCGAAGAACACCGGCTTGCGCAGGAACAGGTTGTGGCTGGACGTGGTCAGGTCATGCAATTCCGGCGCGCCGCTGCACAGGATCACCGGCAGCTTGTCGCCGCCCGGCAAGAGCCGCAGCGCGGCGCAGAAATCCAGGCCATTCATCACCGGCATCATGCAATCCGAAATCACCAGGTCGGGCAAGGCCAGTTGCGCCTTGGCCAAGCCATCCGCGCCATGGCTGGCCACCACCGCCTTGAAACCGTGCAGCTCGAACAGCATGGCATAGGTATCGGTGATGTCCACTTCATCATCCACGATCATGATGATGGGCAGCGCAACTACCTGGGATGGCGAAGCAATGGACATGGTCAACGCCCGTCCAGAACCGATGGCCCGGATGCAACGGCGAGGCCATCGATTTCGATACCGGCGTCGGAGATGTTCATCAGGCGATTGGCGCCGTCGTAACCGTTCTCGCGCAGCTTCATCACGGAGATCTGACGGCGGTTGACTTCGTACTGGGCGATGTATTCCAGCAGCATGACGTTTTCATATAGCTGCGACGAACTGGGATCGACCTGCGGCCGCGATTCGCGGAAATACGGCAGTTGCTCGGTGATGAAGGTGGTCACGCCGCGCGCCCTCAATTCGTTGGTCAGCGCCACCAGGAAAGGCCGCATGCGCTGCTGCTGCACCACGATGCTGCGCAGCCCATCCACGCCATCGATGAGCAGGCGCGTCACGCCACGCGCGGCGATGTTGTCCAGCATGCGCTTGGCGACGTCGTCGCACAGCATTTCCAGCGGTAGCTGCCAGATCATCTCCAGCGCGCCCTTGTCCATGTAGGCGTCAAGCTGCATGCCCGCCTTGCGCGCCTTGGCCAGCAGGCGCTCGGGCGATTCATAGAAGCCCACGATCAGGCAGCGTTCGCCATCCTTCAAACCCTGTTCGATGAAATGCAGGCCCATCAGGGTCTTGCCCACGCCCGGGCTGCCCAAGAGGCAAGTGATGGAACCGCTCACCACGCCGCCGCCGATGCACTTGTCCCAGGAGGGAATGCCGACGCTCACATAACGGTCCGAGGTGCCCGGCACCTTGCCGGCGCGGGTCGCGATGGCTTCGAAACGGGGGAAGATCTGCACGCCGCCGGCATTGATCTCGAACACGTGCTTGCCCAGCATGTGGTTGGCGCCGCGTACCTTGAACACCTTGATCTCGCGCACCAGCTGCATGCCGGATTCGTACTGACTGTGCTCGATCACGCCATCCACCAGCGTGTTCTCGGACTCGGGCATGTTGCCCTCGACCGGCGAGAGCAGGATGGTGGTGCAATTCATCGTGAACACCAGCGAGTTCAGCGCATGCATGAATTCCGACAGGTTCAGATCCGACGGCCCCGAATCGCGCACCGAGCGGAAGCCGTCGATGATCAGCATGCCGGGGCGGTGGCGGTTGAGTTCGGCCGTGATCAGGCGCAGCAGGCCGCGCAGGCCTTCGCTGGCGAGGCTGGCGTAGCCGCTCAACATCAGCATGCGGCTACCCACCAGGCTGTCGTCGAAGAAATCGAAATTGCTCACGTGGTTGAGCATCTTGGCATGCGACTCGGCGATCAACGTGAGCACCATCACCTTCCTGCCTTCGCGCGCCTGCATGAAGCCGATCTGGCAGGCCAGGGTGGTCTTGCCGCTGCCGGCCAGGCCCTGGATCAGGTACAGGCTGCCTTCGGGCAGGCCGCCGCCGAGGATCTCGTCGAAGCCGGCAATGCCCGTGCGCAGCAGGGGGATGCGATTGGATCGCCCCGGCTTGCCTTCGGTCTCTCGGATTGTCTTCTGGTTGTCGCTCATGTGGGATGGATGGCCTTGGATATTATTTTGCGAAAGAGACAATTTTTATTCACATTATACTTTCGCCCACTATGTGATTAAGGCGTACATTTTGGCGGAAAGTTGCAATGCCGCACGAAGAAAGCGCATGTGGGGCATCAAGATCGGCGGCGCTCCGACGATAGAGAAGAGATACCCGCCAGGGACAGAAGAACACCATCATGCAGATTTCGGCTTTTATCCCCTCATTCACCGACGCCACCGACGCCACCGACTCCACCTATTCCGCCGCAGCCTCGCAGGCCAGCGCCGGCGCGGCGGCTGCGGCGGCCGGCACGCGCAAGCCGGCCACGCCGGCTCCCGCTGCCGCCAGCACCGTCACGCTCTCGGCCGAAGGCCGGCAGCTTGCCGCCGCGACAACATCACAAGATGCGCCGCCCCCGGACGACATCACCCAGCTGGAACGGACCGTGGCCGCGATTCCCGACCCCGTTCCCCTCCAAACGCGCGTCAAGACCGCGCAGCAGCGCAAGAAGGAAAAGGAAAGCTCGCTGGTCATGCTGGACGTGGACGGCTTCCGCAACCTGCGTGAAAAGCTCAAGGCCAAGATAGAACAGCGCGCGGAAAAACCGCCGCTCCAACAGCAGCAACAGGACGACGCCAAGTCCTGAGCACCACCCTGGCGGCGTTTCCGGTCACGCAGGCTCGGCAAGACGCGCCGCCCCGGCCCTCACTGTCGCCGGACCGACTGTGACGGCCGCCGATCTTTGCTATGGTAAGGGTTCCCGCCACCAGCCCACCCCATCCGCATGCGTCTGCTGATCCTCTCCGACCTGCATCTCGAAGTCTGGCGCGAGAACGCGCCCGCCATCCGTCCTGAGCTGAGCCGCCCCGACGCCGTCATCCTGGCCGGCGACATCGACAAGCCGGAGCGCGCCCTGGCCTGGGCCGAAACCAAGTTCGCCGGGCTGCCGGTGATCTACGTCAGCGGCAACCACGAAGGCTACGGTCGCACCTGGGAAGGCGCGCTGCGCGAACTCCGGCGGCAGGCAGCAAGCGCATCCAATGTGCGCGTCCTCGACCGCGGAGAAACCGTGATCGGCGGCGTGCGTTTTCTCGGCGCCACGCTGTGGACGGACTATGCGCTGTTCGGGGAAGACAAGAAGGACGCCGCGATGACCGCGGCCGCGCCGGTGATGCTGGACTATCGCCGCATCGAAGTGGAAGACGGCGGCCGGCACATGATGACGCCGGGCGACACGGTCAGGCTGCACCAGGCCGACCTGGCCTGGCTCAAAGACAAACTGGACACCCCATTCGAGGGCCGCACCGTGGTGGTCACCCACATGTCGCCGTCGCTGCGCTCGGTGGCGCCGCGCTATGCGCAAGACCTGGTCTCGGCCGCATTCTCCTCCAACCTCGACGCGCTGGCCGAACGGGCCGACCTGTGGGTGCACGGACACACGCACGATTCATTCGACTATCGCATCGGCCGCTGCCGCGTGGTGTGCAACCCCTGCGGCTATGTGCGGCGCGACGGCGGGCAGGAAAACCCGCACTACAACCCCGACCTGATCGTGGAAATCTGAAACGGCGACAGGCCGAACATGTTCGGCCTGTCGAAAATCCGTGCACTCGTCCCGACCAGGAGCGGGTTTCAGCGACGCTGCCGCCCGGCCGGGATCCGAACGGCAAGCTCAGATATCGGTGAACACCGTGGCATCCGTCAGGCGCGACTTCGGCAGCTTGGCATTGAAGTCATCCGCGCCGCTATATCCCAGGCCCGCCAGCACCACGCTGGTGAAACCCTTGTCGCGCAGGCCCAGTTCCTCGTCCAGCACCTTGGCGTTGAAGCCTTCCATCGGCACCGCGTCGATTTCCAGCGAGGCCGCGCCCAGCAGCAGCGTGCCCAGCGCCAGATACACCTGCTTCTCCATCCAGTGCTGCGCGTCCTTCAGCTCGTAGCGATGCAGATTGCTGTACATCAGGCGCGAGCCGCGCTGGCCGGCCTTGGCCTCGGCGTTGACGAAACGTCCGTCGTGTTCTTCCTGCGCCAGCAGCGCTTCCAGGTGGGCTTCGCTGATCGCGGTGCGGGCGCACAGCACCAGTACGTGCGAGGCATTGACGATCTTGGGTATGTTGTAGGGATATCCGGCCTCGGCGGCCTTGGCCACGCGCGCCTTGCCGGCCTCGGTGGAGGCCAGCACGAAGTGCCAGGGCTGGGAATTCACCGAGGATGGCGACAGGCGCAGCAGTTCGCGCAATTCGGCGATCACGCCTTCGGGAATCTTGCGGCTGGGATCGAAGGCCTTGGTGGAATGGCGCTTGCGGGCGAATTGGACGATGCTCATGGCGGTTCTCCTGAATGGGGTCAAATGCGGATGACGGGCTGGACGGTGCAAACGCCGTCCTTGGAATGCATCATCGGCGATACGCCGCTTTCAAAAAAGAAGAGCGCGGCAGAAACATTTTCAAAAATATTTTGAAAGTACAATGGCGCGCATCCTCTCATCACCGCCTTGCGCCCCGCGTCATGATCCGACTGGAAGACCTCGCCATCTTCGTCTGCGCCGCCGACAACGGCAGCCTCTCCGCCGCCGCGCGCCAGCACGACGTCACGCCGGCGGTGGCCAGCGCGGCGATGAAGCGGCTGGAAGGCGAACTCGGCGCACGCCTGCTGGCGCGCTCCACGCGCAGCCTGCGCCTGACGCCCGACGGCGAACGCTATCTGCAATACGCGCGCAACGCGCTGGCCGAGGTCAATGCCGGACGCGACGCCGTGGCGCACGGCCGGCGCGTGGTGGGCGGCAATCTCTCGCTGTCTGTGCCTTCCGATTTCGGCCGCAACCTGATGTGCCGCTGGCTGGATGAGTTCCAGGCCCTGCATCCGGCGGTGACGCTGCAGGTGCGCATCAGCGACCGCGTCGCCGACATGTATCGCCAGCCGGTGGAAGTGGCGATCCGCTACAGCCCGCCCGAGGATTCCAGCCTGGTGGCGCTGCCGCTGGACGCCAATAACCGCCGCGTGCTGTGCGCCTCGCCCGACTATTTCGCGCGTCACGGCCGCCCGCGCACGCCGGCCGACCTGCGCCAGCACAATTGCCTGCGCTACCTGCTGTCGGACATGCTGCATTCGCAATGGAGCTTCATGAAGGATGGCGCGCCGCTGCAGATGACGGTCAGCGGCGACCGCGTCTGCGACGACGGCGAACTGGTGCACCGCTGGGCGCGGGATGGCCGCGGCATCGCCTACAAGTCGCGCCTGGACATCCTGGACGACTTGCGCAGCGGCAGGCTGGAAACGGTGCTCGACGACTACGACGGCGAACCGGCGCCGCTCAACCTGGTGTGCACGCACCGCATGACGCTGTCGCCCACGGTGAAGGCGCTGCGCGAGATGCTGACCGAGCGTATCGCCCGCTATCTCGCGGGCCGCTGAAGGAAACGAGAAGGAGAATCAGCCCTTGGCCGCCAGGCGGCGCAGGCCGATGCCCGGCAGCGCCGGCAGGATCAGGCCCAGGCACAGCAGGCCCATGCCCATCATCAGATCAGGCGACAGCTTTTCGCCGAACACGAAGGACGACAGGGTCAGCCCCACCACCGGCACGCCCAGCATGCACACCGACACCGTCACCGGCGACAGGCGCTGCGTCATCTGCAACACGATCAGGAAGGTCAACGCGGTGGCCAGCGGGCCGGTGTAGGCGATCACGTACCAGGAATGGCTCTCGGCCAGGAACAGCGGCGCGCCCTCGAAGGCGAAGGCCAGCACGCACAGCGGCAAGGCCGCCACCAGGGTCTGCCAGGGCAGCAGGTCGAAATCCAGCTTCACGCCCGGGGTCAGCTTGATCTGCAGTATGTTCATGGCCCACGAGAGCGAAGCCACGCCCAGCATCAGGTAACCGATCATGCTGTGCAGGTCGGCATGCGGCAGCGCTGGCAGCACGATCACCGCCATCCCGGCATAACTGCAGACGGTGGCCAGCGATTGTTGCGGGCTCAGCTTCTGCTTCAGCACCAGCGCCGCGCCCGGCACCACCCAGATCGAGGTGGCATAGGCGATCAGCGAGGCGCGCCCCGGCATGACGAAGTGCAGCGCGCCGGTCACCAGCGCCGTGAACAAGCCCATCTGCAGCACGCCCACGCCGGCCACGATGGGCCATTCCCGGCGCGTGGGCAGGCGCAGCTTGCCGATGGCAAAGGCGATGAGAAAACTCAGGATGGCCGCCGACAGGAAGCGGCTGGCGGCGAACCACAGCGGCGGAATGTACTGGCTGCCGAACTTCATCACCGGCCAGTTGCCGCCCCAGATGCAGATCGCCACCACCACGCAGACCAGGAACAACCCGCTCAGGGGCTTCTGCTTGGTTGCGGCTTTAGCGGTGGCGCGGCTGGCCGCGGTTTCGGTCGACATCTGAGGCTCCATGATCAAAAACGGAGCGCCGCGGGCCGAAAAACACGCCGGCATCGAGGGCCGGCGCATGCATGCTGCAGCGCATCCAAACGGCCTCAATGGTAGAGAAGAGACGGCAAATAGTGCTGCCGTATTGGGTCAGGAGAAACACCGTTTGCAGCATTTCATGCTGCAAATTCCCATTTTTCAGATTTATTATTTTTTCAAACCATTTTGGAGCAGCATGTGCAGCTCCGGGGTGCAATGGCGGGGCTGGCGGGCTTGGGCTGCCGTGGCGCACAAGCCCGCCGTCAGAACGCAGAAGGCGCCGCCGGCGTCAGCCCAGCAAAGGCGCCCGGCGGCCACCCAGTTGCGGCGCGCCCGCTGCGGCGCCCTGGCTGCCGCGATCCAGCGTGAACACGCCCACCAGGCGCACCAGCTTGTCGGCCTGCTCCTGCAACGACTGTGCGGCGGCGGCAGCTTGCTCCACCAGCGCGGCGTTCTGCTGCGTGGTTTCATCCATCTGGGTAATGGCGTGGCCGACCTGCTCGATGCCCGCGCTCTGTTCATGGCTGGCGGTGGCGATCTCGTGGACCACGGTGGACACCCCCTGAATGCTGGCAACCACCTCCTGCATGGTCTGGCCCGCCTGCTGCACCAGGTGCGTGCCGGCATCGACCTTGCCCACGGAGTCGTCGATCAGGGTCTTGATCTCCTTGGCCGCGGCCGCCGAACGCTGGGCCAGCGAGCGCACTTCCGACGCCACCACGGCGAAACCACGGCCCTGCTCGCCGGCGCGCGCCGCTTCCACCGCGGCGTTCAGCGCCAGGATATTGGTCTGGAAGGCGATGCCGTCGATCACGCTGATGATGTCCACGATCTTGCGCGAAGACGCGTTGATCGAGGCCATGGTATCGACCACCTGCCCCACCACTTCGCCGCCCTGGATCGCCACCTTGGAAGCACTCGACGCCAATTGGTTGGCATGCTGGGCGTTGGCCGCGTTCTGCTTCACGGTGGACGTCAGCTCTTCCATGGCCGACGCGGTCTCTTCCAGCGAGCCGGCCTGTTGTTCGGTACGGTTGGACAAGTCCATGTTGCCGGTGGCGATTTCATCCACCGAGGTCTTGATCGATTCGGTGGCGTTCTGGATGCCGTGCACGGTATCGACCAGGCGGTCGCGGGTGTAGGCCACGGCCGCCACCAGGCTGCTGTTGTCGCCGCCGGTGGTGCGGATGGTGCCGGTCAGGTCGCCGGCCGCGATCTTGCGCGCCATGTCGGCCGCCTCGGTCGGTTCGCCGCCGATGGAGCGGAAGATGTTGCGCGAGACCATGCCGGCGATCAGCGACAGCAGCACGCCCAGGCCCACCAGTACCACCACCGCCTGGATCAACGCGCGACGGAAATCGGCTTCGATGTCATCCGAATACACGCTGCAGATCAAGTCCCAGCCCCAGGGCTTGAAGCGCTTGACGAAGCCCAGCTTGGGGCTGGGCTTGTCGGTGCCGGGCCGCGGCCACCAGTATTCCAGGTAACCCTTGCCCGACGCCGAGACGCCGGTGGCGGCGATCATCTTGTAAAGCGCGTTGCCCTTGGCGTCCTTGAAATCGATCATGTTCTTGCCGTCGAGCTTGGTATTGATCGGGTGCATCACGATCACCGAGTCGGCGCCCACCACGGTCACATAGCCGTCGCCGGTGTAGCGCTGGTCGCGCACGCGCGCGATGGCGCCTTTTTGCGCATCTTCACGGGAAAGCTTGCCGTCGGCTTCCAGCTTGGCATAGCCGGCGATGGTCGAATAGGCCATTTCGGTCACGTCTTCCAGGCCGCGCTGGCGCTCGGCGATCTGCAGGTCGCGGGTCTGGTAGGCATGCCAGACCGAAAGGAAGAGCAAGGCGATCCAGGAAAAGACCAGGGGCAGCCAGAGTTTTTTCTTGAGCGAAAGATTGTTCATCGTCGGCATCGGGATGTTGTTGAAAGAGTCCGGGGTACCGATGGCAAGCAGCCGCGTATTGCCTCAAGGCAATACGCGGCGACCCATGCCGGCCGTAGCCGGCGTCCACCTCCCCAGCGATGTTTACGGCGCGCGGGATGGCCCGCTAAAGGGTAGGAGGCGGAAGAACGAGATTATTTATTTCCCGTCAGCCAGGAAGCACTTTCTTGGGGCGGGCCGGATCGGGCAAGCCGCAGGCCAGGAACTGCCCGCGGCCGACCGCGCCCAGCACGCGGCCGTCCTCCCACACCACCTCGCCGCGCGAGATCGTGGTTTCCGGCCAGCCGGTGAGGCGCATGCCTTCGTAGGGGGTGTAATCGACGTGATGGTGCAGCATCTCATTGCGCACGGTGACTTCCTTGTGCGGATCCCAGATCGCGATGTCGGCGTCGCTGCCGATGGCGATGGTGCCCTTGCGCGGATACAGGCCGTACATCTTGGCCGGATCGGTCGCGGTCAACGCCACGAAACGGTTGAGGTCGATGCGGCCCTTGCCCACGCCCTCGGAGAACAGGATAGGCATGCGCGTCTCCAGGCCCGGCGTGCCGTTGGGGATGTAACGGAACGGCACTTCCTTGCCGCCCGGCTTCTTGCCCTCGGGATCGTCATAGCGGAACGGCGCGTGGTCGGAAGAAAACACCGTGAACAGGCCGCTGGCCAGCCCGTCCCACACATATTGCTGGTTGGCCTTGTCGCGCGGCGGCGGGCTGCACACGCACTTGGCGCCGTGATAACCGTCATCCAGGTGGTCGGCGGTCAGCACCAGGTATTGCGGACAGGTCTCGGCGTGGATGCGCAGGCCGTGGCCGTGCGCCCAGCGGATCTGCTCGATGGCTTCCTTGCCCGAGACGTGCACGATCAGGATGGGCACATCCACCAGTTCCGACAGCGCGATGGCGCGGTGCGTGGCTTCGCGCTCCACCATCATGGGCCGCGAATGGGCGTGGTACTTGGGCGCGGTCAGCCCAGCTCCTTCCAGTTGCTCGGTCAGCCAGCCGATGCAGTCGGCATTCTCGGCATGCACCATCACCATCGCCCCCTCGCGCCGCGCCAGCGCCAGTAGATCGAGGATCTGGCGGTCGTTGAGCTTGAGGTCGTCATACGTCATGTAGATCTTGAAGGAGGTATAGCCCTCGCGCACCAGTTGCGGCAGTTCCTCTTTGAGCACCTTTTCGCTGGGATCGCTCACGATCATGTGGAAGGCATAGTCAATCACCGCCTTACCCTCGGCGCGGCGGTGATAGTCTACGACCGCGGCGCGCAGCGACTGCCCCTTGGCCTGGGCCGCGAACGGGATCACCGTGGTGGTGCCGCCGCAGGCGGCCGAGATGGTGCCGCTTTCGAAATCGTCGGCCATCTTCAGGCCCTCTTCCATCGGCTGGTCCAGATGGCAATGGGCATCCACGCCGCCGGGCAGCACCAGCTTGCCGGCCGCGTCGATCTCGCGCTTGCCCGGTGCCAGGCCGCGGCCCAGCATGGCGACCTTGCCATCCTTGATGCCGACGTCGCATTGCATGATGTCGGAGGCGGTGGCCACGGTACCGTTGCGGATCACTACATCGAATTGTTCCATGGGGTTTCTCCAGAACGCGAGGCAAGACCGCCCCGCTGCCGCTCTTGAGCGGCATGCTGTACAGCGATGAAAGAGCGCGCGCGTCGCTTACTTGACGTCGCGGAACAGGCTGCCCCAGCCGCGGATGCGCGACGGATCGGCGCCGGCCTGCTTGAGCGACTTCCACACCACGGTCGAAATGGTGTCGTAGATCGGGATGCCGACTTCCTTCTCCAGCTCTTCCACCAGCGGCGCGCCGCGCAGGTTGGTGCAGAAAATGGTGATGGCTTGCGGCTGGTCCCTGGCGACTTCGCGCACCATGGCGCCCAGTTCCTCGGCGCCGACTTCGGAGAAGGAGAAATTGTCCTGCTTGCGCAGATGGCGCTCCGACACGCACTCGTAGCCGGCGCCGCCGTAGTTCTTGATGATGGCGGCCTGGACGTCGTCCAGGTAGGGCGTGACCAGGCCGAAGCGCTTGACGCCGGTGAGATCGAAGATCTCGTTCAACGCCAGCACCGAGGTGCAGGCCGGGATGCCGGTGGCTTCGGTGATGCGCCGGCACAGGCGTTCGTCGGCCTCGAAACCGAGCCAGCCGGAGGACGTGCCGTTCCAGCCGATGCTGCCGACCTTGGCATGCGACAGCAGTTCGGCCGCGCGCAGGATCTCGCTGTCGTCGAACTGCGCCAGCGCCTGGTTGGACAGTGCGATCTCGGTCACGCGGAAGCGGCCGAAATGGGCGCTGGCTTCCGGGATGTCGCCGAGCATGGCGGTGGTGACCGGCTCCAGCGTGGTGTTGGAGGACAGCGTGAGCATGCCGAGCAGGGTGCGTTGAGTCATGGGATGTCCTTTCAGGCCGCCAGCCTGGCGGCGTCGGCATGCGCCAGCGCCGATTCCTCGCGGATCAGGCTCAGCACATGGCGCTTGTATTGGTTGAATTCCTGCGTGGTGGTGTCGCGCGGGCGCGGCAGGTCGATGTCGATCAGCTCGCGCATGCGGCCGGGGCGATGCGTCATCACCGCCACCTTGGTGGCCAGGATCAGCGCCTCGTCCACGCTGTGGGTCACGAACACGATGGTACCTTCATAGCGCTGCCACAGCGCGACCAGTTCTTCCTGCATTTCCATCTTGGTCTGCGCATCGAGCGCGGCGAAGGGTTCGTCCATCAGGATCACCGACGGATTCTGCAGCAGGGCACGGGCGATGCCCACCCGCTGCGCCATGCCGCCGGACAGCTCGCTGGGATAGTGGTTCTCGAAACCCTTGAGCTTGACCGTCTCGATGAAGGGCTGCGCCGCGGCGCGCCGCTCGATGGCGCTCTTGCCCTGCAGCTTCAGCGAGAAAGCGACGTTGTCCCAGACCGGCAGCCAGGGCATGAGGTTGGCTTGCTGGAACACCATGCCGCGGTCGGCGCCGGGGCCGGCGATGTGCTTGCCGGCCACCTTGACCTCGCCGCCGGTCGGGAACTCGAAACCGGCGATCATGTTCAGCAGCGTGGACTTGCCGCAGCCCGAGGGGCCGAGCAGGCAGAGGAATTCCTTCTTCTCCAGCTTCAGGCTGACGTGGTCGATCGCCAGCATGTCGGTGCCACGTTTGCGATCCTTGAACACCTTGACGATGTCGTTCAATTCGATGAATGCCATGATGATCTCTCTTATGCCTTGCCTTGGACGGTGGAAACCTGCTGCCAGCGCAGCATCGAATTCATGATCTGCTTCAGGATCCAGTCCGCCAGGAAGCCCAGCAAACCGATGCTGATCATCGCCGCGATCACCAGGTCGTAGCGCAGGAAATAATACGAATCCCACAGCGCATAGCCCAGGCCGCTCTTGACCGCCACCATCTCGGCCGTGACCGTCAGCATCCAGGCGCTGCCGATGCCGATGCGCAGGCCGGCGAAGATGCTGGGCATGGCCGCCGGCAGGATCACGAAGCGCAGCAACTGGCCCTGTCGGGCGCCGGCCATGGCGGCGGCGCGCAGCAGGTTGCGGTCGGCCGTCTTCACGCCGTGCACGGTATTCATCAGGATCGGGAAGAAGGCCCCCAGGAACACCAGGAAGATGGCCGGCTTGTTGGCGATGCCGAACCAGATGATGGCCAGCGGGATCCACGACACCGGCGGGATCGGACGCAGCATCTGCACGGTCGGCTCGATGGCGCGCTCGACCCAGCGCCACCAGCCGATCGCCACGCCCAGCGCGATGCCGGAGACGGCGGCGATCAGATAGCCGGCGGTCACCCGCAGGCAGCTGGCCAGGGCGTCGTAGATCCACTTGCCGCTGCTGTCCTGGGCCGACTCGTTGATGCCGAAGATCCAATCCATCCAGGTCGAGAATACCCGCGACGGCGCCGGCAGCAGCGATGCCGGGATCACGCCGGAACGCGAGAACGCCTCCCAGAACAGCACCAGCAGCAGCGGAACCGCGAAGCGCCACTTGGCCTCCGACAGGGAACGCATCAATCCATTCATGGCGACTCCTTCCTCGATCCCGGATCAATAACCCAGCTCGGACTTCGGCTTGCCCGTGACGCTCATCAGGAAGCTGTAGTCCATGTTCTTCTCGGCCTGCGCCGAGACATCGCTGGAGACGTACTTCAGATCCTTCATCATGCCGGCGATGGCCTTGGTCTGGGTGCGGTACATGCGGTAGTCGGGATAGGCGTTGTTGAGCGCCTCGGTGGCGATCTTGGGACCAGGCCGGTGCCCTTGACGATGCTGTTGATCCAGCCCTGCTTGTCCTTCTGCAGACCGTCCACCAGCTTGACCACCGCAGCCACGGTTTCCTTCACCTCGGCCGGATGCTCCTTGATCACGTCCGAACGGGTCACGATCAGGTTGGTCAGGCGGCCGGCGGCCTGGTCATACGGATAAGCGAAATGCTTGCCCACGCCGGTCATGCGGATCTGCGACGCGAAGGGTTCGACCGAGCAGATCAGCTCGACCTCGCCGCGCGACAGCGCCGCCGCGTGGTCGGACGGATTGGGGATGTTCACGAACTGCACGTCCTTGGACGGATCGATGCCATGCCCGGCCAGCTCGCCGCGCATGTGCAGATCCTGCGCGTTGCCGCGCGAGGCGGCGATGCGGAAGGGCTTGCCCTGGGCCTTGTACTCGGCGATCAGCTTCTTCAGGCCGGCCCAGTCGTCGGAGGCCAGCTTGGTGTCCTTGCCCACCAGCATCTCGGAACCGCCGTTGACCTGGCCCGACACCGCCACCAGATCGAAGCCCTTGTCCAGGCCGCTCACGTAAGCCAGGTAAGTCACCTGGGCGATATCCACGCTCTTGGACACCAGCGCGGTCAGCGCATCGCTGCCGGCGGTGAAATTGATGCCTTCGATCTCCACGTTCTGCGCCAGCGCCGGCACCATGGACATCGACATGCAATGCGCGCATTTGGCATAAGCCAGCTTGATCCTGGGCTTGGACTGGGCGGCGGCGGAACCGGCGGCCAGCGCGCCGCAGGCCAGCACGGCGGCCAATGCGGCGGCTTTCAGGAACAGGCCGGACGAGGACTTGCGATCTTGCTTTTGCATCGTTTTTCTCCTTCAGATGAACAAACCACAGACAAATTGTGACAATTTAATTTTTCATTGCCACGATTTATGCAAATGGTGTGCCAGCAAAGAGAATTGCTCTGGGAAAATTGGGACGAGGTCTCGGGAAGCCCTATTTATATGAGGCAGAGATCACATCGCCGTGGAAGATTCCTTGGAAGAAAGGGAGAAAAATCGCACCAATCTGCGACCTGATGACGGTGCACCGGCGGAAAACTGCGCCAAAAACGTGCGCCAAACAGAAAATTTTATGTGGAAATATTTTTATAAAATTGTGACAATAAAATTCCACAATTTTCGGCTATCATGACGCCACCCTATCGCAGTCTTCGATCCAGCCAAACACAAGCGCTACGCGCACACGCCGAGACGACATGAGCACCAGCACCGCCGTATCCGGCCGCAGGAAAAGCGGCAGCAGCAAGCAGGACAAACCCGACAACAGCCCGCTCCCGGGCCAGGCCATCAGTGCCCGGCCGATGGCCGGCGACGCCATCTACGAACGCATCCTGGGTTCGATCATGGAACACCGCCTCACGCCGGGCACCAAGCTGGTCGAAGAAAAGCTGGCCGGCATCTTCGGCGTCAACCGCACCCGCGTACGCGAAGTGCTGGCGCGCCTGTCGCACGAAGGCCTGATCACCACCATCCCCAACCGCGGCGCCTTCGTCGCCAGCCCGACGCCGGAAGAAGCGCGCAACATCTTCGCCGCCCGCCGCCTGCTGGAGCCGGCCCTGCTGCGCCACCTGTGCGAGCAGACCCGTCCCGAACACATCGCCCAGCTGCGCGCCCACGTCGCCGAAGAAGCGCGCGCCCGCGAAAGCAACGACCGCCGCGCCATCATCCGCCTCTCGGGCGAATTCCACATCCGCATCGCCGACATGGTGGAAAACACCGTCATGAGCAAGATGATGCGCGAACTGGCCTCGCTCACCTGCCTGATCATCGTCCTCTACGACTCCCCCACGGTTCCCGCCTGCACCCACGACGAACACGGCGACATCATCAACGCCATCGCCGCCGGCCGCACCGAAGACGCCGTGGCGGCAATGCTGGAACATCTCGACCACATCGAGGAAGTGCTGGATATGTCGGCGCCGCCGGGGGAGGATGAGGATCTGGAGGCGATGCTGGGGATGGTTTGACGCGCGGCGTATCAAGGAAGAAAGCGGGCATGGGAACACGTCCGCTTTTTTTGCGAGATTGCGCACGCCAGCGTTGGTACGCAGCGGTACGGCTGCTCAGCCCTAACCACGTCCGATGAAGCGCAACCGACGTCACCGGATCCCGGCCTGCGCCGGGCCGACGGAGGTGGTGGCAACCTAGCCTGCCTTGTCAGTTTTTGGGCGTGTCGTCCTGAAGAACGTCAGGAAACGGCGTCTTTCATCACATCAAGCGGCGCAAGAAAACGCACGCTCACTCCTTCAACATCCCCACCACCAGCCCCACCAATTCATCCTCGAACTGCCGGGTTCCCAACAACGGCGACTCCTCCAGGGAGGCGCTCCGGATCACCCCCATCACCGCCCGCGTCAACACAAACAGCGTGGCCGCATTCGCCGGCCGCAAGCCGCTTCCTTCCATCCGCGCCAGTGCCACGGAGATATGCTCCGCCCCTTCGCGCATGGCCTGCATGATGTTTTCGTGGTGATCCATGCGCCAGGCCAGCCGTATCATCGAGCGCTTGAACGGCCCGCCCGCGCCGAACGCCTCGATCAGCAGGCGGATCCGCTCGCGGATGATGCGCTCCGGCGGCGCGCCCTCGGCCACCGACTTCGCCAGGGCCGCCTGCATCTCATCCATCACCTTGCGCCGCCCGCGATGGATCATCGCCAGCAGGATCGCTTCCTTGGTCGGGAAGTACTGATACAACGTACCGATGGAAAAACCGGCCCGTTCGGCGATCTTGTTGGTGGTGAGCTGCGCCTCGCCTTGTTCATCGACGATCTGAGCAGTCGCATCGAAAATGGTCTCGATGGTGCGCTGCGCCCTGTCCTGCACCGGCTGCTTGCGCATGGCCTGCGCGGCTTCCGGGGTTTTCTTCTTGCGCCCAAGTGCCATGGTGAAAACTGAGCCCTAAACGAGTTGAGGAAGATCCTGCAAAACTGAATAATGCTCATATTCCAAGTCCGCAGCAAGTCCAGATCATGAGCATCGCCGTCCCCGACCTGCCCGTCCGCAAGCTGACCATCGACCTCGCCGCCGGTTTCGCCCGCCACTGGCATGGCGGCGACGCCTATCGCAGCATGTACTTCAACGCCCTGTCGATGAGCTTCCCGGTGGGCGAGCAATTCTTCATCGACTCGGTACGCGCCGGCCTGGCCGCCTTGCCGGACACGCCCGCCCATGCGCCGCTGCGCACGCTGGCCGCGCAGTTCATCGGTCAGGAAGCCACGCATCGCCATCTGCACGCCCTGTACAACCGCCACCTGGAACAGCAGGGTCTGCGCAATCACTGGCAGCATTGGGCGCAGCGCCGCGTCGATTACTGCCGCCGCAGGCGATTCTCCGCCGTCAACCAGTTGGCCATCACCGCCGCCTACGAACACTTCACCGCCGTGCTGGCCGGCGCCGCGCTCGGCCATCAGTGGCTGGAAGGCGCCGACGAGCAGATGCAGACGCTGTGGTACTGGCATTCGGCCGAAGAAACCGAACACAAGGCAGTCGCGTTCGACCTGTATCGCGCGCTGGGCGGCGGCCGCCTGCGGCGCATCGCGTGGTACGTCTATATCTTCGCGGTCTTCGCCACGGAAAGCACGCTGCAGACCCTGATCAATCTGCGGCGCGACCGCAACCTGTGGCGGCTGCGCACCTGGGGTTCGGCGCTGCGCTTCTGGTGCGGCGGCAACGGCATGCTGCGCCGCTGCGCACTGCCGCTGCTGGATTACCTGCGTCCCGGCTTCCATCCCGACGACGACGATAATCGCGCCAGCGCCGCGCGCTGGCTGGAAGACAACCGCCATCGCTGGACCCGCGTGAAATAATTGCAAGCACGGCGACCACGCCCCTTGCCGCAGATCGCGCTACCATCTCCCCATACCGATACCGACAAGGAGACAGCCGATGAACGCCGCGGGCGACGCCCCCTCCCCCATCCTGCTGCGCGACGACAGGCAAGGCATCGTCACGCTGACGCTGAACCGCCCGCAGCAATTCAATGCCCTGTCCGAAGCCATGCTGGAAGCGCTGCAAACCGAGCTGGACCAGCTCGCCGCGGACGACAGCGTGCGCTGCGTGATCCTGGCCGCCAGCGGCAAGGCCTTCTGCGCCGGCCACGATCTGCGCGAGATGCGCGCCACGCCGGAATTCGAGTATTACCAGAACCTGTTCCGCCGCTGCAGCCGCGTGATGCAAGCCATCCAGGCGCTGCCGGTGCCGGTGATCGCGCGCGTGCAGGGCGTCGCCACCGCGGCCGGTTGCCAGTTGGTGGGCAGCTGCGACCTGGCGGTGGCCTCGCATGCGGCGCGCTTTGCGGTATCGGGGATCAACGTCGGCCTGTTCTGCGCCACGCCCGCGGTGGCCTTGACGCGCAACGTACCGATCAAGCGCGCCTTCGAAATGCTGGTCACCGGCAAGTTCATCGATGCGCGGACGGCCTCCGATTGGGGCTTAATCAATCATGCGGTGGAGGAGGAAGAACTCGACGCCGCCGTCTCCGCGCTGGCGGCGCAGATCGCCGCCAAGAGCCCGGCCTCGGTGCGCCACGGCAAGGCCATGGTGTATCGCCAGAAACAGATGATGCTGTCCGATGCCTACGACTATGCCGCCGACGTCATGGCGCGCAACATCATGGAAGCGGATGCCATGGAAGGCATCGATGCCTTCCTCGACAAGCGTGCGCCCAGGTGGGCGCCGCCGGTGTAAACGGCCGGCGCGATTTTTTACGGCGCGTTAACGCCGCGCCGCCAAAGTTTTACCAGGATTAAACGCGCCCCCGCCTAAGCTGGATGCTCTTCAACCCGTGGAGCTTTCAGCATGAACCGCAAGACAGAACAAGAACAGCCGACCTTCCCGCAGCATTCTCCGCTGGGCCGTCGCCGCCTGCGCAACGCGCAGTTCGCCGGCCTGGCCACGCTGGCCGCGGCCGGCGCGCTGCTGGCCATCGCCGTGATCGCGCCGGCCCAGGCGGCCGAAGAAGCGCCGGCGGCCGATGCGTCGCCGCTGCACCTGACCGGCAACATCGGCGTGGTCAGCCAATACATCTTCCGCGGCACCACCCAGACCAACGAAAAGCCGGCGCTGCAAGGCGGCTTCGACCTCAACCATGACAACGGCCTGTACGCCGGCGTCTGGCTGTCCAACGTGAGCTGGATCTCCGATACCAATCCGGCCGCCTCGGCCAGCCTGGAGGCCGACGTCTACGGCGGCTGGAAGCCGGCCCTCACCGACTGGCTCAGTGGCGACATCGGCGTGCTGCACTACGCCTATCCCGGCAGCTATCCGTCCGGCATGACCAAACCCGACACCACCGAGCTCTACCTCGGCCTGGACGCCAAGTGGATCGCCTTCAAGTATTCGTACAGCACCGGCAACACCTTCGGCAACCCCGACACCAGCGGCAGCACCTATGCCGACCTGAGCGTGAACCATGAACTGTTCGCCGGCATCAACGGCATGGTCCACATCGGCCGCCAGCGCTACACCGGACCCAACTCGTCGGCGCTGTCCTATACCGACTGGAAGATCGGCCTTAGCCGCGACTTCTCCGGCTACGTGCTGGGCGTGGCCTATACCGACACCAACGCGTCCGACGCCGGCTACACCATCCGCGGCAAGAACATCGGCCGCAGCCAGGTGGTGCTGTCGCTGAACAAGACCTTCTGAGGATTGCCACGCCCTCTCCCGGCACCCAGAACAACGCACCACCACGCCGTTCCGGCCACCACCGGAGCGGCGGATTCCTGCATCGGAGGCCCTCCATCATGCGCACCCGTCTCCACCACATCGACCGCATCCACCCGTTCTCGCCGCGCCACCTGTTCCTGCGCACCGGTCATCGCCGACATTACCGCCGCGTGCTGGCGGCGGTGTTGGTCTTCATCGTCTGCGCCAGCATGGCGCCACTGGTCCAGGCCGTTGTGCCCTACCGCTCGCCGGACGACTACGGCCCCTCGCTGCAGGCGAAACAGCACCGCGACGACTGCCGCCATCAGGTGCTGCAGACGCTGGACGGAAAGATAGAAAGCGAAGACTTCGTCGCCCGCACCGACCGCGAATACTTTCGCTACGTGGTGCGCAAGGACTTGCGCGAAGTCCTGTTCATCTGCGACGCCCGCACCGGGGAGATACGCCGGCAGATCGACGTCTGGGGGGATCTTTAGGTTCATCTCCCGCCAGCCATGAAGCGCCGCGCCAGGATGGACAAAGCCGGGGACTCGCGGCAAGATGCGCCATCGCATCCCTGTCCGGCCCACCTTCATGCACATCGACTACAGCAACGTCCTGCCCTGGATCTACCTCTTCAATTCCATCGCCCTGATCCACATGGCCTTGAAGCAGCTCCGCAAGCGACGCGCCGGCAAGCCGGTGGACGCACGGCTGCAGCAGACCGCGCAGGCCGAAGCGCAATGGACGGGCAGCGTCCCCGACGCCCTGGTACAAAAACTGGGCAAGGAATCCAACTACGGCGACTTCGATTTCGGCACCTGCGTCTACCAATGGCAAGGCGACCGTTTCATCCTGGAAGCCTGGTATAAGAATCGCGAATTCACCGGCTTCCAGCTACGCCAGCGCGACAGCGCCTTCCCCGATCTCGGCACCTACTTCAACTGCAGCATCCTGGCCGCGCTGGCCTGTTCGTGGAAATTGCTGGCGGGACTGGCGGTCCTGCACGAGGCCACCGATGCGCTGCCGGTCGGCACGGCGCTGAAGCAGTATGTGATCAACTTCGCCCTGTTCATGCTGGCGGCGTGGATCATTTCCTTCGGCCTGAAACGCCATCAGCTTTTGCTGAGCGCGGGCTGCATTCTCATGACCTTGCTGAGCTTGCCTCTGATCGACTGGCCTTGAAATCCGCCCGGATCAGGACCGGCGCACTTCGTGGACGTCGGCAAATCCTTCTTCCAGCGTGGGCGGCTCGAAGTTCTCGCTCACCGCATGAATGGCTTCCTCCGGCACCTGCTCGTCCGCCGGCCGCAAGCGATTCCAGCTGAGCGCCGTCTCCAGCGGGGTGTTGATCCATACCGCCTCGGCGCGGCAGCCGTAGATCCCGGCCAGCGTCACCGCCCGCGCGCGGTGGCGGGCGCCGGGCAGCGCGGCGTCGAGCACGACCGCAGGCGCGGCCAGGGTGTGCAGATTGTCGCGGATCCAGGATGACTTGCCGCCGCCCTGGATGCCGCACACGATATACAGCGTGGCCGCGCCCGCATGGCGCTGCAGGAAGGTTTCCAGGTCGCGATAGCACGCTTCCCAGGCTTGCTGGTTGCGCTCGGGCGTCCAGATCCTGGGCGTGCCGAGATAGTGGTCGGGATTGAGGTGCAGAGGCTGATTCATGGCATGGCTCAGGCTGGCGTCGTGGCGAAGGTCCGCATGTTGCCGTCAGGACGACGGGCGCTCATCCCCCCACGACTTCCGCCACCCGATACCCCACCCCGATCTCGGTCAGGATATGCACCGGCTGCGCGGCGTCGCGCTCCAGCTTCTGGCGCAGGCGCTGCATGTAGATGCGCAGGTAATGGTGATCTTCCGCATGCGACGGCCCCCAGCCGGCCACCAGCAGTTGCCGGTGCGTGATCACGCGGCCGGCGTCGCGCAGCAGCGTGGCCAGCAGGCGGTATTCGATCTGGGTCAGGTGCAGCGCTTCGCCGTTGCGGGTCACGCTGCGCGCGGGCAGATCGACCACCACCTCGCCCAGCCGATAGCGGCCGCTGGGCTTACCTTCGCCGGAGGCGCGCGCGTGGCGGCGCAACTGGGCGCGCATGCAGGCCAGCAGTTCGGGCATGCCGAAGGGCTTGACCAGGTAGTCGTCGGCGCCAGCGTCGAGCGCTTCGACCTTTTCCGACTCCTGGGTGCGGGCCGAGAGAATGACGATGGGCACGCTGCTCCAGCTGCGGATCTCGGCGATGACTTGCTTGCCGTCGCTGTCGGGCAGGCCGAGATCGAGGATCACCAGGTCCGGCTTGCGGGTCCCGGCTTCGGTCACGCCTTCACGCGCCGTCCGTGCTTCGTGGACGATGAAGCCTTCCTGCTCCAGCGCGCTTTTCACCAGCTTGCGGATGTGCGGGTCGTCTTCGATGAATACGATGTTGCCTGCGTGTTCCTGCATGTTGTTGTCCTCATTCTTCCGGCAGGGCCGGCTGGGTTTCCACCGGCAGCGTGAAGCAGACGCTGGCGCCCTGCCCGGCTTCCTGCGGCGCGATCCAGATCTTGCCCTGGTGGGCCTCGACGATGGCGCGGCAGATCGCCAGGCCCAGGCCGACGCCGGGGGTGCTGGATTCATTGTCGCCGCGCGTGAATTTTTCAAAGGCATGCTGCGCCATGGCGGGCGGGAAACCGCGACCATGGTCGCAGACGCAGACCTTGACCTGTGCGCCCCCCTCGCCGTCCTCGACATGGGCAGTGACGGTGATGCCGCTGCCGGGTGGCGAATACTTGACCGCGTTCTCCACCAGATTGGCGAAGACACGTTCCAGCAGCACCGCGTCCACCCGCAGCAGCGGCAGGTCGGCGCGGATGCGGGTCTCGACGCTGCGACCTTCCAGCGCCTTGGCGAGCAGACGCAGCGCCGAGCCGATCAGTTCTTCCAGCGCGTTCCATTGGCGGTTCAGCGTGACCACGCCAGCCTGCAGGCGCGCCATGTCGAGCAGGTTGTTCATCAGGCCGACCATCTTCTGCGACTGTTCGCTGATGGTGCGCGCCATGGCGCGGGCATCGTCGTCCAGCCGGGCGTTGGCGGCCAGCACGTCGGCGCTGCCCACCAGCGAGGTCAGCGGCGTGCGCAGGTCGTGCGAGATGGCCGACAGCAGCGAGTTGCGCAGGCGCTCAGATTCCATCGTCACCAGAGCATCCTGGGCCACTTCGGCATAGTGCAGGCGTTCGATTGCCATGGCGATCTGGGAGCAGAAGATTTCCAGCATCTGGCGGTTCTCGGGCAGCGCCAACTGGGCGGCCGCCAATTGGCGCTCCTCCTCGCTGGGCGCCTCGATGGCGAAGGCCAGCACCCCGCGGGTGCGCATGGTGGCCGTGAGTGGCAGATAAAGCGCGGCCGCCGAAGGCAGGGTGGCGGTGCCCTTGCCGGCCGCCTGGCCGTTGTCATAGACCCATTGCGCGACGCCTTCATCGACGCTACGCAGCACGTGAGCGCCGCCGGCGTCCTGCTCGGGCTCGGCCAAGCGCAGTTGGTCGGCGCTGTCCGGCAGGAAAAAGGCGATGCGCGCGCCGAACACGGCGGCCAGGTGGCGGCGGCCGATTTCCAGGATCTGGTCCAGCGTCAGCAGCGCCGACAATTCCTTGCCCAGCATGTAGAGATTGCCGGCGCGCGCTTCGCGCTGCATGGCCACGCTGGCCTGGCGGCGCAGGCGCGCGGTCAGCGAGCTGATGAACAGCGAGACCGCCAGCATGACCACCAGCGTCAACAGGTATTGCGCGTCCGATACCGAGATGGAAAAGCGCGGCGCGACGAAGAAGAAATCGAAGCTCAGCACCGATAGCACCGAGACCAGTATCGATGCCGAACGGCCGTAGCGCATCGCCACCAGCATCACCCCGACCAGGTAAAGCATGATGACGTTGGCCGGATGCAATTTGCCGTCCAGCACGAAGGCGATCGCCGTGGTGGCGGCGCAGCTTGCCACCGCCCACAAGGTGCCGCGCGTGCGGCGGCGGCGCGTGAGCAAGGCTTCGGCCACCGTGGCTGCGCTATCGACGGACTCGTCGGCATGGCGCGCGGCGCGGCTGCGCGCGACCGTGTAGATATCGATATCCTCGCCGGAACCGGCGATGCGCTGCGACAGCGAGCCGGCCGGCCAGCGCAGCCATCGGCGCAGGCCGCCGCTTTCCTGCCCGATCACCAGCTTGCCGGCATTGCGGCCCTTGGCGAATTGCAGCAGCGCGCCGGCCAGGTCTTCGCCGCTGATGCTGGCGGTTTCCGCGCCCAGCGATTGCGCCAGCTTGAGATAGCCGACCACCCGTTCACGGCCGGCCATGGCCTGGCGGTCGCCCGGCAGGTCGACGTGCACCGCCAGCCATTCGGCCTGCAGCTTGGCGGCCAGGCGCGCGGCTTCGCGGATCAGGCGCTCCTCGCCCGGGCCGCTGCCGATGGCGGCGACGATGCGTTCGCGCGCCTGCCACAACTGGGCGATGGAACGGTCGGCGCGGTATTCGCGCATGTCGGCATCGACGCGATCGGCGGTGCGGCGCAAGGCGATCTCGCGCAACGCGATCAGATTGCCCTTGCGGAAGAAATTGCGGCCGGCCTTCTCGGCCTGCTGCGGCAGATAGACCTTGCCTTGCTTCAAACGGGCCAGCAGTTCGTCGGGCGGGATGTCCACCAGCATGACGTCGTCGGCCTCGTCGAACACGTGATCGGGCACGGTCTCGAAGACGCGGATGCCGGTGATCTGGCCGACCACGTCGTTCAGGCTTTCAATGTGCTGGACGTTGAGGGTGGTATAGACGTCGATGCCGGCGCGCAGCAGTTCATCGATGTCTTGCCAGCGCTTGGCGTGGCGCGAGCCTGGAACGTTGGAATGCGCCAGTTCGTCCACCAGCATGACGCGTGGCTTGCGTTCCAGCGCGGCGTCGAGATCGAACTCGGGCAACTGGCGATCGCGATAGGCCACCATGCGCATGGGCAGACGCTCGATGCCCGCCAGTTGGGCTTCGGTATCGGCGCGGCCATGGGTCTCGACCACGCCGGCGACCACGTCGGTCTCTTGCGCGGCCAGCGCCTGCGCCGCTTCCAGCATGGCGAAGGTCTTGCCGACGCCCGCCGAGAAGCCGAAGAAGACCTTCAGGCGGCCGCGCGCCTGGCGCTCTTCGTCGCGCATCACGCGTTCCAGCAGGTCGTCGGGATCGGGGCGGGTGTTCATCGCGGTCGGTGTCTGTGATGACGCATTGTAGTGGGAAAAACCGGGCTTGAAGGCGCGCAAATGCAAAACGCCGCCGCTCCCGGCCGTGGCCGGAACGGCGGCGGGCCTCACGGCCGGTCAGGCTTATCGCGTTGCATCCGCCTTGGGCATGGGCGCGGCATCATCCAGCGCCAGGTTCAGCTTGAGCACGTTCACGCGCGGCTCGCCGAACAGGCCCCACTGCGGCGACTCGCTATTGTCGCGGATCAGGGCGCGCACCTTGTCCAGGCCGATGCCGCGCGCCTGCGCCACGCGCTGGGCCTGGTAGTCGGCGGCGTCCGGGCTGATGTGCGGGTCCAGGCCGCTGCCGGAGGCGGTCAGCAGGTCCATTGGAATCGGACGCTGGCTGTTGTCGCCGGCTTCGCGCAGGGCCTTGGCGCGATCTTCCGCGGCCTGCTTCAGGGCCGGATTGGTCGGGCCCAGGTTGCTGCCGCCGGAGGCCAGGCCGTTATTGGGGAAGGTGCCGCTGGCCGAAGGACGGCCCCAGAAATAGGCCGGACCGGTGAAGTTCTGGCCGATCAGTTCGGAACCGACCGGCTCGCCCTTGCGTTCGATGATGCTGCCGTTGGCCTGCTTGGGGAAGAAGGCTTGCGCCAGGCCGGTGACGACGGCCGGGTAGATCCCGCCCAGCAGCACGCCCAGCAGGATGAACAAGGTCAGCGCGGGACGCAGCGTGCTCTTGGTGGTGGAGTGTTTCATGATGGTTTCCCTCTTGGTTCAGTGCGTTCAGACCAGGCCGAAAGCGGCCAGCAGCATGTCGATCAGCTTGATGCCCACGAACGGCACCAGCAGCCCGCCCACGCCGTAGATCAGCAGGTTGCGACGCAGCAGCACGGCCGCGCCCAGCGCGCGGTAGCGCACCCCGCGCAGCGCCAGCGGAATCAGGGCCACGATCACCAGGGCGTTGAAGATCACCGCCGACATGATGGCCGAGTCCGGGCTGGCCAGATGCATCACGTTGAGCGCGCCCAGTTGCGGATAGGTGGCGGCGAACATGGCCGGGATGATGGCGAAGTACTTGGCCACGTCGTTGGCGATGCTGAAGGTGGTCAGGCTGCCGCGCGTCATCAGCATCTGCTTGCCGATCTCGACGATCTCGATCAGCTTGGTCGGGTTGGAATCCAGATCGACCATGTTGCCGGCTTCCTTGGCGGCCTGGGTGCCGCTGTTCATGGCCACGGCGACGTCGGCCTGGGCCAGCGCCGGCGCGTCGTTGGTGCCGTCGCCGGTCATCGCCACCAGCTTGCCTTCGGCCTGGTGCTGGCGGATCAGGGCCAGCTTCTGCTCGGGCGTGGCTTCGGCCAGGAAATCATCGACGCCGGCCTCGGCGGCGATGGCGGCCGCGGTCAGGCGGTTGTCGCCGGTGATCATCACGGTCTTGATGCCCATGCGACGCAGTTCGCCGAAGCGTTCCTTGATGCCGCCCTTGACGATGTCCTTCAGCTCCACCGTGCCGAGGATGCGGATGGGCGCGCCATTGTGGATGACCGCGGCCTCGTTGTTCCACTCGATCACCACCAGCGGCGTGCCGCCGCGGCGGGCGATGGCGTCGATGTCGTTTTCGACCTGGCTGGGCAGGCGCTGGTCGGCCGAGCGCGCCAGCTTGCGGATGGCGTCGGCCGCGCCCTTGCGGATGCGACGGGTGCCGATGTCGATGCCGGAGACGCGGGTCTGCGCCGAGAACGGAATGAACTGCGCGCCCAGGCCGGCCATCTCGCGTTCACGCAGATTGAAGCGGTTCTTGGCCAGCACCACGATGCTGCGGCCTTCCGGCGTTTCGTCGGCCAGCGAGGCCAGTTGCGCCACGTCGGCCAGCTCACGCTCGGACACGCCCGGCGCCGGCATGAAGGCGGCGGCCTGGCGGTTGCCCAGGGTGATGGTGCCGGTCTTGTCCAGCAGCAGCACATCGACGTCGCCGGCGGCTTCCACCGCGCGACCGGAGGTGGCAATCACGTTGGCCTGCATCATGCGGCTCATGCCGGCCACGCCGATGGCCGACAGCAGGCCGCCGATGGTGGTCGGGATCAGGCACACCAGCAACGCCACCAGAGCCGTCACCGAGACCGGCGAACCGGCGCCGGCGGCGCTCACCGAGAACAGCGAGAACGGCAGCAGGGTCACGGTGACCAACAGGAACACCAGGGTCAGCGCCACCAGCAGCAGCGTCAGCGCCAGTTCGTTGGGGGTCTTCTGGCGACGGGCGCCTTCGACCATGGCGATCATGCGGTCGAGGAAGGCTTCGCCGGGGTTGACCGAGACGCGCACCACGATCCAGTCCGACAGCACGCGCGTGCCGCCGGTCACGGCCGAGAAGTCGCCGCCCGATTCACGGATCACCGGGGCCGATTCGCCGGTGATGGCGCTCTCGTCCACGGTGGCCACGCCATCGATGACGTCGCCGTCGGCCGGCACGGTGTCGCCGGCCTCGATCAGCACCAGGTCACCCTTGCGCAGGCTACCGCCTTCGACCGCTTCGCATTGGTCGGCGGAGACGGCGGCGCCCTGGATGCGCACCTGGTCGGAGCGGCGCAGCTTCTTGGCCATCACGCTCTTCTTGACGCCGCGCAGCGCGGCGGCCTGGGCCTTGCTGCGGCCCTCGGCCAGCGCCTCGGCGAAGTTGGCGAACAGCACCGTGAACCACAGCCAGGCGGCCACGGCGAAGATGAAGCCGGCCGGCGCCTCGCCCTTGCCCACCAGGGCCTGGATGAACAGCAGCGTGGTCAGGATGCTGCCGAGGTAGACCACGAACATCACCGGATTGCGCCATTGCACGCGCGGCGACAGCTTGCGGAAGGAATCGGCCAGGGCCGGCTTGACGATCTTGGGATCGAACATCCAGCGCGCGGTCTGCGCGGCGGACGGGATGACGTCGGGCGCGGCGTTGGCGACGCCCGGCTGGGTATGGGGAGAAGGGGTAGTCATATCGGTATCCAGTTCTGGTTTTCGCACCCCGCGCCATGGGCCGGGGTGCGATGCATCAGCTTGCTTACATCGCCAACATCTGCAGGTGTTCCACCACCGGGCCCAGGGCCAGGGCCGGCACATAGGTCAGCGCGCCGACCAGGATCACCGCGCCGATCAACAGGGCCACGAACAGCGGGCCGTGCGTGGGCAGGGTGCCGGAGGTGGCCGACAGGCGCTTCTTGCCCGCCAGCGAACCGGCCATCGCCAGCACCGGCACGATGATGCCGAAGCGGCCCAGCCACATCGCGATGCCGGTGGTGACGTTGTAGTAAGGCGTGTTGGCCGAAAGCCCCGCGAAGGCGCTGCCGTTGTTGTTGGCGGCCGAGCTGAAGGCGTACAGGATCTCGCTGAAGCCGTGCGCGCCGGGGTTGGCGATGCCCGCCAGGCCGTTCTCCACCATCACCGAGATGGCGGTGAAGATCAGCACCAGCGCCGGCGTCATGAGGATGGCGATGGACATCATCTTCATGTCGAACACGCCGATCTTCTTGCCCAGGTATTCCGGCGTGCGACCGATCATCAGGCCGGCGATGAACACCGCCAGCACCGCAAAGATCAGCATGCCGTACAGGCCGGCGCCGACGCCGCCGTAGATCACCTCGCCCAGCTGCATCTGCAGCGTCGGGATCAGGCCGCCCAGCGGCGACAGCGAGTCATGCATGGCATTGACCGCGCCGCAGGAGGCCGCCGTGGTGATCGCCGCGAACAGCGCCGAGGCGGTGATGCCGAAACGGGTTTCCTTGCCTTCCATCATGCTCGGCCCCGAGGCGTGCAGCGAGGCCAGCATGGTGTTGGGCTGCGACTCGAAGTACATCAGCACCAGCGTCATCGCCACGAACAGGATGGTCATCGAGGCCAGGATGGCCCAGCCTTGGCGGCGGTCGCCGACCAGCACGCCGAAGCTGGTGCACAGCGCGGCGGGGATGATCAGGATCGCCAGCATTTCCAGGAAGTTGGACAGCGGGGTCGGGTTCTCATACGGGTGCGCCGAGTTGGCGTTGAAGAAACCGCCGCCGTTGGTGCCCAGCATCTTGATCGCCTCCTGCGAGGCTACCGGGCCCATGGGCAGGGTCTGCTTGTCGGTGCTCTGGGCCTCGGTCAACGGTTCGCCCTTGGCATCCTTCAGCGGTTGGCCGGCGGCGTCCAGCTTGGGCACGGTGTAGTTGGTGACTTCCAGCGTCTTCACCTCCTGGTAGGGACGGAAGTTCTGGATGCTGCCCTGCTGCACCAGCACCAGCGCCAGCACCACCGACATCGGCAGCAGCACATACAGCGAAGAGCGCGTCATATCGACCCAGAAGTTGCCGATGCTCTTGCTGCTGTGGCGCGCAAAACCGCGGATCAGCGCGAAGGCGATGGCGATGCCGGTCGCGGCCGAGACGAAGTTCTGCACCGCCAGCGCCGCCATCTGCGTCAGGTAGCTCATGGTCGATTCGCCGACATAGCCTTGCCAATTGGTATTGGCGACAAAGCTGATGGCGGTGTTGAACGAGGAATCGGTGCTGACGTTGCCCAGGCCCTGCGGGTTCAGCGGCAGCCATTGCTGCACGCGCTGCAGGCCATAGACGAAGATCAGGCCGAGGAAGTTGAACAGCACGGCCGCAATGGCGTACTGCTTCCAATCCATCTCGGACTCGCGGCTGATGCCGCACAGGCGATAGAACACGCGCTCGACGCCGCCGAACAGGCGGTTCACGCGCGACTTGCCTTCCATCACGCGGGCGATGTACCAACCGAGCGGCACCGAAAGGACCAGCAGCACGGCCAGGTAGAGGGCCAGCTGGATGTAGTTGTTGCCGTCCATGTCAGAAATCCTCCGGCTTGATCAGGGCATAGACCAGATACAGCAGCAGGGCGACCGAAACGGCCAGGCCGAGCAGATACATGGCGTTCATTTTTTCTCGCCTTCCTGCCGTTCCAGACGGCTGCACAGGGCGACGAAGGCCCACATCGAGATGCCGCACAAGAGCAGCATGCCCACATAGAGAAAGTCCATTTCCCACTCCATTGTTGACGTTGTTCAATCCGTTCCTGCGAGGGAATCGGAGACAGTCGAACGATAGAGGGCGGGGCGTTAAATCCTGGTAAAACTATGGGGAGGGGGTGTAAACAAGATGTAAACAGAATGACCGGGGCTGGTGATGGCGGCCGGGGAAACGGGCGTGCCGGGCGGCTCGATGCGACTGCTCCGATACGGTTCGGCTCGTGGTGGCGGTATTTCGCTTTGGGGATGGTGCAGGAACCGGCGCAGGTCAGCCCCAGCGTCGTTCAACGGACTGTCGATTCGCAACGAACGCCACTGGGTCCCGGCGTGCGCCGGGACGACGGTGGGTGAGTCAGCGGAGTCCATGAAAATAAGAGATCTACTCGGCGCCTCTGCCCGCGACGCCGGTTGCAACGACAAGTTGCCCCGCCCCCCGCTCCGTCGTCCTGACGAAAGTCAGGACCCAGCGTCGTTCAACGGACTATCGATTCGCGACGAACGCCACTGGATCCCGGCGTGCACCGGGACGGCGGTGGGTGAGTCAGCGGAGTCCATGAAAATAAGAGATCTACACGGCGCCTCTGCCCGCGACGCCGGTTGCAACGACAAGTTGCCCCGCCCCCCGCTCCGTCGTCCTGACGAAAGTCAGGACCCAGCGTCGTTCAACGGACTATCGATTCGCGACGAACGCCACTGGATCCCGGCGTGCACCGGGACGGCGGTGGGTGAGTCAGCGGAGTCCATGAAAATAAGAGATCTACACGGCGCCTCTGCCCGCGACGCCGGTTGCAACGACAAGTTGCCCCGCCCCCCGCTCCGTCGTCCTGACGAAAGTCAGGACCCAGCGTCGTTCAACGGACTATCGATTCGCGACGAACGCCACTGGATCCCGGCGTGCGCCGGGACGACGGTAGATAAATTATCGAAGCGGACAGCAAAAGGTAGGAGAAGCAGAAACGCAGGAGAAAGAACGAAGGCGGAAGAAGAAGAAGAAGAAGAAGAAGAAGAAGAAGAAGAAGAAGAACGCTCGAAGGAAGAAAAACAAAAGCAAGAACGGCAATGGGAAACAACGACCCACCGTTACCCCGCCCCGCCCTCACGCATCCGTGATCTTGCCCACCTCGACCCGGTTCTTGCCCCGGCGCTTGGCCGCGTACATGGCCTTGTCGGCCATCGCCAGCAGTTCTTCGGGCCCGATTTCGCCGTCTTCGTCCGGCAGGTAGACCGCTACGCCGATGCTGCTCGAGACGTGCACCCGGGAGTGCGTCAGTTCGAATGGCACACGCATCGCGTTGAGGATCTTGTCGGCCACGTTGAGCGCATCCTGCTGGGTCTGCAGGCTTTCCAGGATCACCACGAACTCGTCGCCGGCGAGACGGGCGACGGTATCGACGTCGCGCACTGCGCTCTGCAGGCGCTGCGCGAACTGGATCAGCAATTCATCGCCGGCTTCGTGGCCGTAGCGGTCGTTGACGCCCTTGAAGCCGTCGATGTCCATGAAGAAGCTCATGCGCGCGGCGCGCGCGCATCATGCCTTCGGGCAGGCGGTCGCTGAAGGCGCGGCGGTTGGGCAGGCTGGTCAGCATGTCGGTCAGCGCCAGCTCGCGCATCTGGTCGCGGAAGGCCAGGCGCTCGGTGATGTCGTGCAGGAAGGCGATGAACAGGTGGCCGTTGTGGCGCTTGACGTGGCCCACGGTGATCTCCACCGGCAGCTCGTGGCCGTCGTGATGCAGGGCTTGCAGCTCGATGCGGTTGTTGATCACGACGCTGGTGCCGTGCTCCAGGAATTCTTCCATGCCGCGGTAGTGCGCGGCGCGCATGTCTTGCGGGATGAGCAGCTCGGCCATCTGGCGGCCGATCGCGGCGGCGCGCTGCCAGCCCAGCAACAGCTCGGCCTGGCGGTTCCATTCGACGATGACGCCGTTCTCGTCGGCGGCGATGAAGGCGTCCTGGGCGTTTTCCAGGATCGCGCGCAATTCGGCCGCGCTTTCTTCCAGCTTGATCTGGTTGGCGTGCTGCACGTCCAGCGACTGCTGCAGCGCGGTGGCGGTTTCGTGCAGACGGCTGGTGCGCTCGGCCACGCGCTCTTCCAGGCTTTCGTTGAGCGAACGCACTTCGCGCAGGTAGCGCTCCTCGCGCTCGACCATGTTGACCAGCGTGGAGGACAGCAGCTGCACTTCGCGGTAACTGTTGACCAGCGGGATGGGCACATCCTGCATGCCCAGCGCGCGCTGCTCCAGCGCAGCGGACAGGTTGTTGACCGGCGCCACCAGGCGGCGCGTCAGCACATAGGCCAGGGTCACCAGCACCACGCCGATCAGCGCGCCCACCAGGATCACGCGGCGTTCCAGGTCGCGGAAGGCTTCCAGCGCCACGGTCTCGGGCTGGCGCACGATCACGCTCCATTTGAGCATCATGCGTTCGTCATGGCCGGTGCGCGAGAAGCCGGTGATGTAGCGGCGGCCGTCGGGCCAGCGCTCCACCACCGCGCCGCCGGCGGCGGCCTGCTGCGAGGCGCGGAAGCTGTCGCTGTTGATCTTCTTTTCTTCCAGTTCCTTGGGGCCGAGCAGCACGGTGCCGTCGGCGCGCACGATCAGGACTTCGACGTCATAGCGGTCGCCGGCCGGATTGAGCAGCTTGGACGCGATCTCGCGCGCCCAGGCCCAGGACAGGTGCATGCCCATCACGCCCATGTAGCGGCCCTGCATGTCCAGCACCGGCATGGAGATATCGACGAAGCGCCAGGGCTCGGGCTGCGGCGGCAGCTTCTTTTCCAGCAGCAGGGCCGGATGGTAGTCGGCGGAGTAGGTGTTCTTCTGGCCTTCCTTGAACCACGGGCGCTCGCCCACGCTCTGGCCTTCCAGCAAGCCGTTGGTGGCCACCAGCACGGTGCCGTCGGGCTTGGCCATGCCTATCCACGCGTAGTTGGGAACGTTGGCCTGGAGTTCGTTGAGCACCGCGCGCATGCGCGGCAGATCCTTACCCGCGCGGATGGAGGGACGCGCCACCAGGATGCGCATGTCGATCTGGCGCTCGGTCATGCTGCGTTCGAGCGCGTCCTGCATCTGCCAGGCCAACTGCTTCAGACGCGTCTCGGCTTCCGAGCGTGCGTAACCGCGGGTGAACTGATCCACCAGGATCAGCACCGACACGGTTGTGATCATTACGGTAACAACCACCCCCAGCGTAATCAGCGATGACAGATTCGGTGGAGATGGGGCTTTTTTCTTATTCAATTGGACCAAAATGCGGCGATACGTCTGAATGCATGACGGCTCCCCCTGTGAACCGCGTGTGTATACACGGCATCTTGCCAGATAGCTCACGGTTTTTCACCGGCTTTCCAAAAAAACTGCGATAAATATTTTCCACAAAGAAACTCACAAAAACTCCATATTTCTCAATAATTTAGGCGTGCGCCAGCAAGCCAGACGGCAAGCACCAGAGCGGCCGGCGGCATGGCCAAAGGCTTCCCGGCGGACTGCGTTTTCCTGGCGAGGGGGAGATGCAAAAAGACAACGGACGGCAGGCCATCCGAAGATCGCCTGCCGTCCGTCAGGAACGGTCAGATTAAAAAGGAGAGGAAAGCGGCGAAACCGGCGCTCAGACCCCGGCGCAGATCCCATCCGCGCGCGGATCGGTGGCGCCCTCGATGACGCCGTCCGGATGCACGCACACCGCGCCGGCGTGACCCATCATGTCGGTGTAATCCTCCACCACCTGCACGTCGTGGCCGGCGCGGCGCAAGGCCTCGATGGTCGCGGCCGGAACGCGGCCCTCCAGTTTCAGGTTGGTGGACACGTCGCCCCAGGTGCGGCCCAGCAGCCAGCGCGGCGCGCTGACCGCGGCCTGCAGGTTCTGGCCGAACAGCACGTGGCGGGTAAACACCGCCGCCTGCGTCTGCGGCTGCCCTTCCCCGCCCATGGTGCCGTAGGCCAGCGTGCGGCCGTCATTCAGGCGCGCCAGCGAAGGGTTCAAGGTATGGAAGGGCAGCTTGCCCGGCTGCAGCTGGTTGGCGCCCTCGTCCAGCGTGAAGCTGGCGCCGCGGTTCTGCCACACGATGCCGGTATCGGGCGCCACCACGCCGCTGCCGAACTCCCAGAAGATGCTCTGGATATAGCTGACCACGCGCCCCTGCGCATCGGCCGCGCCCATCCAGATGGTGTCGCCCGGCTTGGCCGGGTGCGGCCAGGGGGCGGCGTTGCGCGGATGGATGTGCGCCGCTTCGCGGTCCAGCGCGTCGGCCAGCAGCCAGCTCGCGGCATCCACGCTCATGTGGGCCGGATCGGTGACGTGCTGGTTGCGCAGGATGAAGGCCCGCTTGGTGGCCTCCACCAGGCCATGGATGTGCTCGAAGCCCTCCGCGTCCTTGATGCCCAGGCGGTCGAACAGCCCGATGATCATCAGCGCCGACACGCCCTGCGTCGGCGGCGGCAGGTTGTACACGCGGCCCGACTTCAACTGCACCATCAGCGGCTGCAACACCTGCGCGCGGAAGGCCGCGAGGTCGGCGGCGCGCAGCGGGCTGCCCGCTGCGTCGAGTCCGGCGGCGATGGTGGCGGCCAGGTCGCCGCGATAAAAGTCATCCAGCCCGGCCTCGGCCAGGCGCGTCAGCGTGGCCGCCAGCGCCGGCTGCTTCAGCACCGCGCCCTGCGCGGGAATGCCATGGTCCGCATAGGTGGCGGCGAAGCCCGGCTGATCCTTCAGCTCATGCCATTTGTCGCGCGTGAGCTCATGCTGCGAGCGCGTGACCGGAACGCCGGCCTGCGCGTGACGGATCGCATCGCCCAGCAGGTTCTTCAGCGGCAGAGGGCGGCCGAAGCGCTGCGCATAATCCAGCGCCGCCGCCCAGCCCCCCACCGCGCCGGCCACCGTCAACGCCGCGCGCGGGCCGCGCGTGGGGATCGCCAGGTCGCCGTGCGATGCGTAGAAATCCTTGGTCGCCAGCGCCGCCGAGGGGCCGCACGCCTGGATCGCCACCGGCTCGCGGCCGGGTTCGCTGATCACCCAGAAACCGTCGCCGCCGATGCCGTTCATGTGGGGATAGACGACCGCGATCGCCGCCGCGACCATCGCTTCGACGGCGTTGCCGCCTTCGCGCAGGATGTTGGCGCCGGCTTGCGCGGCCAGGTGGTGAGGGGCGGTGACCATACCGCCTAGACAGGTCTTGCTGTACAACATGGGAGCTCCTGATGGTTCTTCTTGATTGGGTATGAAGGATGATACCTGTGGATGAAATGGGTTTCAGGGAGTAGCCCGGATTGGCATCAGGGACGGTTGTGCTGCTGCGGTCCTGGGTGGTCTGATGTTGCTCATTGGTGTGAACGCCGTTCCGCCAGGGCGACAAACGACGCCGGGTCCCGGCCTGCGCCGGGACGACGGAGATGATGCAGACGTCGTCGGTTTTGCTATCTCCCTCTCTCGCAGCAACATGACGTCGACCGCGCAGATGTGGCCGGTTTCAGTTGGGCGCCTGCCCGTCGTCCTGACGAAAGTCTGGACCCAGCGTCGTTCGGCGGACTGTGAACCAGAACCAACGACACTGGGTTCCGGCTCACGCCGGGACGGCGGAGAGAATTGAACGGCAAGAGGGAATACGTCACTCCTCCCAGGATCCACCGCCAGCCTCGATACGCCAGGCTCCGGCATACGGCCAAGCTACTTCATCTCCATCCACGAAACATGCGCCGCCACAATCCGCCAGCCCTGTTCGAAGCGCACCCAGGCATGGCTCTGCCGCCCGACGCGCGGCTCTCCCGCGCGGGTGAACTCGGTATTGGCCACGGCGTAATCGCACCCGTAAGTCGTGATCACCGTCCTCTGCAATACACGCATCAGGTTCTTGGGAGACCGCCCCTGCCGGAACGCCCGGATCTCATCAACCCCGACCAGATTCTCGGTCGCCCCATAGCGCACCGTATGCGGCCCATCCAGAAACAATTCATCCAGCACATCCACCTGATTGGTCGTGAGCGCAACTTCATAACGTTCAAAGGCCGCGCGCACCTCGGCCACGACCTCGGGAATATTCACCTCGAAGGGTAAGGTAGTTTCCAAGAAAATCCTCCTCAATGCCCGCCCAGATAGGCCTTGGCCAGGGCATCATTGGCCGCGATCTCGGCGGCAGTCCCTTGCGCCACCACCCGGCCGCCTTCGATCACATAGGCGCGATCGGCCAGGGACAAGGCCAGTGCGGCCATCTGATCGACCAGCACGATGGTCATGTTCTCGCTGCGCAGGCGATCCAGCGCGGCGAACAATTCGGCGATCACCTTGGGCGCCAGACCGAGCGAGGGCTCGTCCAGCAGCAGCACGCGCGGGCGCGACATCAGGCCGCGTGCGATCGCCAGCATCTGCTGCTCGCCGCCCGAGAGCAGACCGGCGCGCTGATGCAAGCGCTCGCGCAGGCGCGGGAAACGGCCCAGCATTTCCTCCACCCGCGTCTCCACATCCTGTGGATAAAGAAAAGCGCCCAGGCGGATGTTGTCCAGCACCGACAGCTCGGGAAACACTTGCCGCCCTTCCGGCACCAGCACCACGCCATGGCGCACGATGTCCTCCGCGCGCAGGTGCATCAGGTTCACGCCGCCGACATGGATGCCGCCCTGTATCGGGCGATGCAGTCCCGCCAGCGCGCGCATCAGGGTCGATTTCCCGGCGCCGTTGGCGCCCAGCAGCGCCACCATCTCACCTGTCTTGACCTGCAGATTGATGCCGTGCAGGACCGGCTCGGCGCCGTAACCGGTGACCAGTTCGCCCACGCCGAGCAACTCGGTCGTGCCCTGCACCGCGGCGCGCGGCGCGGCCGGCGCCTGTTGCGCGTTCTCGCCCAGATAGGCCTGGCGCACCGCCGGATCGTTCTGCACTTCCTGCGGAGTGCCGATGGCCGGCGTCCAGCACCACGATGCGGCGGGAGATCTGCATCACCAGTTCCATGTCGTGCTCGACCACCACCACGCTGATGCCGGCGGCGGCGATCTTTTGCAGCAGGTGCGCCAGCATGGCCTTGTCTTCGCGCGACAGGCCGGCCGCCGGCTCGTCCAGCAGCAGCACATCGGGATCGGCGGCCAGCGCCCGGGCGATCTCGACCAGGCGGCGATCGACGTGGGCCAGATCGGCGGCGGGGATGTCCAGCGCGCCACGGTAGCCGCAATAATCCAGCAGGCGGCGGCTATGCGCGCGCACGTCCGGCGCCGCAAATCCGCGCGCCGACAACAGCCCGCCCAGATGGCCGCGGCCACATGCCAAGGCCACGTTGTCGTCCACCGTCAGGCTGCCGAACAATTGCGAGGTCTGGTAGGTGCGTGCCACGCCGTGGCGCGCGATACGGAAGGCCGGCAATCCCGCCAGAGCGACGTTGCCCAGCTTGAAGTTACCGGAGGTCGGGCGATAGAAGCCCGACAGCATGTTCAGCGCGGTGGTCTTGCCAGCGCCGTTGGGGCCGATCAGGCTGGTGACGGCCGCGCCCGGCACCTCGAAGCCCAGGCCGCCGACCGCGCGCACGCCGCCGAACACCATCGTCAGATCCTCGGCCGACAGGGTGCGGCGCGTGCGCGCCGGCAGCGCCACGTCTTCGTCGGCCGCGGCGATCGTGCCGAACGAGGATGGCGCGGCGGATGGCTTGCGCGGGCTGGCCGTCAGCTTGGACAGCAAGCCGGTCACGCCATCCGGCGCGATCCACAGCACCAGCAGCAGCAAGGCGCCGAAGAACAGCAGGCGGTAATCCTCCAGGCTGGACAACAGTTCCGGCAACGCGCCGACGATCACCGCGCCGATCACCGGCCCCATGATGGAACCGGAACCGCCGACCACCACCACCAGCACGAACAGGATGGATTGCATGAAGCTGAAAGTGTCCGGCGTGACGAAGGTCGAGAGCGGCGCGAACAGCCCCCCGGCCAAGCCGGCCAGCGCAGCCGAGAGGGCGAAGGCGGCGGTCTTGATCACCAGCGGGTTCAAGCCTATCGATTCGGAAGCGGTCTCGCTGTCGCGCACCGCGCGCATGGCGGCGCCCCAACTGCCGCGCGACAGCCAGCAGTAGCAGGCCAGCAGCACGGCCGCCGTCAGCAGGCCCAGGATGGCGATGGCGCGCTCGGCCTGCAGGCCGAGGAAGGCCGGCGCCGCCAGGCCCATGATGCCGTTCTGGCCGCCGGTCAGGTCGCGCAGCTCGATGATGGCGTGCTGGATGATGAAGCTGAAGGCGATGGTGATCATGGCCAGGTAGGGCCCCTTCACGCGCAACGCCGGCAAGGCCAGCAGCACGCCCAGCGCGCCTGCCGCCAGCGCCGCCAGCGGCCACGCCAGCCAGAACGACAGGCCGGCCTTGGTGGTCAGGATGGCCACCGTATAGGCGCCGATGGCATAGAAGCCGATATGGCCGAAGGACACCTGCCCGGTCAGCCCGATCAAGACGTTCAGACCGATGCCGACGATGGCCACCAGCGCGATGCCGGCCAGCACGAAGACGTAATAGCTATTGACCGACAGCGCCAGCGTCGCCGCGGCGATGAAACCCAGCGTGCTCCAGGCCAGCGCGGCCGGCGTGCCCAGCCCCAGGCGTAGCTTGGAGCGCGGCGTGGAGGATGACGCCGAAGGAGCGCTGGAAGCCTGCGCCGCGCGGCGCAGGGCGTCGGTCACCGAATGCGGAAGATTGTTCATACCTTTTTCACCTGTGCGCGGCCGAACAGGCCATTGGGACGGATGGCCAGCACCGCGATCACCAGCGCGAAGGTGATGATCTGGGTATAGCCGGAGCCGAGCGTGGCCGTGATCAGCGCCTCGGCGATGCCGAACAGCAGGCCGGCCACCATCACGCCCCAGGCGCTGGTGATGCCGCCCAGGATGGCCACGGCGAAGGCCTTGAGCCCGAACAGCGTGCCCATGTCGGCGTTGACGTTGAACAGCGGCGCGATCAGCACGCCGGCCACGCCCGCCAGCAGCGTGGACAAGGCGAAGGCGGCGGCAATCGCGCGCGTGATCGGGATGCCCATCAGGCGCGCGGCATCGCGGTTCTGCACCACCGCCAGCAGGGCCGTGCCCCAGCGCGTGCGGCGCGAGACGGTGTGCAGCAGCGCCGCCAGCGCGAGGCCGATGGCCGGGATCAGCAGGTGCAGCGGATACACCCCCAGCCCGACGCCGCCCACCTCGATGGACGACAGCGCCAGCGGCGACGGCAGGCTGCGCGGCTCCTTGCCGAAGGTGTGCATGACCAGGTTGTCCAGCACGATGCCCAGCGCCACGGTGGACATCAGCCAGGCGTTGGACCCTTGCCGCGCAAAGGGGCGCACCGCCAGCACCTCGACCAGCACGCCGTACACCGCGCACAAGGTCAGCGCCAGCAGCACCGCCAGCCACATCGGCCAGCCCAGCGTCTGGGCAAACGTGAAGCACAGCACGGCGCCCAGCATCATGGAGCTGCCCTGCGCGAAATTGACGGTGCCGGAAACGGCATACGTCATGTAAAAACCGAGCGCCATCAGACCGTACATGCTGCCCAGTCCGAATCCGCTGATGAGTGCCGATAACAGCAGCATCGTGTTCTCCCTGCTCCGCGCCGGGCTGCCGGCGCGGATCTTTCCCGTTGGTGTCGCTTGTGTGATGGGGGCGCGCGGCGCCTTACTGGCTCAGGCCCACCGGCAGGATGCGGTTGTCGATGAACTGGGCCCAGACGTAGTCATCGGCTTGCAGCGCGTCGTGCACCGTGGGGCTGAAGGGCTTGACGTAGGTCTTGATCAGGCCTTCGTAGCGATCGATCTTGTAGAAGCCTTCGCGGATGGCGTCGCCGTTGGTGGAACCGGCCTTGGCGATGGCCAGCGCGGCCAGCTGCATGCCGTCATAGGCGTTGGCCACGCCGACCGCCGGGGTGATGTCGTCCGGGCCCTTGATCGCGGGATACTTGGCTTTCAGCTCGCCGACCACTTTCTCGCCCACCGGCGACAGCTTGCCGAAGAAGCTGAAGGTCTGGACGAAATGAACGTTCTTCGCGTTCGGTCCGGCCAGTTCGGTGAAGCGGCCGCCGGCCGGGCCCCAGTGCGAGACCACCGGCACCTTCCAGCCCATGCGATCGAGCGACTTCACGACCTGCGCCGAGGGCCCGACGTTGCCGACCAGGTAGAGCGTATCGGCGCCGGCCGCCTTCAGGCGGCTCAGTTGCGGCACCACATCGACGTCGCTGGCTTCGAACTTCTCCACGCCGGCCGGCTTCAGGCCCTTCTCGGCCAGTGCCGCGACAATGCCTTTTTCGTTGGATTCGCCCCAGGGGTTGTTGACCAGGATCAGGCCGGCCTTGCTGCTCTTGAAGGTCTTTTGCGCATAGTTCAGCATGGCCTTGTCCACCAGTTCATCCACCGCCGACACGCGGAACGCGTAGTTGGGGTTGGCGCCGTTCTTGGTCACGCCGGTGCCGGCCGCCCACGGGCCGACGAAGGGCACCTTCTCCTGGTTGACGATGGGCACGATGGCCATCGACACCGGGGTGTCCAGGCCGCCGAACAGCACCGCCACCTTTTCCTTGAAGATCAGTTCGCGCGCCGCGACCACGCCCTTGGCCGGATTGCCCTCGTCGTCGCGGCGCACCAGTTCCAGCTTGCGCCCGCCCAGCAGGCCGCCCTTGGCGTTGATCTCGTCGATGGCAATCGTCATGCCGCGGGTCAGGGCTTCGCCGGCTTGCGCGGATTGCCCCGACAGCGCGGTGACCAGGCCGATCTTGATGGTGTCGGCGGCCAGCGCCAGCGGCGACAGGGCGGCGGCGACGGTGGCGGCTGCGGCGGCGATCAGGGTGCGGCGAGTGAAACGGATCATGGTGACTTCCCTCCAGGTTGGCTAAGTGGTTGGTATTGCTCCCGGCATGACTTATGCAAGGGCTATGCCAAGCGCCGCAGTGGAAGGTAATTTTTGCCGACAATATTTACTTAATATATGTAGCAAATATCTTCATTTATTGCCGCTGATAATGAAATTACTTTGCAGCAAATAACGCACAAAACATGTGCAAGACATGGAGAAAATGATGCAAGCCGCACCATCATCAAACACGCCGCAGGACAACGCCCTGCCCTACGATCCCGCCGCCCTGGTCGATGAATACCTGCGCGTGCTGATGATTCCCGACCCGGCGGCGGCGCGCCGCTTCGTCTCGCCGGCGCTGAAGATCCGCTTCACCGGCGGGCGCGAGATGATCGATCCGGCGCAATGCGCGGCCTTCAACGCCACCCGCTACGGCTGGGTCAAGAAGCGCTTCGAGGGCACCGAGGTGGTGGCCGGCGCCAGCGCCGAGGAAGCGGTGGTCTACAACCGCGGCAGCCTGTACGGCGTGTGGCCGGACGGCGAAGCCTTCGACGGCAACCGCTACGTGGACCGCTATGTGATCCGCCACGGCCTGATCGTGCAGATGGACGTGTGGAACGACAGCGCCGAGCGCCTGCTGGCGCGCGCCGGCCTGGCCGAACTGTGAAGGACGCCGCGATGCACGCCACCATCCTGCCGCCCGACGCCGGCGAGGCGCTGGGCCACGACATCGCGCCGCCTCCCTTCGGCGCGCTACGCGGCCACGGCCGCTTCGGCTATGCGGCCATCCACCGGCGCCCGCAATACCGCTGGCCCAACGGCGCCCGGCTGGCGGTCTACCTGGGCTTCAACATCGAGCATTTCGCCTTTGGCGAAGGGTTGGGCGCCAAGCTGGGGCCGGTGTGCCCGGAGCCGGACGTGCTCAACTACGCCTGGCGCGAATACGGCAACCGCGTCGGCGCCTGGCGCTGCCTGGAATTGTTCGAGCAACTGGCGCTGCCGGCCGGAGTGCTGATCAACACCGCGCTGTACGACCACTGCCCGGAACTGGTCGCCGCTTTCGCCGCGCGCGGCGATGAAATCATCGGCCACGGCCACACCAACGCGCAGCAGCAAGGCACGCTGGCCGAGGCCGAGGAACTGGCCCTGCTGCGCCATTGCCGCGCGCGCATCGCCGCCGAGAGCGGCGCCGCGCCCGCCGGCTGGCTCTCGCCCTGGATTTCGGAAAGCCTGCTCACGCCCGACCTGCTGCGCGAATCCGGCTACCGCTACAACCTCAACTGGGCGCACGACGACCAGCCGGTGCGCATGCGCACGCGCGACGGCGGCAGCCTGTGGTCCATCCCCTATCCGCAGGAATTGAACGACATCCCGATGATCGTGGCGCGCCAGATGGATGGCCGCGACTTCGCCCGCATGATCGTGGACAACTTCGACGAAATGCTGGTCCAGTCGGCGCAACAACCGCTGGTGATGGGCATCGCCTTGCATCCTTACCTGGTGGGCCAGCCCTATCGCCTGCGCCATCTGCGCGGCGCGCTGGAGCACCTGGCCGCGGCGCGCGACCGCGGCGAGATCTGGTTCACCACGCCCGGCGCCATCTGCGAGCACGTGGATGCGCTGGAAGAACTGCGCCAGGCTTTCTGAGCGCATCGACAAGACCATGGAGAACAGCTTGAACCAAGCCCCCGCATTGCATACCGCCGCCTTCGACATCGACGACCGCGTCGGCGCCTTCGTCCCGCACGGACGCTACCGCATCGCCGGCGCCGCCAACGGTCCGCTGGCCGGCCTGCGCTTCGCCGTGAAGGATCTGTTCGACATCGCCGGCCAGCCCACCGGCGCTGGCAATCCCGACTGGCTGCGCACCCATGCGCTGCCCACCCGCAGCAACGCCCTGGTGGACAGCCTGCTCAACGCCGGCGCCAGCATGGTCGGCAAGACCCTGACCGATGAGATCGCCTACAGCATCCACGGCGACAACCACCACTACGGCACGCCCATCAACAGCGCCGCCCCGGATCGCGTGCCGGGCGGCTCTTCCAGCGGTTCGGCGGCGGCGGTGGCGGCGCGCCTGTGCGACTTCGCGCTGGGCACCGACACCGGCGGCTCGACCCGCGTGCCGGCCAGCTATTGCGGCGTGTGGGGCTTGCGCACCACCTTCGGCCTGCTGTCCTGCGCCTCGATGGCGCCGCTCTGCCCGGGCTACGACACCGCCACCTGGCTGGCGCACGATGCCGATACCTTCGAGCGCGTGGGCCAGGTCTTGCTGCCGCAGACCGGCGGCACGGCCTTCAAGCGCGCGCTGCTCCCTTTCGACGCGCTGGAGCAGGCGGATGCGGTATTCCGGCCGGCCATCGAACAGGTCTACGGCGCGCTGCGCGCGCTCATGCATGCAGAACATTGCCGCCTGAGCGCCGACGAAGGTGAATTGGAACGGTGGCGCCGCACCTACATCAGCGCCTCCGCCTACGAAGCCTGGCAGACGCACAAGGGCTGGATCGAGCAAACCCGCCCCAGCTTCGGCCCCGCGGTACAGGGCCGCTGGGACATGGCGCGCGACACCAGTCCGGAGACCGCTCACGCCGCGCGTGAAAAACAGGTGCTGGTGCGCCATCAGGTGCGCTCGCTCCTGGGCACGGACGGCGTGGCGGTGATGCCCTCGGCGTCCAGCGTGGCGCCCTTGCGCGATGCCTCGGCGGCCGAGATCGATCAGGTGCGCGCGCGCACCTTCCGGCTGACGTGCATCGCCGGATTGTCGGGCCTGCCGCAGGTCAGCATCCCCTTCTTCACGCCCGACGGGCTGCCGATCGGCGTATCATTGCTGGGTCCGGCCGGCAGCGACCTGGCCCTGATCCGGCTCGCCGCCGGCATCCGGCGTTCGCTGCAAGACCCGGCGCAATAAGCCGATAAGCCGGCGCCTTCCCGCGCCAAGGGAAGGCCGGCGGCGCGACAGACCAATCCACACGACGATGAGCGACACTTCCACCCGCAATACCGCCAAGCGCGCCGACAAAACCGGCGCCGCAGACAAGAACGCCACCAAGCGCGGCGGCAAGCATGCGGAACCCGCCCCGGCGCCGGCCCGCCAGAGCCGCGCCGGACGGCCGCGCGTGCGGCACGACACGCTGGCTGACGCCTCGCTGCTGCAGACCGACACCGACGCCGGCGACGATATCATCGGCCGCATCTATCACACGGTGTTCGACAGCGTGATGAGCCAGCGCCTGACGCCCGGCACCAAGCTGCCGGAAGCGGCGCTGTGCGAACTGTTCGGGGTGGGCCGCACGGTGGTGCAGAAGGCACTGCAGAAACTGGCGCACGAACACATCGTCGAACTGCGTCCCAATCGCGGCGCGGTGGTGGCGATGCCGACGCCGGAAGAAACGCGCGAGATCTTCGAGGCGCGCCGCGCGCTGGAGGCGGCCATCATGCGATTGGCCGTGAACAACGCCACGCGCGCCGACCTCACCAGGCTGCGCCGCCAGCTCAAGGAAGAACACGAGGTCATGCACAGCTACGCCCAGACCCGCTGGGCGCGGCTGGCCTCGTCCTTCCACATGCGGGTGGCCGAACTGTCGCGCAATGCGACGCTGCAGCGCTACCTGAGCGAACTGGTATCGCGCTGCTCGCTGATCGTGGCCCTGCATGAACCGGCCGGCTATGCCGCCTGCGAACATGACGAACACACCCTGATCGTGGACCTGATCGAGCGTGGCGATGCCGAAGGCGCGGTAGCGGCGATGGAGGCGCATCTGGTGACACTGGAAGAACACATCCATCTGGTCAGCGAGAAGAGCGGCAACAGCCTGGCGCGCATGCTGGGGATGGAATAACGCCTGCCTGTTGCGCCATCAAAAAAAGCGGCATTGCCCTGGTGAGGCAATGCCGCTTTTTTCATGGGCGAAGCACCGGGAACGCCTGACGTCCCGGCGAGCCGCGTCAGATGGCCACGCGGCCCTTCTCCAGCGCCTCACGCACCTCCGCCACGATCTCGAAGGAATGCAGGCGCGCCGCGTGATCGAAGATCTGCGCGGTGATCATCAGTTCATCGGGCGCATGCTCGTCGATGAAATTCTGCAAGCCTTCGCGCACCGTCTCGCGATCGCCGACCACGGCGCAGGCCAGCGAGCGCTCCACGTGCGCCTGTTCACCCGGCTGCCAGAGCGCGTTGATGTCTTCGATCGGTGGATTCAACTGGCCCGGCGTGCCGCGGATCAGGTTGACGAACTGCTGCTGCAGCGAGGTGAACAGGCGCTCGGCCTGGCGGTCGGTGTCGGCCGCGAAGATGTTCAGACCCAGCATCACATAGGGCTTCTTCAATACCGCCGACGGCTTGAAGCGGGCGCGATAGATTTCCACCGCCGATTTCATGAAGCCCGGCGCGAAGTGCGAAGCGAAGGCGAACGGCAAGCCCAGTTCGGCCGCCAACTGGGCGCTGAACATGCTGGAGCCCAGGAGCCAGATCGGCACGTTCAGGCCGGCGCCGGGGACGGCGCGCAGCGCCTGGTAATCCGACGGTTCGGCGAAGTAGTCCTGCAACTCCAGCACGTCCTGCGGGAAGTTCTCGGCGGTGTCGCCGCCCATGTGGCGACGCAGGGCGCGCGCGGTGCGCTGGTCGGAACCGGGCGCGCGACCCAGGCCCAGGTCGATGCGGCCGGGGTAGAGCGACTCCAGCGTGCCGAACTGCTCGGCGATCACCAGCGGTGAATGGTTGGGCAGCATGATGCCGCCGGCGCCGACGCGGATGGTCTTGGTGTTGGCGGCCACGTGCGAGATCACCAGCGAAGTGGCGGCGCTGGCGATGCCGGGCATGTTGTGGTGCTCGGCCAGCCAGTAGCGCGTATAGCCCAGCGTCTCGGCCAGTTGCGCCAGTTCCTTGGTGTTGTTGAATGCCTGGGTGGCGGTGCTGCCCTGATTGATCGGGGACAGGTCGAGTACGGAAAAGGGAATCATGTATGGATCCTTGGGGCGCGCCGGGATCGCCGCCGCGCCGGGTTGCCGGGTGGTTCGCCCGGAATCGCTGCAAGCCGCGCCGGACGCTCAGTCCAGCTTGACCACCAGCTTGCCGAAATTCTTGCCTTGCAACAGGCCCATGAAGGCTTGCGGCGCGTTCTCCAGGCCATGTGCGACATCCTCGCGATAGCGCAGCAAGCCGTCCTTGAGCCAGCCCGCGACGTCGTGCTGGAAGGCCGCGTGCAGGTCGGGACGGTTGACGTAGTAATCGAAGATGATGAAGCCCTGGATCTGGATGCGCTGGGTCAGCACGCGGCGCAGGAAGGCGGTGCTGTCGGTGGCGACCTTGCCGCCGTTGTAATGCGCGATCAGGCCGCACACTGGGATGCGCGCATGCACGTTGAGCAGCGGCACCACGGCGTCGAACACGGCGCCGCCGACGTTTTCGAAATAGATGTCGATGCCCTTGGGACAGGCCGCCTTGAGCTGCGCGCCGAAATCGGCCGCGCGGTGGTCGATGCAGGCGTCGAAGCCCAGTTCCTTGACGGCGTATTCGCACTTCTGCGCACCGCCGGCCACGCCGACCACGCGGCAGCCCTTGATCTTGGCGATCTGTCCCACCAGCGAGCCGACGGCGCCGGTGGCGGCGGCCACCACCACGGTCTCGCCGGCGCGCGGCTGGCCGATGTCCATCAGGCCGGCATAGGCGGTGTAGCCGGGCATGCCCAGCACGCCCAGCGCATGCGAGGGGTGTTCAAAGCCTGCCGGCAGCCTGGTGACGCCAGAACCGTCAGACACGGCGTATTCCTGCCAGCCGGTGTAGGCCATCACCAGATCGCCTTCATGGAAGCCGGGATGGCGCGAGGCCGCCACGCGCGAGACGGTGCCGCCGGTCATGACCGCGCCGATCTCGACCGAGGGCGCATAAGACGGCGCGTCGCTCATGCGGCCGCGCATGTAGGGATCGAGCGACAGCCATTCGGCGCGCAACAGCAATTGGCCGTCTTCCAGTGTAGGGATGGCGACTTCTTCCAGCCGGAAATTGTCCGCCGTGGGGGCGGCCGCGGGACGCGAGGCAAGGACGATCCTGCGGTTGACTGTGGGCGTGGCGCTCATGGGGAGTCCTTTCAGGAATGGGATGCGGTCGATGGGCGGGAGATCACTGCGGCGGCACCAGCACGCGCCGCGTGACCAGCATCGCGCTTTCCATCGGCACGCGGTCACGGCTGAGCTTGGACAGCAGGCTGGCGCCCAACCATTGCTGGTACAGCATGGTGGCGGTGGCCAGCGGTTCCAGCACGGTGTGCAGCGAACCTTCGGCCAGGCCTTCGGCGATGCAGTCGGCAATGCGCGCGATGAAGCGCCCGGTGCCTTCGTGCAAGGCCTCGCGCATGTCGTTGGAGAGATCGGCCACTTCAGCCGAGAGTTTCACGACCAGGCAGCGCTGTTCGAATTCCTGGCAGCACTGGCTCTCCAGCCAGTAGCCCCAATAGGTCAGCAGGCGCTCGCGCGCGCTGGCGCCATAGGCGGCGCCGCCCAGCACCTGGCCCAGCAGTTCCAGGTAGCCGGCCACGTAGTGCTCGATGAGCTCGCGGCCGTACTGCTCCTTGGAACCGAAGTAGTGATAGAAGGAACCCTTGGGAATATCGGCGGCCGTCAGGATCTCTGACAGGCCGACGCCAGAGAAGCCTTTCTGCGCGATGATCGCGCGTCCGGCCATCAGGATGTTCCGTTTGTTTTCGCCGTAATTTTCTCGCATGGCGGCCATTCTAGCGAAAAATTAGACCGGTCGTCTAAGACCGGCTTTTTTCCGGGAAAACCGCCCTGCTTCAATGGCGCGTCACTTGCCTTGCGGCGCCGGGAACAGCGGCCGCACCATCAGCGCCACCACCGCCATGGCCAGCCACACGGCGGCCCATCCACGCCATTGCAGCAGCGGCGGCACGGCCTGCGCGGTCAGGAAGAACACCGTGAACACGCAACTGTTGCCCAGCCCCAGCGCGGTACCGATCTGGGCGGAGCCAGCCATCACCGCCAGTTCGGTGTAAGCCACGCCATGCCAGGCCGAGACCGCGACGCCGGCGGCTACCAGCGCCGGCGCCAGGATCATCGCTCCCGCATGACTGCCCAACGCCAGCACGCCGAGCAAGGCGAACAGCGCCGCGCTCAACATTGCGCAGCCGCGCAGATAGGCGCGCCGGTTGCCGCGCCGGTCGGTCCAGCGGCCGCTGGCGATGCGGCATACCGCCGCGCCGATCTGCACCGCGGTCAAGGCGGCGCTGATGAGCACCAGCCCGGCATGCCCGGCCTCTTGCAGGAAGATGCCGCCGAAGCTGATCAACGCCACCTGCGGCGCGCACAGCAGGCCGGTGGCCAGCGCCAGCCGCCACACCACGGCGCTGCGCAAGGCCGGCGTGCCGGTCGCGGCATGTGCGGGCGCCTGCGTTGCCGCAGGCGGTTCGCGCAGCCAGATCAGGGTCAGCCAGACGCTGGCCAGGCAACCCGCGATCAGCGCGCCATACACCGCGCCGAAACCGGCGTGCGCCGCCAGCGAGGGCAGCAGCAGCGCGCCGATGCCGCCACCCAGCGGCACGGCGGTCTGCCGAATGCTCATCGCCAGCCCGCGTTCGCCGTCGCGGAACCAGCCCATCACCGCGCGACCGCTGGAACCGTTGACGCTGCCGCCCAGCAAACCCGCCAGCATCAGCCCCGCGCAGAGCCAGGCATAAGTCGCGCCGCCCTGCCCCGGCAAGGCGAACAGCACCAACAGCCACAGCGCGGCCACCGTGCCGAGCAGGCCGGCCAGCAATACCTTGCGGTCGCCCAGCTTGTCGGTCAGCACGCCCCACGGCAGCTCGCCCAAGGCCACGCCCAGGCTCAGCAGGCCCAGCGCCAGGCCAAGCTCGGCATTGCTGAGCCGGTAGTCGGTGCGCAACACCACCGAAGTCACCGGGATACCGGAAAAGATCGCGGAAAAGCTGGCGTTGGCGGCGACGCCGGCGGCCAGCACCTTCCAGCGGTGACGGGCGGCGGGATCGAGATCGGTCGTGGCGACGGCGGCGGTGTGCTCCATGGCAGGCTCCAATTGAGAGGGACCTGCGCAGTGTGCCCGGCAAGGCGGCGTCCAAAATGTCATAATTCCGGCAATTCAAGCCATCACCATGGAGCGCCCGCCATGCCCACCCGCGACACCGCCTTTCTGATTTTCGCCGATTGCAGCATGCTCGATTTCACCGGCCCGTTGTCGGCCTTCGACGCCGCCAACCGGGTCTCGGGCAAGGCGCTGTACCGGCTGTCGCTACTGTCCGAACCGGGCGGCATGATCCGCAGCTCGGCCGGCGCCAGCATCCTGACCGAACGCATCGGCGCGGCCACTTACGACACCCTGGTGGTGGCCGGCGGCGGCGCGCCGCGTGAAGGCTTGGTGTCGGAAGCATTGCGCCGCTACATCGTGCGCGCGGCCGGGCGTTCGCGGCGGATCGCCGGCGTCTGCACCGGCGCCTTCGTGCTGGCGGCGGCCGGCGTGCTGGACGGCAAGCGCGCCACCACGCACTGGCGCATGGCAGCCAAGCTGCAGAAGATGCATCCCAAGGTGTTGGTGGACAGCGACCGCATCTATTCGCGCGACGGCGCGGTCTGGACCTCCGCCGGTATCTCGGCTGGCATCGACCTGGCACTGGCGCTGGTGGAAGACGATCACGGCGCCGACCTGGCGCGCGCGGTGGCGCGCGAGCTGGTGGTGTATCACCGCCGTCCGGGCGGGCAGTCGCAGTTCTCCGCACTGCAGGAGATGGATGGCGGTTCCGAGCGCATCCGCCGCGCGCTCAGCTTCGCGCGTGAGCATCTGCAACAGGACTTGACGGTGGATATCCTGGCCGAAGTTGCCTGCCTGAGCCGCCGCCAGTTCGACCGCGCCTTCGCCGCGGAAACCGGCCAGACGCCGGCCAAGGCGATCGAACAGATGCGCGCGGAGGCAGCGCGCATCCGCATCGAGGACTCACAGGATTCGCTGGACAGCATCGCCCGCGCGACGGGCTTCGGCGACGCCGATCGCATGCGGCGCGCCTGCATGCGGCTGTTCGGCCAGCCGCCGCAGGCCTTGCGCCGGCTGGCGCGGCTGGATGTGGAAAGCGGCGCCGGGAGCGCCGCTTGAAAAAACCGGATCGCAGAAGATATCGACGAAGAATCAACCCGCCGTCAGGCGCACGCGCGTGATCTCCGACGGCGCCAGCAGACGCTTGGGCGGCCCCCAGTAGCCGGTGCCGCGGCTGACGTAGATCCATAGCTTGTGCAGGCGCTTCAGGCCGGCCACATACGGCTGCTGCAGCGGCACGAAGAAATTCCAGGGGAAGAACTGGCCGCCGTGGGTATGGCCCGACAGTTGCAGGTCGAAACCGGCCTCGGCGGCGGCGATCGCCGTGCGCGGCTGGTGCGCCAGCAAGATGCGCGGGCCGTCGGTCGGGGCATTGGCGATGGCGGCGTGCGGGTCGCTGCGGTGCGCCGGATCGAACTGATGCGCGGTGAAATCGGTCACGCCCGCCAACACCAGGCCGGCGCCTTCATGGCGCAGCACCACGTGTTCGTTCATCAGCACGGTCAAGCCGAGGCGGCGCACTTCGTCTATCCATTCATGGGCGTTGGAGTAGTACTCGTGATTGCCGGTGACGAAATAGGCGCCGTGGCGCGCCTTGATCTCGGCCAGCGGCGCGGTATGCGGGGCGAGCTGGCGCACGCTGCCGTCCACCAGGTCGCCGGTGATGGCCACCACGTCGGGCTTGAGCGCGTTGACCTTGTCGACGATGGCTTGCAGATAAGGGCGCTTGATGGTCGGGCCGACATGGATATCGCTGATCTGGACGATGGTGAAGCCTTCCAGTGGCTTGGGCAGATTGGCGATGGGCACGCTGACATCGACCACCGCCGCGGTGCGGCACGCATTAAGGAAGCCTACCACCGTGGCCGCGGCGGTCAGGGCCAGCACCAGCCAGGCGGTCAGCTCATCCAGTTCGCGCAGGTGAATATCAGACAGCGAGAATAACGGCAGCAACGCCAGCCCGATGGCGCGCAGCGCGGTCAGCAGCAGCGCCGAGGAAAACGCCCCCATGGCCAGCATGCCGGCCCAGGCCAGGCGGTCGGCCGGCGCTTCGGCCATGCCGCGCCGCTTCAGGATGGGCGCGAACATGGCCGCCGGCATCAGCAGCACCGACACCGCCAGCACCGCGATGCCCAAGGCGATCCAGCCGGCGTCGGCGCTCAGCGCCGGCAGCAACTGGGTGCCTATCCATGCATGCAGGGCGGCAAGGATGCCGAGGAAGATGACGACTCCGAAATAGGTGCGGCGCATGGATGGCTTTCTTGTTGTTGGAACATGAAAAGCGCCCGCCCGGCTCAGCCGTGGGCCTTGCCGGGAAAACGCGATGAAAAGCTTGCATCGATAGGGAAGATATGGCGCCCCTTGCCGTCTTTTCAACCGAAAACCCGACAAAATGCCCCAAACCCGCTTCCGGATTGAGCTTGAGGCGGATGCAAGCGGTTCCGGCCGCAGAAAAAATCGGCGGGAAGCATGCAAGAAGACGAACAGAGGAGGATAATATTGCCTCGATCCCCCCATTTTTAATTCGCGCGACCCTGGCGGCCGTTGGCCGCACCGATGACATCGATGACATCGACAGGAGGCCGCGCCTGCATCATTGAAAGACCTATTTTGAGTTCAAGCAAAACCAAACGCTGGCATGGCAACGTCGAGGCAATCAAGCCGGAATTCCTCAACGGCGTGATCACGCAGATGACGGCTTACGGCGACCGCGTGCATTTCAGCATGTTCGGTTCGGTGCAGAAACCGCACTACGAAGTGATCAACAGCTTCGACAAGAAGATGGCCTTCGATGGCAACCACCACCTGCACCGCGCCGAAGAGGCCGAATTCGGTCCCGGCAACGTGACGCCCATCTTCACGGTGGAACAGATCAAGCGCATCGTCGCCACCGGCGGCAGCGGCGCGCGCAGCAGCATCCCGCGTTCGGCCCGCGCCGCCTCGGCGCGCAGCACCGGCACCGCCGGCGCGCGCCCGACGACCGCCGCCGCCCGTGCACGCGAAGCGGTGGACAGCGAGAAGTACGCCTATTTCAAGGCCAACCGCGAGATGCTGCCGGAAGGCATCAACCAGCATTCCGACGAGATCAGCGCGCTGATGCTCAAGGGCATGTCGGCCGAGCAGGCCTTCGGCGAGATCATCGAAAAGCATTTCGGCTGATCGCCCGCCCCGCCCTGCGCAGCCCGCAGAAACAAAAATGGCCGGAGAGTTTCTCCGGCCATTTTTTCTGCCTGCGCGCCGCGCAATCAGTCGATCAGTAGTATTCCGGCACGATCATGTTGTCCGGCACCGGATGACGTTCGTAGTCCTCGTGGCGCTCGCGCTCCGGCAGGACCACCGGCGGGTGCGGCACTTCCTGATAGGGCATCTGCTGCAACAGGTGCTGGATGCAGTTCAGGCGGGCCTTCTTCTTGTCCACGGCCTGCACCACCCACCACGGCGCCTCGGGGATGTGAGTGCGTTCCAGCATCACTTCCTTGGCCTTGGTGTATTCCTCCCAACGACGGCGCGATTCGAGATCCATCGGGCTCAGCTTCCATTGCTTCAGCGGATCGTGGATGCGCGAGAGGAAGCGCATGTGCTACTCTTCGTCCGTGATCGAGAACCAGTACTTGATCACCTGGATGCCGGCGCGCGTCAGCATGCGCTCGAATTCGGGCACCGAGCGGAAGAATTCCTCGTACTGCTCGTCGTTGCAGAAGCCCATCACGCGCTCGACGCCGGCGCGGTTGTACCAACTGCGGTCGAACAGCACGATCTCGCCGGCCGCCGGCAGGTGCGAGACGTAGCGCTGGAAGTACCACTGGGTGCGCTCGCGGTCGTTGGGCGCCGGCAGCGCCGCCACGCGGGCCACGCGCGGATTCAGGCGCTGGGTGATGCGCTTGATCACGCCGCCCTTGCCGGCCGCGTCGCGGCCTTCGAACACGATCACGACCTTGTGGCCGGTCTTCACCACCCAGTCCTGCAGCTTGACCAGTTCGCCCTGCAGGCGGAACAGTTCGCGGAAGTACAGACGGCGGTACTCCTTCTCCGCATCGCCATGGGCGCTGGAAATCTCGCCGGTGACCGGATCGACGGTGCGGTCTTCCAGTTCGAGCTCCATCTCTTCGTCGTAGCTGTCGGCCAGTTCGCGGTGAATACGCTTGACCAGTTCTTCGTTATCCATTGTTTCCTCTTGTGCAAGATAAAACGGCGAACGCGGGGCTTCTCTTCGCCGGAAAAGTGCGAGACAACATACATGTCCATTGTGACGAAGCCGTGACAGAACGATAACACCGGTGCACGGGCCAGGCCAGGCCGGCGGCGGCGGAGCGTCTGCTGGCCGGGCGCCCGAGGCGCCGCGGAACCCGCCATGCGAAAATACGCTATAGTCTTCGAAATCGGATTCGGCATAACAGCATGACACTCACAGAACTCAAATACATCGTGGCCGTCGCTCGCGAAAAGCACTTCGGCCACGCGGCGGAAGCCTGTTTCGTCGCCCAGCCCACGTTGTCGGTGGCCATCAAGAAACTGGAAGATGAACTCGGCGTAGTGATCTTCGAACGCGGCGGCACCGAGGTGTCGGTCACGCCGCTGGGCGCGCAGATCGTGGCCCAGGCCGAGCGCGTGCTGGAGCAGACCGCCGCCATCAAGGAAATCGCCAACCAGAACAAGGACCCGCTGTCGGGGCCGCTGCGCCTGGGCATCATCTACACCATCGGCCCCTACCTGCTGCCGTCGCTGGTCAAGACCATGATCGAGACGGTGCCGCAGATGCCGCTGATCCTGCAGGAGAACTTCACCACCCGCCTGATCGAGCTGCTGCGCCAGGGCGAGCTGGACGCGGCCATCATGGCCCTGCCCTTCCCCGAGCATGGCCTGAACGTGCTGCCGCTGTACGACGAGGAATTCATGGTGGCGCTGCCGCGCCAGCACAAGTGGGCCGACCGCAAGGAAATCGACGCGCGCGAACTCAAGAGCGAAACCATGCTCCTGCTGGGCAACGGCCACTGCTTCCGCGACCAGGTGCTGGAGGTGTGTCCGGAGATGTCGCGCTTCTCCACCAGCGGCGACGGCATCGCCCGCACTTTCGAAGGCTCCTCGCTGGAAACCATCCGTCATATGGTGTCGTCAGGCATCGGCCTGACCGTGCTGCCCAAGGCCTCGATCGCCGATGCCGGCGCCCGCGACGGCATGGTGCGCTACGTGCCCTTCGTCGCGCCGGCGCCGTCGCGCCGCGTGGTGATCGCCTGGCGCAAGAGCTTCACCCGCCAGGCCGCCATCGACGCGGTGCAAAAGGCGGTCTTCGCCTGCAATCTGAATGGCGTGGAGATGCTGACCGAAGCGGAAGCCATCGCCGGCTGACGCCCGCGGCAACAGCGGCGATAAAAAAGGCCTCGCACCGCGAGGCCTTTTTCATTGCACGGCGCTGGACGATCAAAGACGGTGCGTGGTCTTGGCGTCGAACCAATGCACGTCGCCGGCGCCAAAGGAGGCGCCGATGCGCTGGCCGGTGGCCACCTGCACGTTGGCCGGGCAACGCAGCACCAACGACTGGCCGCCGCAACGCGCATGCACCAGCAGCTCGGCGCCCAGCGCTTCCACCAGTTCGATCTCCAGCTCCAGTTGCGACGCGGTGCCATCCAGCACCGGCAGCAGATGCTCGGGACGCACGCCCAGGATGCGCTCCTGCCCGGCCGCCGCGGCCATCGCCTGCGGCAGGCGGATGACGCTGCGCGCGCCGTTCTTTTCCGCTTCAAACGATGCGCCGTCAGCCGAGAGCTTGCCCTGCAGCAGATTCATCGGCGGCGAGCCGATGAAGCCGGCGACGAAGGTGGTCGCCGGCCGCGCATAGACCTCGGCCGGCGTGCCGATCTGTTCGGCCACGCCCTTGTTCATCACGATCATGCGCTGGCCCAGGGTCATCGCCTCGACCTGGTCGTGCGTGACGTACAGGCTGGTGGTGCGCAGGCTGGCATGCAGCTTCTGGATCTCCAGCCGCATCTGCACACGCAGCTTGGCGTCGAGGTTGGAGAGCGGTTCGTCGAACAGGAACACCGCCGGTTTGCGCACGATGGCGCGGCCCATGGCCACGCGCTGGCGCTGGCCGCCGGAGAGCTGGCGCGGCGTGCGTTCCAGCAGCGCGCCCAGTTCCAGGATCACGGCCGCGCGCTGCACGCGCTCGTCGATCTCGGCCTTGGACAGGCCCTGGATCTTGAGGCCGTAGGCCATGTTTTCATAGACCGTCATGTGCGGATACAGCGCATAGTTCTGGAACACCATCGCGATATCGCGCTCCTTGGGTTCCAGTTCATTGACCACGCGCTCGCCGATCACGATCTGGCCGTCGCTGATTTCCTCCAGGCCGGCCACCATGCGCAGCAGCGTGGACTTGCCGCAACCGGACGGGCCAACCATCACGATGAATTCGCCGTCGGCGATCTCGGCGTCGATGCCGTGGATGACATCGACCGCCTTGGGCCCCTTGCCATAGGTCTTGCGGACTTGCTTGAGATGGATTGCTGCCATGTTTGTACGGGATAAGTTTATTTTTCGGAATCGACCAGGCCCTTGACGAACCATTTCTGCATCACCACCACCACCAGTCCGGGCGGCAGCATGGCCAATATCATGGTGGCCATCACCAGGTTCCACTCGACGGCCGAATCGCCACCCGAGATCAGGGTCTTGATGCCGATGCCGATCGGATACATGCCGGGATCGGTGGCGATCATCAGCGGCCACAGGTACTGGTTCCAGCCATAGATGAACATGATCACGAACAGTGCGATCACGTTGGTGCGCGACAGCGGCCACAGCACATCCTTGAGGAAGCGCAGCGGGCCGGCGCCATCGATGCGCGCGGCCTCGGCCAGTTCATCGGGCACGGTCAGGAAGAACTGGCGGAACAGGAAGGTCGCCGTGGCCGAAGCGATCAGCGGGATGCTCAAGCCGGCATAGCTGTTGAGCATGCCGAAGTCGGACACCACCTGGTAGGTCGGCGTGATGCGCACTTCCACCGGCAGCATCAGGGTCACGAAGATCATCCAGAAGAACAGGCCGCGCCCCGGGAAACGGAAATACACGATGGCGAAGGCCGACAGCATCGAGATGGAGATCTTGCCGATGGCGATGATCAGCGCGGTCGCCAGGCTCACCCACAGCATGTGCAGCACCGGCGGCGCCGTCACCTGGCCGGCCGCGCCCTTGAACAGCACGGCGCCGTAGTTGTTGACGAACTCGCCGCCCGGCACCAGCGACAACGGTGACAGGGCCGACTGCTCGGCGGTCTGGGTACTGGCCACGAAGGCCACGTAGAGCGGGAACACCACGGTCAGCACGCCCAGCACCAGCACCACATGGCTGAGAAAATCGAGGATGGGACGACGTTCTATCATGCCGCCGCCTCCTGGGTCAGGGTATTCATGCGTTTCATGCGTATTGGACTTTCTTCTCTACATACTTGAACTGCACCACGGTCAGCAGGATCACCACCGCCATCAACACCACCGACTGCGCCGCCGAGCTGCCCAGGTCGCCGCCCTTGAAGCCGTCGGAGAAGACCTTGTACACCAGGATTTCGGTGTCCTTGCCGGGGCCGCCGTGGGTGGTGGCATCGACAATGACGAAGGTATCGAAGAAGGCATACACCACGTTGACCACGAACAGGAAAAAGGTGGTCGGCGAGATCAGCGGGAACACGATGGTGAAGAAGCGCTTGACCGGACCGGCGCCGTCGATGGCGGCCGCTTCGATGAGCGACTTGGGGATCGACTGCAGGCCCGCCAGGAAGAACAGGAAGTTGTAGCTGATCTGCTTCCAGATGGCGGCGATGACGATCAGGATCATGGCATGCGTGCCGTTGACCATGTAGTCCCAGGGCAGGCCGAGCCAGGTCAGCATGTGCGAGAGAATCCCCAACGAGGGACTCAGCAGGAACATCCACAGCACGCCCACCACCACCGGCGAGACCGCGTAGGGCCAGATCAGGAAGGTCTTGTACAGCGCGGCGCCGCGACGTACGCGGTCGGCGAACACCGCCAGCAGCAGCGACAGCGCCAGCCCGAAGAAGGCCACCAGCGCCGAGAAGATCGCCGTGGTGCGGAAGGATTCAAGGTAGGTCGGATCGCCGAACAAGGCCTTGAAGTTATCGAACCAGATGAATTCGGAATAGCCGCCGAAGGCGTCCTGCAGCAGCATGGACTGGTACAGCGCCTGGATGGCGGGCCAGAAGAAGAACAGCAAAGTGATCAGGATCTGCGGTGCGACCAGCAGATACGGCAGCCACTTCGATTTGAATCGCGCGCGTTTTTCCACGTTCGTTCAGGTCAGGAAATGAGGTTCAAAAAACAAAATCCGGCGACATGCTCCCATCCTCGGGATGATGCGATGCCGCCGGGTCATGCCGCCCCCCGCGCCGAAGGCGGGAGTGCGGCAGGCTTGATGCAGGATTACCGGTATTACTGGTTGCCCTTGTTGGCCTTCTCGAAGCGGACCAGCAGTTCGTCGCCGCGCTTGACGGCCGAATCCAGGGCGTCCTTGGGGGTCTTCTTGCCGGTCCAGACGTTTTCCAGTTCCTCGTCGAACACGGTGCGGACCTGCGCGTAATTGCCCAGACGCAGGCCGCGCGACTTCTCGGTGGTCTTGACGATCATCTGCTTGACGGCCACGTCGGTGCCCGGGTTGCGCTCATAGAAGCCGGCTTGCTTGGTCAGCTCGTAGGCGGCCTTGGTGACCGGCAGGTAGCCGGTGTCCTGGTGCCACTTGGCGGCCACTTCCGGCTTGGACAGGTAGCTGAAGAACTTGGCCACGCCCTTGTACTCGTCGGCCTTCTTGCCGTTCATCACCCACAGCGAGGCGCCGCCGATGACGGTGTTCTGCGGAGCGCCCTGCACGTCGTTGTAGTACGGCAGCGTAGCCACGCCGAACTTGAACTTGGCGTTCTTGCGGATATCCGCATAAGCCGAGGACGAACCGGTGATGATGGCGCACTCGCCGGCGTTGAACTTGGCGTTGGCCTCGTCCTTGCGGCCGGCGTAGGTGAAGTAGCCCTGCTTGGCCCAGTTCGCCAGGTTTTCGATGTGGCGCACATGCAGCGGGCTGTTCAGCTTCAGGCGCGCATCCAGGCCGCCGAAGCCGTTGTTCTTGGACGCCAGCTCGACGTTATGCCACGTTGAAAACGATTCCAAATGCACCCAGGATTGCCAGGTGGTGGTGTATGCACAGGATGCTCCGCTGGCCTTGATCTTGGCGGCCATGCCGACGAATTCCTGCCAGGTGACGGGCGGCTTCTCGGGGTCCAGGCCGGCCTTGGCGAACATGTCCTTGTTGTAGAACATGATGGTGGTGGAGCTGTTGAACGGGAAGGACATCATGCCCTTGGGGGTCGAGTAGTAACCCGCGACGGCCGGCACGTAAGCGTTCTGGTCGAACTTCTCGCCGGCCTGGTGCATCACCTCGTACACCGGCTTGACCGCGCCCTTGGCGTAGATCATGGTGGCGGTGCCAACTTCGAACACTTGCAGGATATCGGGCGCATTGCCGGCGCGGTAGGCGGCGATGGCGGCGGCCATCGATTCATCATAGGTGCCCTTGTAGACGGGCACCACCTTGTAGTCGGACTGGGTCTTGTTGAAGTCGTCGGCCAGGGCATTGACGCGCTCGCCGAGGGCGCCGGTCATGGAATGCCACCAGGAGATTTCGGTTGCTGCGAAGGCGGTAGAGGTGATCGTCGCCAGGACTCCGGTCGCGACCAGTGTTTTAATAAGTTTCATCAGAGGACCTCTCGAAAAAAGGGGTTTTGATGCTATCAACGCTCCGTGACAGCGGCGTTACATTAGCGGGACTCGCATTGCAGCGCAAAGAAAAAAGATGCGGCTATGCAGCAGAAAATTAACATCGGGATATTTTTTTACGTAGTTTCCCTTATTGCCGACACGCATTTGTCAGCAGCCTGTCAGGCTTGGGTCAAACGAGCAACGACAAGGCGCGCGATTATAATGCGGACTTTCGTTTCCCGGATACGGCATGAACAGGCTCAAGCTTTACGCGCTGCTGGTGCGCGCGCACAAACCCATCGGCATTCTGCTGCTGCTGTGGCCTACGCTGATCGCCCTGTGGCTGGCCACCGGCGGCGTGCCCGACTGGCGCCTGCTGGTCATCTACGTGCTGGGCACGGTGCTGATGCGTTCGGCCGGCTGCGCCATCAACGACTACGCCGACCGCGACTTCGACCGCCACGTCAAGCGCACCGAACAGCGTCCCCTGACCTCGGGCAAGATCAAGTCCTGGGAAGCGCTGATGGTGGCTGGCGTGCTGGCCGTGCTGTCCTTCCTGCTGATCCTGCCGCTCAATGCGCTGACCAAGCAACTGTCGGTGGCGGCCGTGATCATTGCCGCGTCTTACCCCTATTTCAAGCGCTTCTTCGCCATTCCCCAGGCCTATCTGGGCATCGCCTTCGGTTTCGGCATCCCCATGGGCTTCGCCAGCGTCACCGGCGAGGTGCCGCTGGCGGCCTGGGTGCTGCTGATCGCCAATATCTTCTGGGCGGTGGCTTACGACACCGAATATGCGATGGTGGACCGCGACGACGACCTGAAGATCGGCATCAAGACCTCCGCCATCACCTTCGGCCGCCATGACGTGCTGGCCATCATGTTGTGCTACGCCGTGGCGCTGGGGCTGATCTGGGTGGTCGGCCTGCAATACGGCCTGGGCCTGTGGTTCTCGGCCGGCATGCTGGTGGCCTGCGGCTTCGCGGTCTATCACTACACGCTGATCCGCGAGCGCGACCGCATGCGCTGCTTCGCGGCCTTCAACAACAATAACTGGCTGGGCTCGGCGGTCTTCGCGGGCGTGGCGCTGGATTACCTGTTCCGCTGAAGCGGAGCGACGACAATAACAAGGAGACAAGATGGAAGCAGAATTCTGGCTGGAACGCTGGCGCGAAGGCCGCACCCATTTTCACCAGGCGCGCGTCACCCCGCTGCTGCAGAAATACTGGCCGCAACTGGCGCTGCCGGCAGGCAGCACGGTGCTGGTGCCGCTGTGCGGCAAGTCGCTGGACATGCTGTGGCTGGCCGACCAGGGCCACAAGGTGCTGGGCGTGGAATTGTCCCAACTGGCCATCGACCAGTTCTTCGCAGAGAACGGCCTGACGCCGCGGGTGCATGAATCGGCGCAGGGCAAGCACTACACCGCCGGTGGCATCGAGATCATCTGCGGCGACATCTTCACGCTCGAAGACGCCACCCTGGCGGCCTGCGCCGGCGCCTACGACCGCGCGGCGCTGATCGCCCTGCCCCCGGAGATGCGACCGCGCTACGCCGAGCAAGTCTATGGCCGCCTGCCGGCCGGCGCGCGCAGCATCGTGATCACGCTGGAATACGCCCAGGAGCAGATGGACGGCCCGCCGTTCTCGGTCGCCGAAGACGAAGTGCTGCGCATCTACGCGGCGCACAGCGAAGCGGCAGCGATCGACCGGCGCGATATTCTGGAAAAGGAGCCGAAGTTCATCGAACGCGGCTTGAAGCAGCTGGATACGGTGGTGTATCGCCTGGAACGCAAGGCCGGGTGATGCGCGGACGGTTTCCGTCGTGCTGCGCAGGCGGTGATACGGTGACTGATGGGATGATTGGACGTCCGCTGAACGACGCGGGGTCCTGACCTTCGTCAGGACGACGGCGGTGGAAGAGCCGATATTCGCCACTTCCGTCGCAGTCGAGGCAGAGACAACATCCGCAAGCCAAGGGCGGTGGAAAGAAACGACATCCTCCACTCCCCCTCTCCGTCGTTCCGGCGCAGGCCGGAACCCAGTGACGTTTGTTGCGCCGCGACGATCATGGAATGAGGCTGGATCCGGGGCGGTGGAGAAAAAGGTGGCGCCGGCAAACTCCACCACCGCCGGCATCCTGGCGAACCCGCCGGAATCAAACCTCGGCAGTCGTCCGCACCACCGTCACCCGGCTGATCACGAACTCGCCGTCCACCACCACCCGGAACGGTACACCCGCAACATTGAATCCGGGACCGCCATCGTCGTCCCATACTTGCGCCAGCGCGTCGAATTCGCGCGGGCTGAGTTGCAGCATCTGGGCGCTGATGACGAAGGTCGCGCCCGCCTTTTGTTTCCTGACGATGTCTTCCAGCTTGGCCATTGCCCGTCCCCGGTGATCAGCGCGCCGGCAGCAAGGCCATCACGTTGACCGGCTTGCCGTTGCGGCGGATTTCGAAATACAGCTTGACCTTGCTGGTGTCGCTGTTGCCCATGGTGGCGATCTGCTGGCCGCGCGCCACCGTCTCGCCTTCCTTGACCGTGATGGTCTTGTTGTGCGCATAGACCGACAGCAGCGTCGGCGTGTGCTTGATGATCACCATGTTGCCGTAGCCACGGATGCCGTGGCCGGCGTAGGTGACCTTGCCGCCCGCGGCGGCCACCACCGACTGCCCTTCGCTGCCGATGATGTCGATGCCCTTCTTGTAACTGTCGCCGCTGGGCGCGGACTTGCCCTGGGTCGGCCACATCCAGTCCAGCTTGGCGTCGGCGGGCGCCGGCGCGTCGTCGTCATCGCGACTCTTGGTCGATGGCTTGGCAGCCGGTTTGGCGGCGGGCGCGGCCTTGCGCGCTGCCGCCGGCGCCGCGGCGCGGCTGCTCTGGCCGGCGCCGGTGCGCGCTACCACGCCGACCGGCGGCCGCACCAGGATGCGCTGGCCGACGTCCAGATCGTTGGGATTGCGCAGGCGGTTCCAGGCCGACAGGTTGGTCGGGCTTTGGTCGAAGTCGCGGCCGATGCTGTACAGCGTGTCGCCACGCTTGACGGTGTAATAGCCGTCGCTGTCCGCGGTGGAAGCGCAACCCGCCAGCAGCAGGAGTGCGGCCAGCGGCAGGGCCGCGATGAGGCTGGAGCTTCGCTTCATCAGGCCTTGCCGAATTCGTCGCCCAGCTCCTTGCTGCGGGCGGCGGCGGCCTTGAGCGCCGTGACGATGGCATCCTTGACGCCGGACTGTTCCATACTGGTCAGCGCGGCATAGGTGGTGCCGCCCTTGGAGGTCACGCGCTCGCGCAGCGTGGCGACCGACTCTTCCGAGCGGCGCGCCAGTTCGGTGGCGCCTTCGAAGGTCGCCTTGGCCAGTTGCAGGCCGTCGGCCGGCGACAGGCCGAGTTCGGCGGCCGCCTTCTCCATCGCTTCCAGGAAATAGAATACATAGGCCGGGCCGCTGCCGGACACCGCGGTCACCGCATCGATCTGGTCTTCCGACGACAGCCACAGCGTTTCGCCGACCGCCTTCAGGATGGAATCGGCCTGGGCGCGCTGCAGCGTCGAAACCTGGGCGCCGGGCGCCATGCCGGTGATGCCCTTGCCGATCAGCGCCGGCGTGTTGGGCATGGCGCGCACGATGGCCTGGTGGCCGTCCAGCCAGCGCGAGACATCGGCGATGCGGATGCCGGCGGCGATCGAGACGATCAACTGGGCGCCGATGAAGGGCTTGAGCACGGCCGCCACGTCCGGCATCTGCTGCGGCTTGACCGCCAGCACCACCACGTCGGCCGAGGCGATCGCGCCGTCGATGGCCACCGAGGTGGTCACGCCGAACTTGTCTTGCATGGCCTTGAGCGCATCGGCATTGATATCGACCACGTGGATGTTCTGCGGCTCGGCCACCTTGCCCACCAGTCCGCCGATCAATGCTGCCGCCATGTTGCCGCCGCCGATAAACGCTATCTTCACTTCCGCTCCTTGTGTCGCTAAAACCGTGTTCGGTCAATGTACCGGAACTTGCGGCGTCCGGCCGGCCCTTGTCTCTTATGCGTAGTGGCGCGCGCCGAAGATGGCGCTGCCCACGCGCACGATGCTGGCGCCTTCGGCCACCGCGGCTTCCAGGTCGGCCGACATGCCCATGGACAGCGTATCCAGTTCCAGCCCACCGGCGCGTAGCGCATCGTACAAGCCGCGAGCCGCGGCGAAGGCCGCATGCTGGCGCGCGACGTCATCCGTCGGTTCGGGGATGGCCATCAGGCCGCGCAGCTTCAGATGCGGCAAGCGCGCCACCTCGGCCGCGACCGCCGGCGACTCCTGCGGCGCCAGGCCGCTCTTGCTGTCCTCGCCGCTGATGTTCACCTGCAGACAGATGTTGAGCGGCCCCAGTTCCGGCGGGCGCTGTTCGGACAGGCGCCGCGCGATCTTCTCGCGATCCACTGAATGCACCCAGTCGAAATGCGCGGCGATGGGCCGGGTCTTGTTGCTCTGGATGGGGCCGATGAAATGCCACTGCAGCCGCGCGTCGGGCGCCTGCGCCGCCAGCGCCGCCATCTTGTCCAGCGCTTCCTGCAAATAATTTTCCCCGAAGGCGGTCTGGCCGGCCTGCACCGCTTCCAGCACGGCGTCGGCGCCGAAGGTCTTGGACACGGCCAGCAATTGTACCGACGACGGCGCGCGCCGCGCGCGTTCAGCGGCGACGGCGATCTGGTGTTGCACGTGTTGCAAGTTTTTGGCGATTGACGACATAATCCGGGGCCGGGAGGGACTCGGCTGCGGGGAACATAAACAGATTCTTAGTGCTTTCCTTGCAAGGATTATAAATGGACATTGCCGCACTACTGGCATTTGCCGTGAGAAATCAAGCCTCCGACCTGCATCTGTCCGCCGGTTTGCCGCCCATGCTGCGGGTGCACGGCGATATCCGTCGCGTCAATCTGGCGCCGCTGTCCGGCGAGGACTTGCGCGACATGCTGCACGCTCTCATGAACGAAGAGCAGCAGCGCACTTATGCCGAGCGCCTGGAGTGCGACTTTTCCTTCCAGCGCCCCGCCCTCGGCCGCTTCCGCGTCAACGCCTTCCACCAGCAGCGCGGCCCGGCGGCGGCGCTGCGGCATATCCCGCAACAGCCGCCCGCGCTGTCCGACCTGGGCGCGCCCGCCATCTGCGCCGAACTGACCCTGCGCCCGCGCGGCCTGGTGCTGGTGACCGGCCCCACCGGCTCGGGCAAGAGCACCACGCTGGCGGCGATGATCCGGCAGGTGAACGAGCAGCGCGCGGTGCACGTGCTGACCATCGAAGACCCGATCGAATTCATCCATGCGCCGTGCCGCGCCCTGATCAGCCAGCGCGAGGTAGGTACGCACACGCACGGCTTCGCCGCGGCGCTGCGCGCGGCCTTGCGCGAAGATCCCGACGTCATGCTGGTCGGCGAGCTGCGCGACGCCGAGACCATTCGCCTGGCGCTCACTGCGGCCGAGACCGGTCATCTGGTGTTCGGCACGCTGCATACCGCGTCCGCGGCCAAGACCGTGGATCGCATCGTCGATGTCTTCCCCGCCGGCGAAAAGGAAGGCGCGCGCGCCATGCTCGCCGAATCGCTGCAGGCGGTGATCGCCCAGACGCTGCTGCCCACGCGCGACGGCAAGGGACGGGTCGCCGCGCATGAAGTGATGCTGGCCACGCCGGCCGTGCGCAACCTGATCCGCGAAGGCAAGACTGCCCAGCTCTACTCGGCGATCCAGACCGCCGGCGGCCTCGGGATGCAGACGCTGGAAGGCTGCCTGGCCGAGCTGACGCAGGCCGGCCGCATCGCGCCCGAGACCGCGCGCGGCCATGCCCGTGCGCCGGATCATTTCCCGCAATAAGGCGCCCTGCCGCCATGGCGGTGACGCCGGCGCGGGTTTAGAATGACGGCCAGGAAAATATCAGGGGAAACGCCATGACCACCGTCTACGATTTCAAGCCCAAACTGGCCGACGACAGCGAATTCCCGCTGGAACAACTGCGCGGCAAGGTGATGCTGATCGCCAATACCGCCAGCAAATGCGGCTTCACGCCGCAATACAACGGCCTGGAGCACATCCATCGCCAGTTCAAGACGCGCGGTCTGGAGGTGATGGCGTTCCCCTGCAACCAGTTCGGCTCGCAGGAACCCGGCGACGCCGAGCAGATCGGCGCCTTCTGCGAAAAGAATTATGGCGTCAGCTTCCCGCTGTTCGCCAAGATCGACGTCAACGGCGACCAGGCCGATCCGCTGTTCAGATTCCTGAAGAAGGAAGCGCCCGGCCTCTTGGGCAGCAAGGCGATCAAGTGGAATTTCACCAAGTTCCTGGTGCGCCGCGACGGCACCGTCTTCAAGCGCTACGCACCGCAGACGCGGCCGGAAGAAATGGTGTCGGATATCGAGGCCTTGCTGGCCGAATGACCCCGCCTGGCTCGGTCAATCCTGCTGCGGCCAGGTGCCTGCCGGCAGGTCGCGCCCGGCGGCCGCCAGCGCTGCCGGCATGAAATAGGCCTGCGCCATCAGGCGCGCGCCGGCGGCCAGGCCGCCTTCCTCATCGCTCTCCAGACACTCCACCTCGATCTCGTGCCGCGCATAGAGATCGGGCACTTCCTCGAAACGATCCAGCATCGTCATCATCCCGTCCGGCACGTCCCACAACTCGCCGGTGACCGGTGACGGCCCGGGTGCGCGCACCAGCGCCGGATAGCGGCGCAAGGCCACCAGCCGCCAGGCCAGCACGCTCCGCGCAACGGCGGCGAAACGCGCCCCTTGCAGCACATGCTGGTTGTACTGGCCGCGCTTGAGCGAGCCATAGACGAAGACCCAGGGCAATCGCGCCGTCCGCTCAGGCCGGGCGGTGATAGGTGCCGAGGCCATGCGGCGCGGCGGCGAATTCCGGCAGGCGCTCGGCGCCGGCGGACAAGGCGGCCAGCGCCGGATAGCGCGCCGCGGGGACGGCATCGGGCACCATCTGCTGCGTAAATTGCCAGGCCACCGCGGTGCTGACCACGGCCTGGTCGATGGCGGCGCTGGTGACGGCCGGACTCTGCTTCTCGAACACCGCCTCCAGCGCATCGTAGGCCGCCAGCAGCTGCGCCGATACGCGCGATAGCCAGGGCTGGTGCAGCTTCTCCGCCGGGCGCAGCTCATGTTCGTAAATGATTTGCACGCTTTTCTCGCAGGCCGCCAGCGCCAGCCCGGTCACACGCAGCGAGCGCTGCAGACCGGGAATGTCAGACGGCACCAGATTGCGGCCGGAGACCGCGGCCGACAGGGCCTCCGCGTATTCCAGGATAAGCGAGGAATCCATCAGCACCTCGCCGTCGTCGCAGATCAGCGTGGGCGCCTTGACCACCGGATTGATGCCGCGGAACTGCTCCACGGTGCGAAAGACCGATACCGGTTGGTGATCGAACGGCAGGTCGAGCAGTTGCAGCGAAATCGCGACGCGGCGCACGAAGGGCGAATCGAGCATGCCTATCAATTGCATGGTGCACTCCAGGGATGACCAAGGGGAGTGAGGATGTTACTGCAAGGCGACGCACTTGTGCGCTCGGCGTGCTTGCGCTGGCTCAAGGAAGGTCGCGGATGATCCTGTAGTCCTCGTCGCGCACCGGCACGAAGCGGGTGGCGTGCAGGCTGCGCAGCGTGGCCTTGACCTGGGCCGATCTGCCGCTCAGGAAGACCGCGCGGATCTTGTTGCGAATGTCCGCGCACAACTGGCCACGATAGACGAAGGGATCGAAGGGAATCGGCGCCGAACGCCACAGGACGCGCACATCGCGCTTCTTGAGCTTGCCGTCGCTGATCATGCGCGAGAGATTGGTGCTGGCGACGAAAGCGGCGTCGGCATTGCGATTCATCACCGCGAGCACCGACTGCTCATGGTTGCCCGAATAGCCGATGCGGGAAAAATACTTGCCCAACTGCAGATTGTTCTGGCGCGCGAAGATATGGCGCGGAATCAGCGCCCCCGAGGTGCTGTCCGGATCAGCCAGCGCCAGCACCTTGCCGCGCAGCGAAGCGATGCTGTCGTACGGCCCCTGCTGGCGCGTGATCAGCAGCGAGTAATACACTGCCGAGGCGCCGCCCTGCGCGGCGAAATTGGGCTCCTGCTGCTCCATCGAGGCAAACGGCGTGACCTGCGGATCGCCCCGGTGGGCCGTGACGTAAGAGGCCGGCCCCAGGCGCGCCACATCGACTGCGCCGGCGATCAGGCTCTCGATCACGGCGCCATAGGAGGATGGCACCACCACTTCCACCGGGATCTTGAGCTGGTCGCGCAATTCATCCATCAGCGGATCGAGGGCAGTCTGCTGATCCTCGTCGCTGCCTTGCGGAATAAAGGAAAAGCGCAGGCGCTCGGGGCGCTCGCAAGCAGTCTTGCCCTGCGCCGCGGCCGGCGACGCGGCCCACAGCGATGCGGCAAGCAAGGCGGCGGCGGAAAATGCGACGGCTATCCTCATGCGACCTCGAACCTCCCCTTCTGCAAAATGGCTTCCAACTGGTCGGCCGGCACCGGGCGCTGCAGATAGAAACCCTGTACCTGGTCACAGCCCATGACCTTCAGATGCATCAGCTGTTCCTTGGTTTCCACGCTCTCGGCCACCACGCGCAGGCCCAGGTTGCGGGCCAGCGTCACGGTCGAAGCGACAATCATGCCGTCGCTGTTGTCGTTGCGGATGTCGCTGATGAAGGAGCGGTCGATCTTGAGCGCATAGACCGGCAGCGTCTTGATGTGGCTCAGGCCGGAATAGCCGGTGCCGTAATCGTCCAGATAAATCTTCAGGCCTTCGTCGCGCAGCTTTTCCAGCGTGCGGCGCGCCTTTTCCACATCTTCGATGAAGCAGCTTTCGGTGACCTCGATCTCCAGCAGATCGGGCGTGAGCTGATGGCGCTGCAGCGATTCGCGCACGGTGGCGATCAGGCTTTCGTCGCGCAACTGCTTGGCCGAGACGTTGATCGCCACCGGCAGCAGCGGCGCGCCGTTGGCCCGCCATTGCGCCTGCTGCCGGCACACGGCCTCAATGATCCAGTGTCCCAGCGGCACCACCAGATCGTGCGCCTCGGCCAGACCGATGAATTCACCGGGGAAGATCAGGCCGTGCTCGGGATGCTGCCAGCGAATCAGCGCCTCCATGCCGGTCACGCGGAACTGTTGCAGCTCCACCTTGGGCTGGTAGTGCAGGCAGAATTCGTCGTCCTTCAGCGCCTGGCGGAAGCGACCCAGCAACTCCAGGCCGCGCACCGCGATGGCATTGAGCGAAGCATCGTAGAAGCGATACAGGCCGGTGCCGGAGGTCTTGGCGGTGTACATCGCCGAGTCGGCGTTGGTCATCAGCTCTTCGATACTCTGGCCGTCGCGCGGATAAAGCGCGATGCCGATGCTGGGCGCGGTCTCGACGTAGCTGCCCAGCAGATCCGGATACGGCGCGCGGATACTCTCGACCAGCTTGTCGGCGATCTCGGCCACGCTTTCCTCGCTGCGGATCTCCGACACCATCACCACGAACTCATCGCCCCCCAGGCGCGCCACCAGGTCGTATTCGCGCAACGCGGCACGCAGGCGGCGCGCCACTTCCTGCAGCAGGGCGTCACCCACGGCGTGGCCCTGGGTGTCGTTGATCAACTTGAACTTGTCGAGATCAAGGAAGAACAGCGCATACAGATTGCGGCTGCGCTTGGCGCGCGACAGCTCGGTCGAAGCCAGCTCGTAGAACAGCATGCGGTTGGGAATGCCGGTCAGGTAGTCATGCGAGGCCAACTGGTAGGCGCGCGTCTTTTCCTGTTCCAGCTGGTTGATCAGGCCGCTCTTCTCGCGCTCGGAATACAGCAGCTTCTCGTACAGGAAGCGGCGGCGATGCGCCAGGTTGATCAAGCCGCCGGCCAGCAGCACGATGGCCGCCGAGATGACCATGGCTTGCAGATAATACTGGCGATGCGCCGGCCACAACTTGCCCAGCAACTGCTGTGGATCGCGACTCACCACCACCGCCAGCGGATAGTGCGCCAGCCGGCGCTGCACGCCCACATGCTGCACATCGTCGCCGGGACGCAGCGCGTGGATCAGGCCGTCGCCCTTGCCGGACAGCAGGAACAGCGCGTAGTCCTGGCCGGCGTAGTTGGAACCGCCGGACAGGATGCCGCCCGCCAGCTCCGCCAATTGCAGACCGGCGGCGTTGATGATCTCGATCCGGCTGGCGCCGGCCACGCTGACTTCCTGATACGTCTTCAGGAAGTAGCCGAGGTCGAGGATCGCGGCGAAGAAGCCCTGCAGCTCGCCCTTGCCGTTCTGCAGCGGAATCAGCAGCGGCACGCGCCAACTGTAGCCATCGCGATTGTTGGGCGGATTGATGATCATCGGATTCTGGTTGCGCGCCGAGATCAGCGAGCTCATGTAACCGGCGTTGATCAGCTTGCTCAGCTCCGGCTCCTCCTTCTGGCGTGCGGAGGAATAGATCAGGCGGCCGCCGGCGTCGAACATCGCCACGCGCAGATAGGCGGAATCGCCGTTGAACAGGGGATTGAGGTAGGACGAGGAATGCTGCTCGCCGCTCAGCATGGACTGGCCGATGCGCGAATACAGCAGGGTCTTGCCCAGCACTTCGTCAAGATTGGCCGAGACGATGGCCGCGACGTTCTTGCTGTCGGCGATGGAACTGGCGATGGCCAGCTGCTTTTCGTTCTCGATGCGGGTGATGGTGAAATACCACAGCATTGCCAACACAAAAGCGGACAGCAATACCAAACCCGCCGACACACCCCGCCCCGCGAGCAGCTCGGTCAACAGCCTTTTCGGCTCCAAAGATCTTGGCTTACGCAATCCCCACCCGCATGAACATGTCGCCGGAGAGCCCGGCGCTTCCCTATCGTCCCCTTAGCCGAAGCAGGTTAGTACGGCAATATGTCAAGTTGATGACAAATGGAAACATGTTGCTTGGGGTGTTTCATGGGACGACGGTGGGGGTGTACTGATTGGAAATGCGGCTGAGCCTGGTGGGTTTTCGGGAGAGGATTGCGATCTTTGCAAGCGTAACAAGGTGACCGCCGTATCGATGCACCAATGCCCGGCTGCTCGCCGAAGATCCCTCCGCCACTTCATCTCCTTCATCCGGGCGGAGGTCTGGATGCAGTGGCGTTGAACAACGCTTGCGAAGCACGACGAACGACACTGGGTTCCGGCCTGCGCCGGAACGACGGAGATGGGGGCGATGCCTTCGCTCATTTAGGGTTGTTGTCCTTCGATGCGCCAATCGCCGGCTCTCGATCGAAGAACCTGCCCCCACCGCCCCTCCCTCATCCCGGCGCAGGCCGGGATCCAGCGACGTTAAATAACGCCTGCGAAGCGCGACGAACGACACGGGGTTCCGACCAGCGCCGAAACGACGGGGATGAGGATTAACGCCTTCGCGCATCTAGGTTGTCCTCTGATGCGCCAATCGCCGGCCATCGATCGAAGAACCTGCCATCACCTCCCCTCCGTCATACCGGCGCAGACCGGGATCCAGCGGCGTTAAACAACGCCTGCGAGGCGCGACGAACGACACGGGGTTCCGACCAGCGCCGAAACGACGGGGATGAGGTTGGCGCCTTCGCGCATTTAGGTTGTCCTCTGATGCGCCAATCGCCGGCCATCGATCGAAGAACCGGCCATCACCTCCTCTCCGTCATCCCGGCGCAGGCCGGGATCCAGTGGCGTTGAACAACACTTGCGAAGCACGACGAACGACACCGGGCTCCTGCCTGCGCCGGAGCGATGGGGATGAGGCTACAAACGCCGTTGCATCATCGGCGTATGGTGGGCAATTGCCTGTTCGCTAAAGTCTTGTTTTTGAGCGGTATTTTCGGTAACTATCTGATTCATAAGTGCTTAATCTGTCTTTGCCGCAAAACTTGTTCCCCCGTCGA
>WNDX01000030.1 GCA_009914615.1 Herbaspirillum frisingense
TGAGAACCTCTATATTCTCACTTTGGGCACTCGATGCCGCCGGAACGTGAGGATCCACCTCTTACCGCAACTCCCTCACTTCAACTTTAGCATCTCGCCCTTACGGGGGAGGCGTCCATTCCATTTCCTATGATCGCAAGTCGGGCTGGCGGATCGAATCGCTCTACCACCCGTACTGGAATCTCTACGAGGCCCTCGTCGAATAGCCGTCCGAAGCCTTCTCGCCAAGACGATTCGCCTCGCCCTGGCTGGCGTCCTGACGGCAGCACGCTGCTGCCCTTCCAGCGGCTGTTCCTGATGGTGACGGTGTAACAAGCGCGTGGACGCACGCGCCGCGCTACAGGCCGGGTACGAAGGAGCGATGCCTGATGACCCGATCGATCAATCCCCACTCCAGCGCTTCCTCCGCGCTCATGTAGCGATCGCGATCCAGCGTGCGCTCGACTTCTTCATAACTCCGGCCGCAGTGCTCGGCATACAGGCCGGTGATGCGGCGCTTGGTCTTCTGCATCTCTTCCGCATGGATGAAGACATCCGAAGCCTGCCCCTGAAAACCGCCCAGCGGTTGGTGCACATGCAGGCTGGCATTGGCCAGCGCGGTGCGGTGCCCGGGCTCGCCGGCCATCAGCAGGAAGGATCCCATCGAACGCGCCGTGCCCATGCATAGCGTGTGCACCGGCGCGGTGATGAATTGCATGGTGTCGTACATGGCCAAACCGCTGGTGACCACGCCGCCGGGGGAATTGATGTAGAGATGAATGGGCTTGTCGGGATCTTCCGATTCAAGGAACAGCAACTGCTCGCAGACCAGGGCGGCGGCGTTATCGTTGACCTCGCCGTTGAGGAAGATGATGCGTTCGCGCAGCAGGCGCGAGTAGATATCGAAGGAACGTTCTCCCCGGCTGGATTGCTCCACCACCATGGGGACGAGCTGCATCGTATCGCGCATGGGCGACTCCTTTCCTGATCCGGACGGGATGAGTGATTGCGAAAAGCGTTGCGAACAGCGTCAGGCGGCGCACAGGAAAACCGGGCCGCCGTCGTTGGCCGCCTCGGCGGGCGCGCCGACCGCGTGCACGATGGTGAGCACGGTGCCGCCGCCGGCCGCTGCTTCCAGGCGCAGCGCGACTTCGCTTTCGATAAAGGGTGGATGGCGTTCGCGCATCGCATAGCGGATTTCGCGACCGGGCACCGCATGCAGCGGTTCCGGCGACGCCAGGTCCCGATCCGGCAGCCAGTGCTCACGTAAGGCCGGGACGCTGATAGCGCGCCACACCTTGTCGAGCGATGCGTCGAGCCGGTATTGCTGTACCAGGGTCTCGCCGCGGCCGCGGCCGTGGTCGTGGCTGTCGTGGCTGTCGTGGCTGTCGTGGCTGTCGTGGCTGTCGTGGCTGTCGTGGCCGCTGTCGTCGCTACCGACGCTGTCGTCGTTCTTCATTGATCCATGTCCTTGAGCAAGGTCTTCAATGCGTCCACGCGCGCAGGCCAGTAGGCGCGGTACTTGTCCAGCCAGCCAGCGATGGCGCCGATGCCGTCGGGGCTGACCTGGTAGTGAACGAAACGTCCTTGCCGCTCTTCGCGCACCAGGCCGGCCTGACGCAGCACCGCGAGATGCTGGGACATGGCCGACTGGCTGATCGTCATCCCTTCGCGCAGGGCGCTGGCATGCATGATGCCTTGCGCCAGCCGGTCGAAGATCAGCCGGCGGGTGGGATCGGCGAGAGCTTTGAAGACGTCGTTTTCATTCATGAACAACACATTAGCGTATACTTATATATCACGCAAGCCACCATTGCAGGTTTCTTTCGCCATCGATGCCGGCGCAGCGACGTTGGCTGGCCTCGCCCCGATTCTCGCGAACACTTTGACAAACCCGCGACTAGGTTGAGAAGATCGGCATTCGCCCACTCCCGCACAGGCTCACCATGGCATCTTCGGACATCCCGCTCCTCCGCTTCGATGTTTTCGGCAAGCACCTGGGCGTGCGCCGGCTGCAGGACGGGTGGAAGGTCTACACGCTGGGTAACGACGGCAAGCTCGGCGCCTCGGGCATCGTCATTCCCGATTTCGTGGAAGAGGCCGAGTTGTCGACCTTCCTGGGCGACCTGTTCCACGAGTCGGCGCGGCCCGGCGTGGATGAGGTGCGGCGGCTGGATTGAATGTCCGGATAACGCCGCCGGCGCCATCCGCTGGGCATGCTGTCCAGGGTCGATAAGCGGCCACCGCACGCTCCCGGTGGGCTGCACGACCTCATTCCACCTCTCGCACGGGAAAGACCGCTCATCAACCGCTTGTTCATGGCCTGCATCGCCACGCTCGCGGTGCTGCCCCTCCCCTTCCCAGCCGCGCCCAATCGCGTCCGCCGGCGCCGACATGAGGATCGCCATGGCCATCCGGCCGGAAGAAGTGAAGCAGACCGGCCGGCTTTGCCTGGACGGCAAGGCCGAGCAGCGGTTCTCGCTGCAGGACCGCACTGGCATGGCGGCGACGCCGTGAAGCCGGCGGATGATGGAAACAAGAAAGCCCGCGCGGGCGGGCTTTCTTGTCCTGCAGGTGCGCCGGTGTTATGCGATCAGCCGGCGGCAGCAGTCGCCCGATAGGCGCGACTGGAAATCGACACCGAATTGCCATCGGGATCCTTGGCATTGGCGAAGGCATAGCCGTTGGCCTGATGCGTGGCCCCGAACTCCAGGCCCTGTCGCGCGCATTGCGCCTTGAAGCCATCGACGTCCGGCACGCTGAACATCAGTTTCACGCCGGCCTGGCCCAGCTTCACCGACTTCGCCGCCTGGTGGATCAGGATATTCGCGCCGCCTTCGGGCGCCGACAGTTCGATCAGGCCTTCCACCATCTCGCCCGACGAGACGAAACCGAAATGGCGGTGATAGAACTCGGCGCTGGCGGCCGGGTCACGGGCGTAAATCAGGAGGGTGTTGAGCACTGCGGGCATGGCGATTCCCGGTTCGTTGTCGTTGCGGCGCACTCTAGCAAGGAAGCCGGCGGCAGGCAACGAGGTCGCGCATGGCGCTGTTTATCTGCGCACCAGGGCGACGACATAGGTACAGGGCTGCGCCCCGGGATTGGAAAAGGTACAGGCCGCCGGCGGCCCCAGTTGCAGGCAGTCGCCGGCATCGAGGATGTGGCTTTGCGCGCCCTCTTCGAACACCAGCGTGCCGCTGCGCACCCAGATCTGCTGATGCAGGAAGCTGAAGGCCGACGAGGGATAGCTCACGCGCTGGCGCGCCGGCAGCGTGACTTCGATCAGTTCCAGCATGCCGCCGCCGCGCGGGGAGACCGCGCGACGGGTATAGCCGGTTTCCGGATCCTGCCAGACCGGCTGCTCGGCGGCCCGGCTCACGCGCTCGCCGGCCTGCTCGGACAAGGCCAGCAGCATCGACAATTGCAGGCCGAAGGCGCCCGACAGGCGACCGAGGATGGTGGCAGTAGGACTGGCTTCGCCGCGCTCGACCTTGCTGATCATGGCCTTGGAGACGCCCGAGCGCTCCGCCAGCCCGGCCAGCGACCAACCGCGCGCTTCGCGCTCGATGCGCACGCGCGCCGAGATGGCCGAGGTCGGATCGACAGCGTCGTTCATGTGGAGCGGCCGTCCGGATCGCTGCGCTGGTCCAGCGTCAGTTGCAGGAAGGCCAGATCCAGCCACTTGCCGAACTTGGTGCCGACCTGCTTCAGATGTCCGACGTGGTCGAAGCCCAGCTTCTCGTGCAGGCGAATGGAGCCATTGTTGCTGGCGTCGATGCCGGCCACCATCACGTGCTTGCCGATGGCGCGCGCCTTGGCGATCAGGGCTTGCATCAGCGCGTCGCCGATGCCCTTGCCGCGATGATCCTTGTGGACGTACACCGAATGCTCGACGGTATGGCGGTAACCGTCGAAGGCACGCCAGTCGCCGAAGCTGGCGTAGCCCAGCACGGTGTCGCCCTCGACCGCTACCAGCACCGGATAGCCGCTCTGGCGGCGGGCCGCCAGCCAGTCCTGACGATTTTGCTCATCGACTTCGGTTTCGTTCCAGATGGCGGTGGTGTTGGCGACCGCGTCGTTGTAGATCACCGTGACGCCGGGAATATCGGCCTTGTCGGCTTCGCGTATCTGCATGGATGGCTCCGTGGATTGTTCATTTTGATGGAATTTCGTCCATTATAGTGCGCAATCGAAAGCCGACCCGAAACACGCCTGCTGTTGCCTTATCCGGGCAGCGCCATCTCGTTGGCGATCCACGCCACCGCCGACGCATGCCGCGGCTGCCAGCCCAATTCGCGCCGGGCCCGCAGCGCGCGCACGCGGCTGTTCGATCCCAACGAATAGCGCGCCTTGTTCAGGCCCCACAGGGCGATCGCCTCTTCTTCACTCAGGTGCTCGATGCGCTCGATGCGCATGCGGCGCGCGATGGCTTCCGCCATCTCGGCGTAGGAGGATTCGCCGTTCTCGGCGAAATAGAAACCCTGCGTATCCGGCCGCTCCAGCACCAGTTGATACAGCGCGCAGACGTCATCCAGGTGCACGGTGGACCAGCGATTGACGCCGCGGCCCACGATGCGCACCGCGCCGCTGTCGCGCGCCTGGGCAACCAGCGCGGGAATCTGCACGCTGTCGGGCTGCAGGCCCTTGCCGTGTCCGTAGATCAGCGTATTGCACACCACGACGCCGCGCATGCCGGGCGTGGCCAGGATGCGCTGGTCCAGTTCATAGCGCGCCCATTTTTCGGCGCCCACCACCAGCGGCGTGCTTTCATCGAAGATCTGTCCGGTCAGCACGTTGCCGGCCACGGCGTCGCCCACCTGGCTGGATCCGCTGGTGTGCAGCAGGATCTTGCCGCTGCCGGCCAGGCCGGCGATCAGGGCTTCGATGGCCGGGCGGTGGTCGCTGCTGGCGCAGTTGATCACGGCGTCGGCGCGCGCGGCTTCGGCGGCCAACAGGGCGCTGTCGTCCAGGGTGCCGATGACGGGTTCGATGCCGATGGCGCGCAGCGCATCGGACTTGGCCGGGTCGCGCGCCAGGCCGCGGATGACGTGGCCGGCCGCAGCGAGGTGGCGACCGACGGTGCCGCCGATGTAGCCGGTGGCGCCGGTGATGAAGATATGCATGGCGTCTCTGGTTATCTGTCTTGTGGGAAGACGTCATCGTACACAAATTCCGCCGGCCGGTCGGTGTGCGCGGCCGCTCGCTCGCCATTGCGTCTTTTATAGTTGACCGGATGCAAGGGAAAGCGCCACTATCGGGGCTGAGGCCTATTTCCGCCGGGCAGCCGCCCGCAATGACAGCGACATGACACAACACTACGGCGCGACCTATCGCGGCAAGCACATCAGCGTGAACTGCACGCAACAGCGCGACGGCGACGTCATCTGCACGGTCAGCATCGACGGCGACGACTATCCCAGCCTGCGCGGCAATCCCTTCGGTTCATTGGCGTCGGCACAGGTCGCCGGCGCCGGCTTCGCGCGCGCGATGATCGATACCCAGCTGGACAACGACCTGACCGAACATCGCGGCTACTTCATCCGCGTCACCAGCAGCGAACAGCGCGACGGTAGCTGGATGGGCCACTACCAGTTGCATCGCAACGACAATCCGGTGGCCTTCCGCCGCGTCACCTGCGACGACTTTCGCGGCAATTCCCAGGTGGAAGCGGAAGCGTATGCCATCGCCATGGCCTGCCAGGCGGTGGATGCGGATATCGCGGCGGGGAAACTTTAGCGTCGGGAGCTCAAGCCGTAAAAAAGGCCGCTCATGCGGCCTTTTTGCTTGGCGGGGAGAAACTTTCAGCCTGCGACAGGATGGCCGTCAACAAACCGGGGAAACGGCTTTCGATGTCGGCGCGGCGCAGGGTATTCATGTGCGAGGTGCCGGTGCTCTCGGTCAGCACCAGGCCGGCCTCGCGCAGCACCTTGAAGTGGTGCGAGACGGTGGACTTGGGCCGGCCGCCGTCCAACTCGCCGCAGGTCGCGCATTCGACGCGCGCCAGGTGGCGCACGATCTCCAGGCGGATCGAATCGCTCAGCGCGTAGAGCACGCGCTCCAGCAGGAACTCATCGGCAGCGGGGTGTTTGTAGGGACGCATGGGCAAGATGATACACCTTGGGTTATACTCCTTCCATATTTCGAATATATTCGAACTAACGAAGCATCACCAGATACATTCAGGGGACAAGTTTTCCCTTTCCCGACAACAACCCATTCGATAGCAACAACCCAACATGTCAGCCCTGTTCCAACCCTACACGCTCAAAGACCTCACCCTGCGCAACCGCATCGCCGTGCCGCCGATGTGCCAATACATGGCCGTTGACGGCCTGGTCAACGACTGGCATTTGTCGCATTACGCCAGCATCGCCCGTGGCGGCGCCGGCCTGGTGATCGTGGAAGCCACCGCCGTCGCGCCGGAAGGCCGCATCACGCCGGGCTGCACCGGCATCTGGTCGGATCAGCTGGCGCAAGCCTTCGTGCCGGTGGTGCAAGCCATCAAGGCCGCCGGCGCGGTGCCCGGCATCCAGATCGCCCACGCCGGTCGCAAGGCCAGCGCCAATCGCCCCTGGGAAGGCGACGACCACATCGCCGCCGACGACGCGCGCGGCTGGGACACCCTGGCGCCCTCCGCCATCGCCTTCGGCAAGGGCCTGCCCAAGGTGCCCAAGGCCATGAGCCTCGACGACATCGGCCGGGTGCGCCAGAACTTCGTGGACGCCGCCATCCGCGCCCGCGACGCCGGCTTTGAATGGCTGGAGCTGCACTTCGCCCACGGCTACCTGGCGCAGAGCTTCTTCTCGGCGCATGCCAACCAGCGCGACGACATCTATGGCGGCAGCGTGGAAAACCGCGCCCGCTTCCTGCTGGAAACCCTGCGCGCGGTACGCGAAGTGTGGCCGGAGAACCTGCCGCTGACGGTGCGTTTCGGCGTGATCGAATACGACGGCCGCGACGAGCAGACGCTGCTGGAATCGATCGACCTGGTGCGCCGGTTCAAGGCGTCGGGCATGGACATGATCAGCGTGACCATGGGCTTCACCATTCCCGAAACCAATATCCCCTGGGGCCCGGCCTTCCTCGGCCCGATCGCCGAGCGCGTACGCCGCGAAGCGGATGTGCCGGTGTCCTCGGCATGGGGCTTCGGCACGCCGGAAATCGCCGAACGCGTGGTCAAGGAAGGCCAGCTGGATCTGGTGATGGTGGGCCGCGCCCACCTGGCCAATCCGCACTGGGCTTATCAGGCCGCCAAGGAACTGGGCGTGGAACGCGCGTCGTGGACGCTACCGGCGCCGTACGCGCACTGGCTGGAACGCTACTGATGTGTTTCGCGCCGGCGCTCGCCGGCGCATCTTTCCCCCCGCGCGCGGGCGACTCGGGAATTGCCTGAGGGACTTGCGCGTCGTCTAGGGGAATTCACTACAGCCACGGCGGGGGGCTTTCCCTAAGATGGAACCATCTTAAGGAGATCACCATGTTCACCCCCTTCCTGATGGCCGTCATCCTCTTGACCCTCATCGCAATCGGTTTCTCGGCCGTGGGCATCTACTTCTTCGCCGAAGCGAAGTGGAACAAGCACCCGTTGGCACGTTGCACCCAGCGCCGCGCCGCCAGCTTCGCCGCCGCGTATTGAATTCCGGCGCGCGGACGATCCGCGCGCGACCAACCTGGGATTTGCCGCCGCAACAGGCAACCCGCCAGATGTCTCCTCTGAATCCTGTGGGATTTGGTTTTCACCCCCGGCCGAAAGTCCGGGGGTCTTTTTTTGCGCGTCCGCTTTGTGCAGCGATGCGCGAGGCCGGCAAGACGCCGGACCTCAATAGAACAGCAAGGAAATCAGCGGCACGCTGGACAGCAGCAGGCAGCCAAGGAAAGCGGCGAGGAACAACAGTTTCTTCTTTCGAGTAGCCATGACGATCCGGCAAGGGTGAATGGACGCACGAGACGCAAGGCCCGAGTATAACGCGCCGGCCCTCCCCGCAGCCACGCCTCAGGCCATGCCGTTGCTGCCGAACTTGCGGAAACCCTCGCGCTGTTCCAGGCGATCGCAATAAGCCTGCACCGCCGGCAACGCGGGGCGCTCAAACGGCGTGGCGAACCAGCGCACCAGCGACAATCCCACCGGAATATCGGCCAGCGTGAAGGCGCTCCCGGCCACATAGCCGCCGCTGCCTTGCAACTGTTGCTCCAGCACCCGCATGAAGCCGGTCCAGCTTTCCAGCGAAGTCGCCACCTGCCGCGCGTCGCCGTGCAGGGGCGACTTGCGCACCAGGGACATGAAGGCATAACTCCAGGCGCGATTGAGATCGCTGGCTTGCCAATCCATCCACTGATCGACGCGGGCGCGCTCGCGCGGCGCGGACGGATAGAGCGACGCGCCGCCGTGCTGGGCGGCCAGGTAGCGCAGGATGGAATTGGATTCCCACAGCACGAAGCCGTCGTCATCGATCACCGGAATCATGGCATTGGGATTCATCGCCAGGAAGGACGGCTCGCGCGTCGAACGAAAGCCCACGCCCCAGTCCTCGCGCACATAGTCGAGGCCGAGCTCGGCGCAGGCCCACAGCACCTTGCGCACGTTGATGGAACTGTCCTTGCCGTAGATCGTCAGCACATGTCTCTCCCGATGATGGATGGCCATCACAATAACAGCCCATCTTCGCGGGCGCCATGTACAGTTGTCCCTTGTCGCACGCCGCGCTGTTACGGCCGTACAAGTGGCCCGGTGGAAAAGCGCGTAACTGTACCGGGCCGGCCGGCGCGGGCCGCATTAGACTCGCGATTCCGGGCCCCGGTCCGGTAGCCGATTCACGTTCGGAAGCACGTCCCGACCCACGTTACGACCCGCCGCTCCGCGTCGAGCGGCAACATGCCGCCATGTCCACTTCGAATATCGCCAAACTGCTGCTGCTCGCCGCCATCTGGGGCACCAGCTTCATGCTCATGCGTATCGCCGCGCCGGTGTTCGGCCCCATGCTGACCACCTTCGGCCGCGCCTCGCTGGCCACGCTCGCGCTGCTGGCCTTTGCCCGTTCCCGCGGCGTGCGGATGCAATGGCGCCGCAACTGGCTGCCGTATCTGGTGATCGGTCTCTCCAACACGGCGCTGCCGTTCGCGCTGTTCGCCTGGTCGGCGCTGCATATTCCCTCGTCCTACATGGCCACCATGAATTCGCTGGCGCCGGTGTTCACCGCCGTGTTCGGCTTCCTGCTGCTGGGCGAACGCCTGACCGCGGTGCGCCTGGGCGCCTTCGTGCTGGGTCTGGCCGGCGTGGCGGTGCTGGTCGGGATCGGCCCGGTGCCGGCCGACGGCATGGTCATCGCCGGCGTGCTGGCGGCCATGGGCGCGGCGGTCAGCTACGGCTTCGCGGCCACCTTCACGCGCATGCGCGGCGGCGGCATCTCGCCCATCGCGATCGCGGCCGGCAGTCAGTTCGCCGCGTCGGTATGCCTGCTGCCCTTCGCCCTGCCCGGCCTGCCGCATGCGTTCCAGGCCGGCACGCTCAATGCCGTGCTGGCGGTGCTGGTGCTGGGCGTGGTGTGCACCGGTATCGCCTATGCGCTGTTCTTCCAGCTGATCTCCGCCGAAGGCGCGACCAAGGCCATCACCGTCACCTTCCTGGTGCCGATGACCGCTTCGCTGTGGGCCTGGCTGCTGCTGGATGAACCGGTCACCGTGGGCACCGTGGCCGGTATCGCCATCGTGCTAGTGGCCACGGCCACCGCGCTGCGCGCCAAGCCCGCGCCGGCGCGCGTCTCCGGCAAGGCTTCGGCCTGAGACTGGTATCGCTCGCATGAAAAACGCCGCAGGGAGCAAACCCTGCGGCGTTTTTCATGACGGCGGACAGCGCTTTACCAGCCGTATTTGGCGCATGCCTTGCGATACGCCAGGCCCGCCAATGCCACGTCTTCCAGGCCGATGCCGATGGCCTTGTAGATGACGATGTCTTCCGGCTTGCGCTGGTAGGGCATGCTGCCGTCCACCGCCTGCGCCAGTTCCATCACGTTGTTCCAGTCGAAGGTGCCAGGCGCGCATTGCACCAGGTCGCCGGCTTCCTGCTGGGCCTGTGGCTTCCATTCGACGAACAGCGCGCTCGCGCGCTTGATGGCGATGTCATCCAGCTCGCGTACATTGGCCTTGGAAGCGCCGACGGCCGCCACGAAGGTGCCGGGGCGCAGCAGACTGCCATCGAACAGCGGGGTGGTCGCGCGCGTCACGGTGACCAGCACATCGGCGCTGCGCGCCGCTTCATCGATCTCGACCACGCGCGCCGGCACGCCCAGCGTGCGGGTGATGTCATCGGCCAGCTCCTGCTGGCCCGACAGGCCGGCCACCAGCACTTCCTTGAACTTGCGCACCTGCAGCAACGCCGGCACATGCGAACGCGCCTGCACGCCGGCACCGATCACCGACAACACCTCCACGTCGGGACGCGCCAGCGCGTCGCAGGCCACCGCGGTGGCGGCGGCGGTGCGCAGGCCGGTCATGGTGTCGCCTTCGATGGTGCACAGCGGCGCGCCGGTCTCGGTGGAGAACAACTGGATCACGAACTTGAACTGGCCCTTGATGGTGGTATAGACCTTGGCGCCCGCGATGCCGGCGGCGGGGATCACCGCGCCCATCATCGACAGCATCACGCCGTTGGAAGCGCTGGTGCGCACGCGCCCCTGGTGCGCGCCCTCGGCCGCGCCAGCGAAGGCTTCGCGCATGGAGGCGATGGCGTCTTCGGTGGTGAGCAGTTCGCTGATCTGCTGGTTGCTGAGGAATTTCATGTGCGGCTCCTTAAGTTGACGGGGCGCGGGCAGCTTACTGCGGCCCGTGCTCGGATTTCAGGTAATTCCAGATGCGGTCGATCTCGGGGCTGGCGCCGTCCAGGCGGCGATACACGCGGATATCCATCTCGTCGCACCACAGGCCCTGCTCCAAGGCCTCGCTATCGTTGGGCGCGATGGCCAGCGTCAGCTTGCCCTCCGCGATCTCGCGCGCCACCGCGCTGGCGGGCAGCCAGGCGATGCCGTGGCCTTCCACCGCCATGCTCTTGAGGCCCTCGGCGAGGTCGGTCTCGAAGCGGCGGAACAGATGCACGCGGCGCGGGCTGGAATGCAGCGCCTTCTCGACGATGCGCGACAGCGACGAATACGGCGAATAACTGAGGAAGGGCTGGGGATCGTTGGGCGTGCCGGGCAACACATACTTGGGCAGGCCGCCGGGCAGCGTCTTCACGTAGGGCCGCAGCGGTTCCTTGCCCAGCGACAGCACGTCGTAGCGCTCGGTGTCGAGCGCGATGCCCTGCTGGCGATGGTCGTAGCAGATCAGCAGGTCGCAATTGCGCTCCACCAGCGCCATCACGGCGTCGTGCACGTTGCCGGCCATGACGGTGGTGGCGATGGCGCCGATCTTCTTTTCGATTTCCGACAACAGCCGGGGGAACAGCGTCAGCAGCAGCGTATGCGGCATCGCGAAGCGCACCGCCGATTGGGCGCCGGCCAACTGGCCGCGCAGCACCAGCCGCGCCTGCATGGACTGGTTGAGCATTTCCTTGGCGATGGGCACGAAGGATTCGCCGGCCGGGGTCAGGGTGCAGGGATAGGAAGAACGGTCGAACAATTCTGCGCCCAGCCAGGTTTCCAGCGAGCGGATGCGGCGCCCGAAGGCCGGCTGCGTGACATTGCGCAGCTTGGCCGAACGGCTGAAGTTCAGCGTATCGACCACCGAGAGGAAGTCCTCCACCCATTTGATTTCCATCGTCGCAGCCCCTTTGGCGGCCGCGCCCGCGGCACGGCATGTGGATTCCTCCCGGCGCGCTGCGCCGGCCCGGACCATCTCTTGGCCCGGCAGCAACTATACCGAAACGGCACCGCCGGCGTCCCATGCCATTTTGGCATGAGTCGCGCCGGGAGTGGAATTGCGGGCCATCAATCGGGCAGCTGGCCGAGTAAGTCGGGGTTCAGCAGCCGCAGGCCGTCTACCCGCACGGCGCTCTCTAGCACCTGCGCATAGTCATGATGACTGTCGCGGAAGCACAGGTCGATACGGCAGGCAGCGCCGTCGCGCCCCAGCCTGACGGCGTGCAGGTAATGCCGCTGCGGCAGGATCGCCGCGGCGGCTTCGGTGGCCACGGCGGAAAACGGGGCGCCCCAGCAGGTGATGGCGAAGCCGCGCGCTTCCAGCCAGGCGCAGATGCGCGCGATCAGCGCCGCGTCGCAGGGCAGCAGCAGATCGGCATCGGCCGGCGCGCGCGCCGCCGGCCAGCGCAGCATCCAGCGCGCGAAGCTGCCATAGACCAGGAAGTCGGGAATCGCCGCCTGCAAGTCCCGCAGCGTCGCCAAGGTCTGCGCCAGGTCGATGCCGGCGGGAGCATTGCGCGCCACCAGGGCATATTCATGCGCGCGGTTGCCGTGCATGCGGCCGGGCTCCTGCGACGCGCACGGACGGTCATAGACCAGCACGCGCTCCTCGATCAGCTCGAAACGGTCCGCCATCAGCCGCGCCAGATCCCAGGCCAGCGGCACGAAACGGCCGCCGACGCGCAGGTTCTCCGCGCACAGCACCAGATGGGCGCCGGGCTTGAGGCAGGCGCGCAACTGCTTCAACGTGCGCTCCAGCATGCCGAGGAATTGCGCGTAACTGCTGCTGGCGTACAACTGTCCGCGTTCGGCCTGCTGCGGCCAGGAGCAGCCGAAGTAAGGCACATTGCTCAGCACCAGGTCGACCGGTTCCAGGCCGGGCAGCAACTTCGCTGCGTCGCCTTGCAGCACGCGCTGGCCGATGGCACGCAGGCGATCCAGGCGCTCGGCCGCGATGGCGGCGCGCGGCGCATCGAGTTCGATGCCGATGCCTGCGCGGCCAGCCAGATGGGCCGCCACCAGGGTGCTGCCGAAACCGCAGAAGGGATCGAGCACCGTGCCGCCCGGCGGGCACAGATGTCGGACGAACGGCGTCATCTGATCCACCCAGCCGCAATCGCGGGCGCCGAAGGCGTCCCGCTGCTCCAGGTCGGCGGGCAGCATCCAGTCGGGATCCTGGCGTTGCAGGTGGAGCCAACTGTTGTCGTTCATGGCCGCGGACCTTCATTGGTGGAACGGGACGCGCGCATCAGCGTGACGTGCGCGGGCGCTGGTTCCGTCCCGAGCAGCACGTTGCGCCGCGGATCCCATCCGCTGCACAGATTACCGTTGGCGTGGAACACCAGCTTATAGACGCGGCCGCTGTCGTGGCGATGGTGCATGCGGGTGTAGTCCGAGGCTTCGAAGGTGATCTCCATGCCGCGAAAGTCGAGTACCACATTCCAGAAGTAGTAGCCCGAGGTCGCGTGGCGCAGCCGGCTGTGCGCCGTGAATTCCGGATCGGCCAGGCAGGCGGCCAGCAGGTCATCCATCGCCACCCGCGCCGAGGCGATGTAGCGCGCGGTCACGTTGTCCCGGTATGTCGGCCCCAGTTGCGAGAACTCGCGCAAGATGACCGCGCCCACGCCTTGTTGCGCCGCCCAGTCGAGATAAGCCTTGAGCGACGCCAGATCCGCCACGCCACCCTGCTGGACGATGCAGACCAGCTTCACCACCAGTTGCCGCGACAGCTGCGCCAGCGTGTCCTCGAAACAGGCCTGCGCGGCGATGGTCTGGCCATCGCGAAAACGCATGATGGCCTGGTTGGCGCCGGCGGCGAAGTGGTGGCGCGACAGTTCTATCCAGTCCAGGCCGAAGCCGTGCAGACGTTCGATCAGGCGGCCGCCGACGCTGCCGGCGAAGCCCGCGCCGTTGGAATACAGCACGCTGTTCTCCACCGGCGAACGACCCGCGTGTTCTTGCAGCGCATCCAGCATGGCCAGCATCCAGGCCGCGTCGTCGGTGGTCTCCAGACCCGACAGCGAATAGGACAACGGCAGGCCGCGCAACGCCGCCAGCGCGGCGCGCAGGCGGTCGAAATAATCGGCGCGGGGACGCAGACCGGCCGCATGGGCGCCGCCGTCGGCCAGGGTTTCCGAACAGAAGCGGCAACGCGCCGAACACGGCCGGGACGAAGCATAGGGCGTGAAGGTGACCGGCTGCGCCACCAGTTGCGGCCGCCGAGCTGCCATTGCCGCCAGCGCGAGGCATCGCCGCGATCGGGCTCGCGCTGGATCACGCTCTCCAGGTGCGGCTCCAGCAGGCGCTTGAGCGGGGCCGGCATCAACGGCGGCAGCGCCGCACTGCCAGCGGATGGCGCGATGGCATCCATGGTTCAGCGTTCCTCGGTCAGTTTGAGGAAGCTGTCGAGGATGTGGAAATGGTCGTCGAAGAAACTCTCCTCCATCGCCGCCAATCGGGCGATCGGCGTCCACACCGCTTGCGCGGCATCGTCGGCGGCCTCGACTTCCGGCAGATGTTCCAGGCGCAGGTCGAAGTAATAAGCGTGGGTGATGGTGCGCCCGCGCGCGCTGCGGTCGGGGTGGTCGAAGATCTTGACGTCCACCAGCGCGTCTTCCAGCGTGACCGGCAGCACCGCCAGGTTGGTCTCCTCGGCCAGTTCGCGCAGGGCGGCCTGCATCAGCCGTTCGCGCTGATCGAGGAAGCCGCCCGGAACGGCCCACAGGCCGCGCCCTGGAAAGCCCTTGCGCTGCACCAGCAGCACGTGATCGGCGGCGCGGATGACGGCATCGACGGTGGTGAAGATCGGCGGATAGGGCGCGGCCGACCAGGCGGCCTTGTACTTTTGCAGCTGGCGATGCTCCTCGGCCAGCGGCGTGTAATGCGGCAGCAGCGACCAGGCGCGCAGGTATTGCCGCACGCTGGCCGGCAGCATCTGCGCCAGCACGTCCAGCGTGACATCCATGTCTTCGGCCTCGAACCACAGGCGGCGAATGTCAGTGGCGTCGATATCGACGGCGCGTTCCAGCGCCTCCAGTTCCCAGTGCGGAAAATGACGCAGGTAATAACTGGAGGCATCCTTGAAGTGCCCGACCAGGACGATGCGCGCCTGCTCTCCCGCCACGCCCGCGACCAGGCGCCTGACCTCGGCCGACCAGCGGCGGTCGTCGTAATAGTCGCGCGTGGCGACGAAGCGCACGCGTTCCCGTTGCGTCTCCGGCAGCGCGCCGGCGATCATGGCGGCGCGCTCCTGCCAGGTCAGCGGGTTCTTGGTATTGCGTGCGTGGAAGGCCGAGCCGAGCACCACGATCACCGTGGGCGCGCGTTCCAGCGCACGCTGCAGCAGATGCAGGTGGCCGTTGTGGAAGGGCTGGAAGCGCCCGATCAATACCGCCGCATCCGCCGTTCTTGCCTTGTCTTGCCCTGACATGCCCGCTCCTTGTTAGTACGTCACTGCGATGGGAATCTGCCGTCCGCTGCCGAAGGCGCGCGCCCGCACCCGGATCACCGGCGGCGACTGGCGGCGCTTGTATTCGTTGCGCGCGGTCAGGCGGCAGATGCGCTCGACCAGCGCGGCCCCCTCTTCGGTGTCGCGCAGGCCCTCGACGAACTCGCCGGCCGCCCGCGCTTCCGCCGCCGGCAGGCGATCGCCTTCGATGTGCCATTTGAGGATCTCGTCGAGCACCTCGTAGGGCGGCAGGCTATCGGTATCGCGCTGGTCCGGCGCCAGTTCGGCCGACGGCGGCTTGTCGAGCACGGCGGCGGGAATGATCGCGCGGCCGGCGGCGGCGTTCAGGTGGCGCGCCAGCGCATACACCTCGGTCTTGTACAGATCGCCGATCAGGCCGAGACCGCCATTGGTGTCGCCATACAGCGTGCAATAGCCGACCGATATCTCGCTCTTGTTGCCGGTGGTCAGGAGCAAGGCGCCGAAGCCGTTGGAGTATTCCATCAGCACCGCGCCGCGCACCCGCGCCTGCAGGTTTTCCAGCGGCAGCCCGCGCAGCGGCGCGCCGAAGGCCTTGGCGAAACCGTCTTCGAACTCGCGCACCAGGTCGGCGATGGGGTGGCGGAACAATTGCACGCCCAGCGCCCGGCACAGCGTTTCGGAATCATCCACCGAGCCCGTGCTGGAGAACCTCGACGGCATGGTCACCGCCACCACGTTCTGCGGCCCCAGCGCCTCGGCCGCCAGCGCGATGGTCAGCGCCGAATCGATGCCACCCGAGGATCCCACCACCACGCGCTCGAAACCGCAGCGGCGCGCATAGTCGCGCAGGCCGAGGATGATCTGGCGGCGATAGAACTCCGGCGTCGCCAGCGTCTCTTCCACCAGCCTGGGCGCGGCGGTGCCGTCGTCGCGCAGGAAGCGACCGTCTTCGAAGGCCAGCAGCCGGAAATCCGGAGCGAAGCGCGCGGCTTCGAAGGCCAGGCCCTGCTGCGGCGACATGGCGAAGGAGGCACCGTCATACACCAGCTGATCCTGGCCGCCGACCTGGTTGACGTACAGCAGCGCCATGTCGCGCCGCAGGCAGGCGGCCTGGAACAGGGCGTGGCGCTGGGCCCGCTTGCCGACGTCCGACGGACTGGCGTTGATCGACAGCACCAGTTGCGCGCCGGCGTCGGCCAGCTTCTGGAAGGGATTGACGCGATAGCTGCGCAGATCGTCGTTCCAGCCATCCTCGCAGATCAGGAAACCCACGCGCACCCCCTTAAGCGGCAGCACGCAGGCCACTTCCGGGCCGGCCTCGAAATGGCGGCCGTCGTCGAACACGCCATATACCGGCAGCAGCTGCTTGTGATACTCGGCGACGATGGCGCCGTCGCGCACCGCCAGCAGCGCATTGAACAGCGGCTTGCCCGGACCGGTATTGCGGCGCGGCGCGCCGATCACCGCGGTCAGGCCGGGCAGCGCGCGGGTGGCGGCGATGATGCGTTCCAGCGCCGCCACCATGTTGCGCAGGAAGCGCGGTTCTTCCAGCAGGTCGCCCGGGTAGTAGCCGCACACGGCCAGTTCCGGGAAGGCCACCAGATCGGCGCGGCCGGCGGCGGCGCGCTGCATGGCGTCGATGATCTGCGCGGCGTTGCCGTCGAAATCGCCGACGGTGGGATTGAGCTGGGCAATGGCGATGCGAAGCATGATGGATCCTTTCTGCCGCGTCAGGCCGCGGCGCTGATGCCGAACAACTGGCGCAGATAAGCCAGGAAGGTCTCGTCCTTGCAGATGGTCTTGCCCGGCGAATCGGACAGCTTGGCGACCGCCTGGCCGTTGCAGGAGGTGAGCTTCATGACGATGTTCAGCGGTTCGATGCCGGTGTCGTTGCTGAGATTGGTGCCGATCCCGAAGCCGGTCATGGCGCGGCCGGAGAAGTGCCGGTACAGCTTGAAGGCCCCCGGCAGATCCAGGCCGTCGGAAAACACCAGGCGCTTGGTGCCGGCATCCAGGCGTAGCTTGCGATAGTGCGCCAGCGCCTTCTCGCCCCATTCGAAGGGATCGCCGGAATCGTGGCGCAGGCCGTCGAACAGCTTGGCGAAGTACAGGTCGAAATCGGCCAGAAAGGCGTCCATGCCGACCACGTCGGTAAGCGCGATGCCAAGGTCGCCGCGATACTCCTGCACCCAGTCTTCCAGCGCCGCCTTCTGGAAATCGCGCAGGCGCACCCCGAACGCCTGGTAAGACTGCAGATATTCGTGCGCCATGGTGCCGATGGGCACCAGGCCGTACTTCTTGGCCAGCCAGACGTTGGACGTGCCCTTGAAGTAATCCGGCACCTCGCGCGCCAGCGTGGCCACCACCTCTTCCTGCCATAGCGCCGAGTAGCGGCGACGCACGCCGAAGTCGAAGAACTCGAACGGGTAACGTCCGCCGGGTTCACGGGCGAACTCGCGCAGCAGGGCGATCTTGTCCTGCAGGCGCCGGCGCGCCTCCTCCAACGCGGCGGCGTTGCCGAGACGGCGGAAGTAAAGCTCGTTGACGATGTAGAGCACGAAGATCTCGAAGCCCATCACATGCACCTGCGGGCCGCTGGCGACGATGGACAGGCCGTCGCCCTCGACCTGCACGCGGATGAACTTGCGCTGGAAGCGGAACAGCGCGAGGAAGTCGATGAAGTCGCTCCTCATGTAGCGCAGGCCGGCGAGATAGGCCAGTTCGTCGTCGGTGAAGCGCAGCGAACACAGGTGATCCAGCTCGCGCTCCACGTCCTCCTTCAGTTCGGCCAGCGGAAACTGGGGCCGGTTGCGGCAGACGAAGACGTATTCGGCCTGCGCGCCGGGGTGGCTGTGCAATAGCGCCTGCCACATGGTGAACTTGTAGAGGTCGGTTTCCAGCAGGCTGCGGACGACGGGCGCCATGATGCGCACTCCTTTCGTTGGGATGAGGGACCTGAAGCCCGGGGCTCCGGGCTCCGGGCTTAGGCGTTCAGTGTTCAGGCATTGGCTTGCAGTTCGGTCAACACCTCGGCCGAACTCGCCAGGCGTACGCCGGCGCCGGCCATGGCGTCGAGGAAGTCGCGGTACTGCGCGTCGAAACCAGCCACCGGGCTCATGCAATCGGTCACCAGCACCAGCCGGGCGCGGCCGGCGGCGTCGAGGTTCTCGACGATGTGCTCGGTGGTGGCGCGCACGCAGTGGCTGCCGGCTTCGCCGGTGATGTACACGCCGTCGGCGCGGGCCAGCCCATTGATGAAATCGCTGTTGAGCTGGGTGTCGGGGTCGGCGGCATCCGGCACTTCGGCCATCACGGCCGAGTAGTGCTCGGTCCAGGGATTGCTGCCCTTGGCCAACTTGGCGACGATGCCCAGGGTCGCTTCTTCCCAGCGGTTGTAGGCGGCGCGCACGTCGGCGTGCACGGCGCCGCCCCAACTGCCGATCTCGCAGTGCACCGGCCACACCATCAGGCGGTAGCGGCCGGCGGCTTCCAATGCATCCAGGTAAGCCAGCGCGCGCGGCAGCGCCTGCGGGTCGCGCGGCAGGTAACGGCCGGCGCGCACCTCGGCGGCCTCGATCTGGGTGAAGGGAGCAACCGCGCCGCCGTCGCCGGCCCGCCAGAAGGTCGGGTGGGCGATGTCCAGCCTGTGGTGGGAATCGATGGTGATGCTGATGGCCGACAGGCCGCGACCGCCCTCATCGATCAGCCTTGCCACGCGCTGCATGTCGGCATGCGCGCCGGCCACCGGCAGCGCGGGTTGCTGGGGCGCGCCGCTGATCGGATCGGCCGGGAGATAGGCGGCGGGCAGGTCGCAGAAATCGTTTTGCGGATCAATCACGAGGAGATGCAGATTGCGCTTCATGGCTTCCACCTTTCGGGTTGCGGTGAAGCCAGTGTAGAACACTTAATTTAACTTTGCAACTAAGCTAATTGAGAGGATTTTTGCCAGTCTTCTATGCCAGAAAGGAAACATTTCATGAATGGCAATAAATAGATTCACAATGACACTAAGTACCATTAGACTGCTGGCGTGACCGAAAGCAAGGAGAGCAATTGGATCAGGTGATCTGCACGGTGGATGTGGTGTTGCTGACGCTGTCGGCGGATGGGCTGGAGGTCGCGCTGCTCAGGCGCGAGCACGCGCCCTTCAAGGGCGTGGCCGCCCTGCCCGGCGGCTATATCCATGCCGATGCCGACGCCGATGCGCGCGATGCCGCGCGACGCGTGCTGCGCGACAAGACCGGCATCGAAGCGCCTTACCTGGAACAGTTGGCCACCTTTTCCGGCGCGGCGCGCGATCCGCGCGGCTGGTCGGTCTCCATCGCCTATTACGCGCTGGTGCCGGCCGCCATGATCACCCAGGCCGAACGCAGCGAACTGCGCCTGGCCAGCGTGGATCGCCTGCCGCCGCTGCCCTTCGACCATGCTGCCATCATCGAGACCGCGGTGTCGCGCCTGCGCAGCAAGAGCCAGTATTCCTCGCTACCCTGCCATCTGCTGGGCGAGGCGTTCACGCTGCCGCAACTGCAGCGCGTCTATGAAATGCTGCTGGGCGAGAGCATCAACAAGGTGAGCTTCCGCCGCAAGATGACCGAGATGGACATGCTGGAACCGGCCGATGGCCAGTTCGAGACGGCCGGCGCCCACCGCCCGGCCCAGCTCTACCGGCTCAAGCCGGCCTTCCGCGAACAACTGCGCCTGCTGGAACGCGGGCTCTGAGACGCCCGGGTTTCGCTGGGCGCCGCGATATCCCCTCCCCGACATAAAAACGGCACGCCCGATGGCGTGCCGTTCATTGCGATCCCCTGGGATCTTCAAGCGCAACAATTTCCTCCGATATGCTCATCGCGCTTCACGCGCGATGCCTCACGGCGGCGGCGCACGCGCTGCGACACACGGTGCAGCGCGCGCTGGGTCAGCATCATGCTCAAGGTGCCCATGCTGAACTCGGCTGCGATCAGCAAGGCCACCAAGGCGGCAAATTGCATGTAGATCCGCGGATAGACGGACAAGCCGCGCGAGAACAGTTGGTGCAACATGATGGGTTCCTCTTTATTGTTTTACTTGCGATGCGATAACGGAAGGACGAAGGCGCCGGCAAGACTCAACCGCCCGCCTCCATCCCGCCGGCGATCAGGCGCCGGCGTAGGTCGATGCCTGGACGTTGCCGGCAGTTTGCAGGCCGCTGTTGGCGGGGGCCGAGGTCACGACCGGGTAGACCGAGTCCACCTGGTTGGCGACGCCTTGTTGCTGGGCCTTGGCCAGTTCAGCCTTGACCGCTGCGCGGCTGGTGTGCGAAACGAAAGGCTTCTCGACCGGATACGGTGCTTCGGCAAATGCCACGGAAGAAGCGGACAGGGCCAGGACGGCTGCGATGATGGTTTTTGCGGACATGATGTTCTCCTTTGGGTGTTCAGTCATTGATCATTCGGGTACATGCGTCGGTTGCGTGAGATGACATGTGCCTCTCTCTCAGAACGGCGTCGTTTCTTGCGTTGCGATGTCGTTCATCGATGACTGCAGTGTAGGGATGTGCCCGCAGGAGAAAAATGCGTCAAAGAAGAATTGAGTGTTCTGGAAACTGGAACAATCGTCAGGGGCTATCGCGGCGATAGAAACAACACTATCGGTAAATGATATGAAACATTGCCGCAAACCCAGAGCGGGCAAGCCCTGCGCCAGAACGGCCGGCTTTTCGGGCGGACAGCATCCCGCAGGTGACCATTGTTGTGCTTATTTCTAGTTATCAGAAACGGAAATAACGCTGCAGCAGAGCAGGATGCGTCTTTTTCTCTTCCCGAAGGAAGCAGGCCCCGGCAATACCCCTGATGCGAAAAATGGCATGAAAAATGCTTCGGCTTTCAGGCCGCGCCGGCCGGATGCTTTACCAGGAGCGCCGTCGCGCGGCCCTCATCCACTTCGAAGGGAGCGCCCCATGCCCGCCGCCGACACCGCACCATCGCTGCCCGCCTCCGCCGTCCCCGATGCGCACGACGCCACCTTCCGCCGGGTGGTCTGGCGCATCGTGCCCTGCGTCACCCTGATCTGGTTCCTGGCCTGGGTGGACCGGGTCAACGTCGGCTTCGCCAAGCTCACCATGATGAGCGACCTGCAGTGGTCGGACGCGGTCTATGGCGCCGGCGCCGGGATCTTCTTCATCGGCTACTTCCTGTTCGAGGTGCCGAGCAACCTGCTGCTGCAAAAGATCGGCGCGCGCGCCACCATCATGCGCATCACCATCGGCTGGGGCGTGATCTGCGTGGCCATGGCCTGGGTGCAGACGCCGGGGCAGTTTTACCTGCTGCGCTTCCTGATGGGCGCCTTCGAGGCCGGTTTGCAGCCCGGCGTGATCCTCTATCTCACCTACTGGCTGCCGGCGCACCGCCGCGGCAAGGCGCTGGGCGTGTTCGTCTCGGCCTCGGCGGTGTCGCTGGTGGTGGGCAGCCCGCTGGCCGCCTACATCATGGAAATGAGCCAGGGCGCCTTTGGCATGCAGGGCTGGCAGTGGCTGTTCATCGTGGAAGGGATTCCCTCGGTGCTGGCCGGCATTGCCGCCTTTTTCATCCTGACCGACCTGCCCTCCAAGGCGAAGTGGCTGTCCGAGCGCGAGAAGGAACACATCGCCGCCGAGATGGCCGACGAAGACCGCAAGCTCGGCCCGCGCGAACACAGCTTCTTCGCCTCGCTCAAGAGCGGCAAGATCTGGGTGCTGATCGCGGTATTCTTTTGCATCATCGCCGGCAATGCGACGCTGGTGTATTACGGGCCGAGCCTGGTGAAGGAAGTCGGTTTCACCGACATCAAGACGCTGGGCTGGATCATGGGCGGCATCTACGCCTGCGGCTGGGGCGGCATGGTGCTCAATGGCTGGCTCTCGGATCGCCGGCAGGAGGCGCGGCTGCACACGGCGGTGGCCGCCGCCATCGGCGCCGCCGGCTTGCTGCTGGCAGCCTGGTTTGTAGGGGAAAAGAACGCCGCCGGCCTGATCCTTGCGCTGGCGCTGTCGTCGGCCGGCACGATGGGGGCGATACCGATCTTCTGGCAGTTGCCGGGACAGTATTTGTCCGGCAGCGCCATTGCCATCGGCCTGGCGGTGATCAATGCGGTGGCCAACCTGGCCGGCTATTTCTCGCCGCAACTGCTGGGCTACCTGAAGACCACCACCGGCCGCTACACCCAGGGCCTGACCGGCATCGCGCTGGTAGAGCTGCTGGCGACGGTGCTCATCATCGCCTTCATCGCCCGGCGCCGGAGCTAGGGTGCCGGCACGCCCTAATCGCGTGTGCGCTTGAGGCGCTGCTGATCCAGCATCTGTTCGGCGTCGGAGACACCGCCCGGCTTCAGGTCGGTGCGGCCCTTGCCGCGCGTCTCGCCGAGCTTGTCTTCCTTGGCGTCCGCTTCGGGTGCATGACGCGCATCCGGACGTTCATCCAGTGCGCTGTCGGAATGCGTTTGGGTCTGGTGTTTCATGATGGCCTCCTGGTCTCCTCGCATCGCGGCCGCCTGCCGCGTTCAGGTCCATTGCCGCTGGCTGGCGCGCGGCGGCTGCGTGTATTCCTCGAACTGCACCTGCTTGCGGCGCGGCGCCGCGGCAGCCGGTGATTCCGTCGGCGTCTTCTTGCCGCTGGCGGAGTCGCCGCCGTCGCGCCGGCCCCGGTGCTGGTCATCATGTCCCGCGTGGCGGCTGCGTCCGAGGTGGGTCTTCAGGCGCTTGCGCACCGGATCGTCGGGATGATCGCCCATGCGCGCGAATTCCTGCTTCAGGTGCGACAGCTCCTCGTCGGACAGGTCCTCGACTTCCATCATGTTATTGCGGGCGCCCTTGATAGCGCGGATGAGCTCGTCCAGCTTCAACTGCGTGGCCTCGGCGTCGCGGTTCTGCGCGTTCTGGATCAGGAACACCATTAGAAAGGTAATGATCGTGGTTCCGGTATTGATGAGCAGTTGCCAGGTATCGGAATAGTCGAACAGCGGCCCGGTGACGGCCCATACGATGATGATCGCCAGCGCCAGCGCGAAGGTCCATGAGGCGCCGACAGCCTGGGCGCAGGCGACGGAAAAGCGGTGGAAAAAATTGGTGGTCTTCATGGCGGCGGCGAGCTCTCCAGCATGCGAGCGGCGCGACGGACAATGCGCCGATGATGGAAGCAGTATCAGCCGCGAAGACGGCCGCGGGAAGCGGACAACACCTCTGCCGTGTGTAGGAATGCAAGCCGCGCGGCGGGCGCGCGGTCGGGCTCAGGCGACGTTCTTGTAGGGGGTGGGACGACCGCTTTCCTCGGCCATGATCTGCATCTCTTCGATGCGGTGGCGGATCGCTTCCCATTGCAGCGGCGACACGGTGTCTTCCCGCACCGGCTCCTTGTAGAGTGCACGCGCCAGGACGGCTTCGGCATCGCGCTCGACGCGGATCTGCCAGCGCCGCTCCAGCGTGAAGAACAAGGTCACCGAGCCCAGCAGACACGCCCCGCAAACGCCGAGCAGTACGTAGATCGAATACTGCATGGCTGCTTCGAACCACCCCATGTCGCTTCCATCCCTTTATCCAAGATTCAATCCGCGCATGGTAGCGCCGAGCTCGACACTGCGACATCAGGAAATGACTGAGTCAACAATTCCGCAACAGATGCCCGAGGGCAAGCATGGCGTGCCGGGAACCGCATGCACGCGCCGCCTGTCTGGTGAAAAAAGCGCGACAAAGGAGACCCATGTGAATGCCGCCGGCGATATCCCTTCCCGTCTCGACCGCCTGCCATGGTCGCGCTGGCACTGGCGCGTGGTGATCGCACTGGGCGTGGCCTGGGTGCTGGACGGTCTGGAGGTGACGCTGGTCGGTTCCATCGGCGACGTACTGGAACGGCCGGATACCCTGGGCCTGGATCCGGCCCAGGTCGGCTGGACCGGCTCGCTCTACATCGCCGGCGCCGTGCTGGGCGCGCTGCTGTTCGGCCGCCTCACGGATCAGCTCGGACGCAAGAAACTCTTCATGATCACGCTCGCGGTGTACATGGCGGTCACGCTGGCCACCGCGTTCGCCACCGATTTCCTGTTCCTCGCGCTGTGCCGCTTCGTCACCGGCCTTGGCATCGGCGGCGAATATGCCGCCATCAATTCCGCCATCGATGAGCTGATCCCGGCGCGCGTGCGCGGCCGCGTGAACCTCATCATCAACGCCAGCTTCTGGATAGGCGCGGCGCTGGGCGCGGGCTTGTCGCTGGTGATCCTGGACGAGCGCGTGCTGGGCCCGGCGCACGGCTGGCGCGTGTGCTTCCTGCTGGGCGCGGTGCTGGCGGTGGCCATCATCCTGGTGCGCCGCCATGTGCCCGAAAGCCCGCGCTGGCTGCTGATGCACGGGCACCATGAACGCGCGGAACGGGTAGTGCAAGCGATCGAAGCCGAAGTGAGCGCCGAACACGGCGCGCTGCCGCCGCCGGAGCGCAGACCCGAAGCGCGCCGCGCCGGCAGCGGCATGCTGGGCTTGCGTGAAATCGCGGCCGTGCTGCTGCATCACTACCGCGCGCGCAGCCTGATGGTGACGTTGATGATGGTGGCCCAGGCCTTCGTCTATAACGCCATCTTCTTTACTTATTCGCTGGTGCTGACGCGCTTCTTCCAGGTGCCGGACAACCGCGTCGCGCTGTATATTTTTCCTTTCGCGCTGGGCAATGTACTCGGGCCCATCCTGCTCGGCCACCTGTTCGACAGCATCGGCCGGCGCCGCATGATCGCCGCCACCTACCTGCTCTCCGGCATCGGCCTGGCCGCCACCGCCTGGGCCTTCAACGCCGGCGTGCTGGACGCGCTGACGCTGGCGCTGTGCTGGAGCGCGGTGTTCTTCGTGGCCTCGGCGGCGGCCAGCTCGGCCTATCTCACGGCCAGCGAAGTCTTCCCGCTGCAGATGCGGGCGATGGCGATCTCCATCTTTTATGCAGTGGGCACCGGCACCGGCGGCTTCATCGCCCCGCTACTGTTCGGCTGGCTGATCGCCAGCGGCGACCGGCATGCCGTGGCGGCGGGCTACGCACTGGGCGCGGCGCTGGCCTTGCTGGCGGGATTGTGTGCACTGCGGTTCGCGGTGGATGCGGAGCGACGCGGCCTGGAGGAGGTGGCGGAGCTGGAGCGATAGGTGCAGCGAGGGAATGGATGGCGATCGGATACGATACGCGCAGGTCGATCTACGCGGAATCCTGACCTTCGTCTGGACGACGGGACTAAAACGATACCGCCGCCAGATCCGCCTCCCCATGACGAAGCGAACAAGGCAGCCCGCACAGGATCACTGCAATATCTTCTCGCCGATCCCTGCACCCAGCGGCGCCAGCAAGGCCTGCAATTCCTCTTCCCCGAACTTGACCGCCTGCGCATCATCCCGGCCCAGCATGCCTTCGGCCAAGGCCGACTTGCGCGCCTGCAGTTCCAGCAGCCGCTCTTCGATGCTGCCTTCGACCACCAGCTTGTAGACGAACACCTGGCGCGTCTGTCCCAACCGGTGCGCGCGGGCGATGGCCTGTTCTTCCACCGCAGGATTCCACCACGGATCGACCAGCACCACCGTGTCGGCCGCGGTCAGGTTCAGGCCCACGCCGCCGGCCTTCAGGCTGACCAGGAACAGCGGCGCCTCCAGCGCCTGGAAGCGCGCGATTACCGCGCCGCGGGCCGCGGGTTCGGTAGCGCCGGTCAACGTCAGATACGGGAGATCCAGCGCATGCAGCTCGGTCTCGATCAGCGCCAGCATCGCGGTGAATTGCGAGAACACCAGGATGCGTCGTCCTTCCGCCACCAGCGCCGGCAGCATGTCGCGCAGCAGTTCGATCTTGGCGCGCTCGATGCCCTTGGGCATGCGCCCGCCCTTGAGCAGATAGGGATCGCAGCAGACCTGGCGCAGCTTGAGCAAGGCATCCATCACCGTCACCTGCGATCCGGACAGGCCGCGCCGCAGCAGCGCGCGCTTGACCTGTTTGTCGGCGGCGATGCGCACGCTCTCGTACAGTTCGCGCTGCCGTCCCTGCAATTGCAGGCGCTCGACGATCTCCGTGCGCGGCGGCAGTTCCTGCAACACGTCTTGCTTGCGCCGGCGCAGGATGAAGGGGCGCACGCGCTGCGCCAGCAGACGCGCGCGCACGGTCTCGCCCTGCTCTTCGATGGGCTTGCGCCACAGCCGCGAAAAGCTGCGCGCATCGCCGAGAAAGCCCGGCATCAGGAAATGGAATTGCGTCCACAGTTCGCCCAGGTGATTTTCCAGCGGCGTGCCGGTCATGCAAAGACGATGGCGCGCGTGCAGCTTGCGGGCTGCGGCGGCGCTGCGCGAGGTGGCGTTCTTCACGGTCTGGGCTTCGTCCAGCACCAGCATGTGGAAGCGTTGCTGCGCAAGCTGGTCGAGATCGCGCCACAGCAGCGGATACGTCGTCAGCACCAGGTCGGCGCCACCGGCGGACAGCGCGGCGAAATGGTCGGCGCGCCCTTCGCCGTGCAGCACCACCACCCGTAGCGCAGGGGCGATGCGGCGCGCTTCCTGCTGCCAGTTGAACAGTAGCGAGGTCGGCACCACCACCAGCGCGGGCAGGTCCATGCGTCCCGCCTGTTGTTCGATCAAGAGATGGGCCAGCACCTGCGCGGTCTTGCCCAGCCCCATGTCGTCGGCGAGGATGCCGGCCAGGCCTTGTTCGCGCAGATACTGCATCCAGGCCACGCCTTGCAACTGGTACGCGCGCAGGCGTATGCCCAGGCCCTCCGGCGCCGCCACCGGCTGCACGCCGGCTTCGCCGCTCATGTGCCAGGGCGCGCCGCCCTCCAGCGACAGCAATGCGCTGTGGATGGCGTCGAGGCGATGCGCATCCCAGGGCGTCAGGTGCAAGGGGCCGTCCTTGCGCTTGAGATCGCTCAGCAGATCGAGCAACGCCAGCACCACCGCCTTGAGCGGGCCGGCCATGGCATCGATGCGGCGGCCGCCCGGTGCGCGCAGCGAGATCACCGCGTGCGGGTCCATCCGTTCCACCTGCTGCGCATCGGCCCAGCGCGGATCGCGGCGCAGCAGGTCGGCGATCATGGGGCCGACATCCATGGTCTCGCCTTCGACGTCGATGCCGATCGACAGCAACCAGCGCCCGGACGGATCCAGGCCGTCGAACACTTCGCTGGAAAAGGCGCGCGGCTGCATAGGCGCGGCGACTTCCTTGCCCAGCACTTCGCCGGTCTCGCTGCTGACGATGAAGCGCCAGGCGGTCACCGGCACGCTCTCGTGCGCAAACCCGGGCTTGACCACCAGCGACCATCCCTGCCGTTGCAGGCGCGGCGCCTGGTCGGCCCAGAAATCGCCGAAGGACTCTTCCAGCACCAGCGTCCATAGCGGGCCGGCGGCATGCAGCGGATTTTGCGCGCGCCATTGCAGCGCATCTTCGCGCAAGGGCAGGAAGCCCAGTTCGCGTATGGTTTCCAGCGCGGCCGATTCGGCCACGGCATCGCGCACGATGTGCGCCGGCGTGTAGCCGGCATCGTCATCGCCGTAACCGGTCGGCGCCGGTACGCTCCAGCGCTGCGCGCCCTCGCCGTAGGTCCAGTCGATCTGGGCCACCGTCACCATGCCGCCGCGCGGGCCGAACAGGCCGTGCGCGCGCATGCCCAGCAGGCCGTCGCCGCGCGTGAGCGTTTGCAGCATCAGGCGTGGACGGAAGATGGGAGCGTCGTGGAGAACGGCGTTGGACGGCATGCGGGCACGGTCAAAAAAGAAGCGGCCATTGTAGGCCGCTTCGCATGCTCCGTGCACACCGCCTGGGGCGGAAAGAAGAAAGGAAAATACGGCGTGCAACCGCTATGCGGCGCCCAGGATCACTTGAATCACTTGGCCGAGGGCGTGATGCAGAAATCCAGCATGCCGAACGGCACGCGTCCTTCGCCGGTGGCCCAGACCCATACCGCCCAGCACAGCAGGCCGCACACCAGCAGCAGGGCCAGCACGATGTGCAGCCCGGATGCCTTGCGCAGGAAGCCTTCGACGCGGTCGAACAGTGCGGTCATGGAAAAACGGCTCAAGAGATGGAGATGTGCCGCATTTTACCGAAGCCGGCCGGTCGCCGGAATGGGACAAATTGACGCAGTGTCGTCCAGGCAAGATTGCCGCGAATAATGGCACCGAACAATGGCCCCCAATCATGGCCCTGAATAATGGCCCCGAACAATGGCCGCAAATAAGTGCCACGAATAATGGCCGCGACGAGGCGTCATGCGGCTTTGCGGCCGGATGGCGAATCCCGCATTTGCTTTTTCGGAATTATTCGTTCCCGTCGCGCTTGCGTATCCCTAGGCTGTTGTCCTTTTGCATAGACCGCTGAGATCAAGGGAGCCGATATGGATGGGGAAGCACGCAATCAGAAACGCCGCCTGCTGCTGCAGGGCCTGGCCGCCGGTGCGCTGGCCGGCGGCGCGCCGCTGGTGATGGCGGCGCAGGAAAAGGTGCTGCGCATCGGTTATCAAAAATTCAACACGCTCAATATCCTGAAGGGTACCGGCAAGCTGGAACAGGCGCTGCAGCCCAAGGGCTGGTCGGTGAAGTGGTTCGAATTCGCGGCCGGCCCGCAACTGACCGAGGCGCTGAACGCCAACGCCATCGATGTCGGCCACGCCGCCGATACGCCGTCGGTGTTCGCCAACGCCTCGGGCGTGAACGCGGTCTATCTGGGCGCCGAGCAGCCTTATCCGAAAGGCATCGCCATCTTCGTGGCGCAGGATTCGCCGATCCGTACGGTGCAGGATCTCAAGGGCAAGAAGGTCGCCACCGGCCGTGGCTGGAACGTGCAATTCCTGCTGCTCAAGGCACTGGAAGAAGCCGGCCTCGGCTATCGTGACATCGAGCCGGTGTACGTCACCAACGCCGCCGACGTGCGCGCCGCCTTCCAGTCCGGCAACGTCGATGCCGCCACGCTGTGGGATCCCTTCCTGGCCGGCCAGGAGCTGGCGACCAGACCGCGCATCCTGCGCGACGGCACCGGCCTGTCGAACAACCGCACCTTCCACCTGGCCGTGCCTAAGTTCGTGGACCAGAACAAGGACGTCGTGCGCACGCTGTTCGCCGAACTGAAGAAGGCCAACCACTGGACCCAGTCCCACCCTCAGGAAACCGCCGACCTGCTGGCGCCGCAACTGAGCGTGGATCCCAAGGTGCTCAGGCTGGCTACCGAACGCCGCAACTACACCACGGTGGCGGTGGACGCCGGCATCGTCGCCGAACAGCAGCAGATCGCCGACGCCTTCCTCAAACTGGGCCTGATCAAGAATGCGGTGCGGGTGCAGGACAAGGTCTATCCCGAAGTACTGGTGTAAGCCGCGATGCATCTCGCCGCCTTCCTGATCGCCGGCAACGCCGCCCACAGCCAGGCCTTGTGGCGCCATCCGGCCAGCCGTCCCGGCGGTTTCCTGGCGCTGGATTACTACCGCCACATCGCCCGCACGCTGGAGCGCGGCAAGTTCGACCTGCTGTTCTTCGCCGACCGGCTGGCGGTCTCGACCCGCTACGGCGACAGCCACCGCCACGGCATCGCCGTCGGCGACCAGGACGCGACGCGGCTGGATCCGCTGCCCATCCTCGGCGCACTGGCCGCGGTGACCGAGCGCATCGGCCTGGGCGCCACGCGCTCCACCACCTATTCCCAGCCCTACAGCCTGGCGCGCGAATTCGCCACGCTGGATCATCTCTCGGGCGGACGCGCGGCGTGGAACGTGGTGACCTCGGTCAACCAGGGCGAGGCCGACAACTTCGGCCTGAAGGAAACGCTGCCGCACGACGTGCGCTACGACCGCGCCGACGAATTCCTCGATGTGGCGCATCAACTGTGGCGCAGCTGGCAGCCGGACGCACTGAGGCTGGACGCGGCCGGTACGTATGCCGACGCCGACAAGGTCGCGGCCATCGATCACCAGGGCGCCCATTTCAGCGTGCGCGGCCCGCTCAATATTCCCGCCACGCCGCAAGGCAGCCCGGTGATCATCCAGGCCGGCTCGTCGGATCGCGGCCAGGATTTCGCCGCGCGCTGGGCCGAGGTGGTGTTCAATATCCAGCCCGACCTGGCGCGCCTGCAACGCTTCTATGGCGACCTCAAGGGGCGCGCCGGCAAGTTCGGCCGGCAGGCGGACGACATCAAGATCCTCTCCGCCGTCATGCCCTTCGTCGGCCAGTCCCGCCAGCATGCCGAGGAACTGCGCGCCCAGGCCAATGAACTGGCCGATCCGCTGGTCGGCCTGTCCACGCTGTCCAGCCACATGAACGTGGATTTCTCCGCCTTCCCGCTCGACGCGCCCATCGGCGACGTGCAGGTCAGCGGCATCCAGGGCCTGTTCAAGCTGCTCAAGGAAATCTCGGCCGAACGTCGGCTGACGCTGGCCGATGCCGGCCGGCTCTACGCGCAAGGCGTACTCACGCCGCAGATCGCCGGCACCGCGGTCGACATCGCCGACTGGCTGCAAGACATCGTCGCGCAGGGCGGCGCCGACGGCTTCGTGCTCTCGCCATCGCACCTGCCGCACGGCTTCGACGACTTCGTCGATCAGGTGGTACCGGAGCTGCAACGTCGCGGCGCTTTTCGCAAGGAATATCGCGGATTGCATCTGCGCGATCATCTTCGTCCCTGACGGCGCGCATCAAGATCAAAGCGCGGCGCGGCAGGATCCGTTACCCTTGACGGACCGGAACAACGCAAAGAACCGCCATGCCCACCGCCCTGCTCATCATCGACGTCCAGCACGCCCTGTGCACCGGCGCCGAGGCCGTCGCCGATGCCTCCCGCACCATCGCCAACATCAACCTGCTGTCGCAACGGGCGCGCGCCGCACGGGTGCCGGTGATCTTCGTCCAGCACGAGGACGCCGGTTCGCTGCGGCATGACAGCGAGGGTTGGCAACTGGCGCAGGGGCTGGAGAACACGCCGCAGGACATACGCCTGCGCAAGCGCGGTTCGGATGCTTTCCATCAGACCGAGCTGCAATCGATGCTGAAGATGCGCCACATCTCGCAGTTGGTGATCTGCGGCATGCAGACCGAGTTCTGCGTGGAATCGACGGTGCGCCGCGCGCTGGCATTGGGCTATCCGGTCACGCTGGCCGGCGATGGCCACACCACGACGCATAACGGCGTGCTGGAAGCGGCCAGCATCGTGGCGCACCACAATGCCACGCTGTCCAACCTGGGCGCCTATGGCGTGCGCACCACCATCCAGGCCGCGCACGACATCACGTTCTAAGTACCAGGGTTCAGAAACGCTGCGGGCTGAACGGCGCCAAGTCGATCTCGGGCGCCTGGCCGGCCAACAGTTGCGCGGCGATGCGGCCGGTACGCGCCGAGCAGCCCAGGCCGATGTGGCCATGGCCGTAGGCGTGGACGATGTCGCGGCTGGCGCTGGCATAACCGATGCAAGGCATGCCATCCGGCGTGCTGGGACGGCGGCCCAGCCAAAATTTCACATCCGAGGCCGGCAGTTCGCGCGGCAATCCGGGGAAGAGTTTCAGGGCGATGTCGCGCATGATCTCGCCGCGCCGCCAGTCGGGGGCCGCCTCGAAGGAAGCGAACTCGACCTGGCCGGCGATGCGCAAGCCGTTTTCCATCTGGGTGACGATGACCTTGAATTCCGACACCATCATGGGCGTATGCGCGGTGGCCCGCAGGGCTTGCCCGGCGATCGTGGCGTGGTAGCCGCGTTCGCTTTCCAGTTGCACGCCGTCGCCCGCCTGCGCGGCCAGTTGCTTGGATCTGGCGCCGGCGCAGATCACCGCGGCGTCGCAGGCGATCTCGCCGTCTGCGGTCAGCACCGCCTTCAACCTGCCCTCCTCGATGCGGAAACCGGTGGCGCGTCCCTGCACCCGATGCGCGCCGCGCGCGCGGGCATAGGTATCCAGCGCTTGCATGTAGGCGCCGGGATTCTTGCAATGCCCGGCCTCGTCCACATGCACCGCGAAGCCGAAGGCGGGATCGAGATCGGGCTCGCGCCGGCGCAGCGCCTCGCCCTCCAGTTCGGTCCACTGCACGCCCAGCTCGCGGCGCACGCCCCAGCCGAAGGCATCGCCGTCGAAGTGCCGGCGCGAGCGATACACGTGCAGCACACCCGAGGTATCGATCAGATGGGCCACGCCGGCGCGCTGGGCCACGTCCCGATGCAGCAGACGCGCATCAATCACCAGCGTGCGCAGCGCGCGCGCCGTGGCGCGGATGCGTTCGCGCCGCGCGCTGGCCAGATTGCGCAGCAGCCAGGGCGTGAGCCGCGGCAGGTAGCGCCAGCGTATCGACAGCGGACCGATGGGATCCATCAGATAGCCCGGCACCTTCTTCCACATGCCCGGCTCCACCGGCGGAATCACCGAATGCGAAGACAGCCAGCCTGCATTGCCGTAGCTGGACGCTTCCTCGCTGCCGGCCTCGTTGAAGTCCAGCAGGGTCACCTGCAAGCCCTGGTCGAGCGCATGGATGGCGCTCATCAGGCCGACGGCCCCGGCGCCGATGATGACGGCGTGACGGGGGAAGGAGAATTCAGGAGAAGCGGGCGAAGTGGACATAAAGGAAACGTTTGCGCGGGAGAAAGTGGAATGATAAGTGAAGTCGCTCGTCACCTCCGAAAGCCATCGTCGCTTCCGATTTGACGCCGGCATTGACCGGCTCACTGCGCGCCCCCTATGATCGCACTTCCAACATCAAAGGAGACCGAAGCATGATCGACCACACCGGCGTCATCGTCAGCGACTTCGACAAGGGCAAGGCCTTCTACGCGGCCGCCCTCGCGCCCATCGGCTATACGCTGATCATGGAACTCCCCGCCGCCGTCACCGGCCACACCGACGTCGCCGGGTTCGGCGAAAACGGCAAGCCCGATTTCTGGATCAGCCGCGGCACGCCCAACCAGCCGCCGATGCACGTGGCCTTCCGCGTCGATGCGCGCAAGCCGGTAGACGCCTTCCACGCGGCCGCGCTGGCCGGCGGCGGACGCGACAACGGCGGCCCCGGCATCCGCGCGCATTACCACCCGGACTACTACAGCGCCTTCGTGCTGGATCCGGATGGACACAATATCGAAGTGGTCTGCCATCTGCCGGCCTGAGCAACGCATGGCGATGCGCCGCTATCTCCTCCTGAGCCATCTGTTGTCGGCCGCGCTGCTGTCGGCGGCGGCGCCCATGGCGAGCAGCCAGGCCAAGGGCGACGATGACGTCGTCTTCGTCAGCGAGAAGGATCCGGAGATGGTCGCGGCCATCCGGCAGGCCCGCGCGAGTCTGCCGGAATTCCTGAAGCAGGCGGCTCATCCGCCGACCGGAACCGAGGGCTACAAGCTCAAGGTCATGATCACCGATGGCCCGCGCGTCGAGCACTTCTGGGTCATTCCATTCAAGCAGGAAGCCGATGGCTTCAGCGGCACCCTGGCCAACGATCCGCAAGTGGTGCGCAACGTCAAGGGCGGGCAGTCCATCCGCTTCACCAGCGCGACCGTCACCGACTGGGGCTATACCCGCAACGGCAGGCAGGTCGGCAGCTATACGGTCTGCGTGCTGCTCAAGAAAATGCCCGCGCAGCAGGCGGAGCATTACCGCAAGAACTACGGCTTCGACTGCTGAGCTTGGCGGCCGCGAATAGTTGCGCCGCCTGCCGGCAGGCGCATAATCGGATTCCCTTTTCCCTGGAGGAGACACCATGAACAGCCCCAACACCGTCCGCCTGCACCGCGTCCTGCGCGCCAAGCCCGAGCGCGTCTATCGCGCCTTCCTCGATCCCGATGCGATGGTGAAATGGCTGCCGCCGCACGGTTTCACTGGCAAGGTGCATCACATGGATGCGCGCGTGGGCGGTTCGCACAAAATGTCGTTCACCAATTTCAGCACCGGCAGTTCGCATTCCTTCGGCGGCACTTACGTCGAGCTGGTGCCCAATGAACGCATCGTCTATACCGACAAGTTCGACGATCCCAACCTGCCCGGCGAGATGAAGGTGACGGTAGCGATCCGCCAGGTGCTGGTGGGCAGCGAACTGAGCATCACGCAGGAAGGTATTCCTGCCGCCATCCCGCTGGAATTCTGCTACGCCGGCTGGCAGGAATCGCTGCAACTGCTGGCGCAACTGGTGGATCCGGAGATCCCGGACGGCGCATAAGACATCAATGCGGCGATAAAAAAAGCAGGCGCCGTTTCCGGCGCCTGCTTCGAAGTACGGACGCTATTTCCCTCAAGACTGCATACGGCTTAGAACTTGTGGCGCACACCCACGCGCAGCACGTTCTGGGTGCTGTCGTCGCTCGGCGAGTTGGTGTAAGAGCCGTTGATCACGCCCGGGTTGATCGAGTCCTTGGCGCGCTGGTTGGCATACATGGCGTACACGTCGGTGCGCTTGGACAGGTAGTAATCGACGCCGAGGTTGATCTGCGTGGTCGAGGCGCGCCTGGCGCCGGTGGTGGCGCGCTTGATATCGACGCGGTCATGGATCACGCCGGCCATCAGGTGCAGGTTCGGGGTCAGCGAGTAGTCCACGCCCAGGTCGAAGATGTTGGCCTTGTTGCCCAGGGTGTTGTTGACCAGGCCGGTGGAGGCCACCGCAGCCTGCGTCGGCAGCTTGACTTGCGACCAGGCGCCGTACAGCTTGGCCGGGCCGAACTGGTAGCTGGAGCCGATGGTGAAGGTCTTCAGGCCGGTATCGCCCGGCTGGCCGGTGGTGGTGGCGCTGGACAGCTTGCTTTGGTAGTAGCCGGCGCCGATGCCGAACGGGCCGTTGGCGTAGTTACCGGCGATGCCGAAGGACTGGCCGGCCGAGGTCTTGCCCGCCACTTCGCCGAAGCCGTAGAACAGGCTGCCGGTGAAGCCACTGTAATTGGCCGAATCGAAGCGCACCGAATTGTCGGTACGCGCGCCGCCGGCAACGCGATCCTGGTTGCTGAAGTGCGCGGCCTTGATGGCGTTGGAGCCGAACACGCCCACCGAGGTGTACTTGGAGCCGATGTCTTCCAGGTAGTCGGTCTGGCGGCCGAGGGTCACGGTACCCAAGGAGCCGGACAGGCCGACCACCGACTTACGATCGAACAGGGTGCCCGCGGTGCTCATGCCGCCGGTGTCGTTGGCAAAACCGTTTTCGAGGTTGAAGATCGCGGACAGACCGCCGCCCAGATCTTCCACGCCCTTGAAACCGATGCGCGAAGCGGCCTGGTCGCCGGAATCGACGCTGAAGCGGCTGCCGTTGTTGGCGGAAACCTTGCTGTTATAGGTGATGCCGGTATCGATCAGGCCGTACACGGTGACGCTGCTCTGTGCGTACGCGCTGGCGCCTGCGCCGGTCAAGGCCAATGCGGCCAATGCAAATGCGGTTTTCTTCATGAAGTCCCCTGACTGTGGAGTTGTGGTTTAGGGTGATGATTTGTCCGGTCTGGTTTCGCCCGCATGGCATTTTCCCGGGGCGAACATCCTGCGGTATCACCGTCTTGCTCGAGCGACCCGTCAATGGAAGGCAGTGCGCGCAAATTGTATTTTGATCTTGCCCCTGATTGACGGACACCTATCTAAGCGACATTGGCCAGCTCGTACTGCTCTGGGCTGAGGTAGCCCAGGGTCGAGTGCAGCCGGATCCGATTGTAGTCAACCTCAATGTAGTCAAACACATGAGCCTTGGCCTGC
>WNDX01000031.1 GCA_009914615.1 Herbaspirillum frisingense
GTTTGACTACATTGAGGTTGACTACAATCGGATCCGGCTGCACTCGACCCTGGGCTACCTCAGCCCAGAGCAGTACGAGCTGGCCAATGTCGCTTAGATAGGTGTCCGTAAATCAGGGGCAAGATCACATATTCTCACCAATACTCACAACCAAAACGCAGTCCACGCGCGGGTTTCCGGCCGTCCTTATGCATGAGCGTCATGAAGCAAAGTCAAAAAACTCTCAAACGCGCACGTAAGTAAAAATTAAATCGCGACAAAATTTCCGATTGGAAATGGAATGGAATTTTTCCATTTCAAATTGCAGAAACTGCTTCGTGCTAGTGCGCACGAACGTGTAAAATCATCTCGCTTCCTTGCTTGATTCATGGCGTGATTCTTGCATAAGTGCTGACTGCGTGAATGGCGAAGCACGAACCGAGTACCGACCATACATAGAACAATGGGCTCATGCAGGACATCGACGACGTGATGAAAAAACCGCTGCTCAAGCACCTGGTAGAGATTACCGCCCATCGGGAGCATTCCCGCCTGGCGCTCTCTGTCATCTCGGCTTTGTACCAGCTGACCAATGTGCAGGAAATCCGCATGCTGGAAATCTTCACCATGCGCGATGAGCATTACGTGCAGGAAAAGATAGTGATCCGGGACGGCAACGTCCACACCATCGACGAGCACACCGCGGACGATCCCAAGGAGCCCCTGGCCAGCTATCCGGCCATGATGGCCTGCATCCGCAACCACCTCAACGAATACCTGGAAACCACCGACGAAGGCGCACATGTCCTGTGGCTGCCGGTGTGGTTGCACGGGAAGATGAATTCCTGCGTCGAGATCATCAGCGACAAGCCCTTCGAACCGCAGATGATGGACATGATCCATGGCATCTTCCACGTCTATTGCAACTACCAGAGCCTGCTCGACTACAGCGAGCGCGATGCGCTGACCGGCCTGTTCAACCGCAAGACCTTCGACGAGCAGTTCACCAAGTACGCCTTCGCCATCGCGCCGCACGAATCGCACTCGATGGAAAAGGACGATCGTCGCCACGAGGCCACCGACGAGCCCAAGGGCCATTGGCTGGCGGTGGTGGACATTGACCATTTCAAGCAGGTCAACGACCGCTACGGCCACCTGTACGGCGACGAAGTGCTGATCCTGGTGGCCAACATCCTGCGTGCCTCGTTCCGCGGGCACGACCGCATCTTCCGCTTCGGCGGCGAAGAGTTCGTGATCCTGCTGCGCGCCACCACCCTGACCGACGCCCGCAAGATCTTCGACCGCTTCCGCCAGAACGTACAGGAATACGATTTCCCGCAGGTGGGCAAAGTCACCGTCAGCCTGGGCTTCGTCGGCATCTCGCGCGAGACGCCGGTGGTCATCCTCGGCCATGCCGACCAGGCGCTGTATCACGCCAAGAAGAGCGGCCGCAACCGCATCTGCTTCTACGAGGAACTGGTCAATTCGGGCGTGCTGCGCTCGGGCATCACGACCAACGACACGGTCGAATTCTTTTAGCTGAGCCGGCGCCGCATCGCCGCTTCTGCCGAGCCGCTCATGCGGCTTTTTCTTTTTGCGCGGACGGTTTGCTCGCACTTACCTCCGGCGCCGAAGGCGCCTTTCCCGCGTGCCCGCGCTCCCGCCGCAAAGCAGCTTCCCGTGAGCATCGGCTCGCCTCTCCGAGCTCATGCATGCGGCGCATCCGCCCATGTTTTAAAAGCATGAGACATCGCTGTAGCGCTTTCGTATGATCCCCTTCGTTCGACGCCATCCGCGCGAATCAATCCGCTTCCACGGGCCATCAAAACAACGACAGCGAACCGCGAAGCGGCTTCACCTTTCGACACAGGAGACCTACAGATGCAGCATGCAAAATTCAAACAACTCGGCGCTGTCATGATCATTTCCGCTGCCTTCGCCTTCTCGGCGCAGGCGCAGGACAAGAAACCCAACGTGGTCGTCATCGGCACCGGCGGCACCATTGCCGGCGCGGGCGCCTCCAGCGTGAACACCGCCGCCTACCAGTCGGCCGTGGTGCCGGTGGACAAGATCATCGCGGCCGTGCCCGAGATCTCCAAGATCGCCAATGTGCGCGGCGAACAGATCTTCCAGATCGGCAGCGAGAGCTTCAACGACGAGCGCCTGCTGAAGCTGGGCAAGCGCGTCTCCGAACTGCTCAAGCAGAGCGACGTCGATGGCATCGTGATCACCCACGGCACCGACACCATCGAAGAAACCGCCTACTTCCTGAACCTGGTGCTCAAGAGCGAGAAACCGGTGGTGGTGGTCGGCTCCATGCGTCCAGGCACCGCGCTGGGCGCCGATGGCGCGCTGAACCTGTATGACGCGGTGTTGGTGGCCGGCAGCAAGGAAGCCGCCGGCAAGGGCACGCTGGTGGTGATGAACGACGAGATCCATTCAGGCCGCGACGTCACCAAGAGCAACAACTCCTTCAAGGTCGAAACCTTCCGCTCGCCTTATGGCCCGCTGGGCTACGTGGTGGAAAACAAGCTGATGTTCTACCGTCTGCCGGCGCGTCCGCACACCACCCAGACCGAGTTCGACATCGACCAGATCAACAGCCTGCCGCGCGTGGACATCGCCTACAACTACGGCAACGTCAGTCGCGCCGCGTATGACGCCTTCGTCAACGCCGGCGCCAAGGCCATCATTCATGACGGCACCGGCAACGGCAGCGTGGCCGAGCAGATCGTGCCGGTGCTGCAGGAAGTGCGTAGCAAGGGCGTGCAAGTGATCCGTGCGACCCGCACCGGCAGCGGCGTGGTGATCCGCAACGGCGAGCAGCCCGACGACAAGTACGACTGGGTCGTGACCGACGACCAGAATGCCCAGAAGGCCCGCATCCTTGCCGAACTGGCGCTGACCAAGACCAACGATACCAAGGAACTGCAAAAGATCATGTGGAAGTACTGATCCGCCGTGCCGCGATTTGCGTTGTTGCAAGACTGAGGCTTCCTCAGTCCCCTCTTTGGCCCCGCTTCGGCGGGGCTTTTTTCATACCGCGTTCACTACGCGTTCATGGCGCTTCTTGCCTCCTGTTGCCTCGCAGCAAACGGCGTGCAATCGCCGGAACAATCCTCCCGCGGACGAAGTCTCATGGTTCTTGAACCAGAGGAGATCGCCATGGACAAACGGCTTGCCTTGCTGACAAGCATCGCTGAACTCAAGAGCTCCCACGACGAAGCCGCCGCCATGCTGTCGCGCATCATGCTCAATGCGATCCGCGCCGCCCGGGACGAGGAGGAAGCGCCGCCGCTCAAATCCGTGCGCCAGTACCGCAAGGCCATCAAGGATCTGAAGATCCAATGCCTGCAGGTGGAGATGATCCTGGCCGAGATCGTCGGCAAGCCGTGGAGCGTCCTTTTCGACATCGCTCGCCCCTCGCAATGGCTGGAACAGGCGCGGCGGCACGGCAAGCTGCTGCTGGATGCGCCGCTGCAATCCCGCAGCGGCCGCGCGCTGACCGGCGCCGCCACCCTCTACCGCCTGGAAGAGGCAGAGCACAGCGGCTTTGGCCTGATCGTCAACATGTCCGCCCCTGCCCATGCGGCCGGCCTCGCGGCCCCCGACGACCTGCGCCTGCGCGATACCCAGCAGCGCGCCGAACTGGCCACCGATGCCGCCGGCCTGGGCATCTGGATGTGGGATGCCGAAAACGACAAGGGCTTCTGGGAAAACGAACGCATGTATGAGCTGTTCGGCCTGCCAAGCAACTGCGAGCCACTCAGCGCCGGCCGGTTCCAGTCCGACCTGGCGCACCCCGACGACATCCTGGCCCTGCGTGACGCCCTGGCGCGCTGCGCCGAGGGCCGCTCCCGCCTGCACTACGAAGGCCGCTTCTATCGCGGCGCCGAGCGCGAACTGCGCTGGCTGGAACTGCGCGGCGAACTGCGCGCCGGCGATGCGCCGGGACAGCGCCGCGTCATCGGCACCGCGGCCGACATCACCGATCGCAAGTGCGCCCAGGCCGCGCTGCTGGAGGCCCAGGCGCGCATCGACGCCATCCTGATGGCCGGCGAGATCGCCACCTGGACCATCGATATCCCGCGCCAGGTCATCCGCACCGACCAGCATGCCGGCGAGCTGCCGGGGATCGCTGAGTCGCATCTCTCGGGCACGCTGGAAGCGCATCTGGGCGCCGTCCATGAAGCCGAACGCAGCGCGGTGGCGATGCAGATGGAAAACGCCATCCACGGCGACGGTCGTTACCAGGCCGCCTATCGGGTGCGCTCCACGCGCGGCGGCCTGCGCCACGTGATCGCGCGCGGCCGTGTCGAATATGCCGAAGACGGCACCCCGCTGCGGCTGACCGGCGCCCTGATCGACGTCACCCGCCAAAAGCATGCCGAAGCGGCATTGCAGGTCAGCCAGGAACGCTATCGCACGCTGTTCGAATCCATCGACGAGGGCTTTTGCCTGATCGAAATGCTGTTCGACCGGAACGGCAAACCCTGCGACTATCGCTTCCTGGAAACCAACCCCGCCTTCGAGAAGCACACCGGTCTGGTCAACGCGGTCGGCAAGACCATCCTGGAGCTGGCCCCGGGCCAGGATCAGCACTGGTTCGACAAATACGGCCAGGTCGCCATGAGCGGCCAACCGCTGCGCTTCATCGACGAATCCACGCCGCTGCGGCGCTGGTTCGACGTGCATGCCAGCCGCTTCGGCGCGCCCGCCAACCGCCACGTCGCGGTGCTGTTCAACGACATCACCGCGCGTCGCCGCGCCGAGGAAGATCTCAAGCACGCCGCCGCCGAACTGGCCGAATCCGATCGCCGCAAGACCCAGTTCCTGGCCACCTTGGCGCATGAGCTGCGCAATCCGCTGGCGCCCATCCGCACCGGCCTGGACATCATGCGCATCAACGGCGGCAACGCCGCCGCCATGGAGCGCGTGCAAGGCATCATGCAGCGCCAGATCACGCAGATGGCGCGTCTGATCGACGATCTGCTGGATATCTCGCGCATCAACAGCGGCAAGGTGGTGCTGCAGCGCGAGGCGATAGATCTGCGCGAGACGCTGTCGGCGCTGGTGGAGACCATGCAACCGCAGATCGACGCCGCCGGCCACATGCTTTCGCTAAAGCTGCCGCGCGAGCCGATGCCGATCGATGCCGATGCCACTCGCATCACCCAGATCTTCGGCAACCTGCTCAACAACGCCATCAAGTACACGCCCAAGGGCGGACGCATCCTGATCTCGGCGCGCCGCCTGGACGGCCAGATGGAAGTCTCGGTGGCCGACACCGGAGTGGGCATTCCGCGCGACGCGCTGGATCAGGTCTTCGAGATGTTCACGCAAGTCAGCCGCAACATGGGCCAGGCCCAGGGTGGCCTGGGCATCGGCCTATCGCTGGTGCGCAGCCTGGTGGAAATGCACGGCGGCACGGTGCGCGCCGACAGCGAGGGCGCGGAAATGGGCAGCACCTTCACGGTAGTCCTCCCCGCACGCCAGCCGGCGGCGGCACCGGGCAACACGGCGCCGGCCGCGCCGGTCATCACCGGCCCCAAGCCGGTGCGGGTGCTGGTGGCAGACGATAACCGCGATGCCGCGCTGACGCTGGCCGAACTGCTGGAGCTGCACGGCTACAGCACCGCGGTCGCGCATGACGGCTACCAAGCCGTGGCGCTGGCCAGATCGTTCGCACCGGACGTCGCCTTCCTGGATATCGGCATGCCCGGGCTGGATGGCTATGCCACCGCCGGTGCGCTGCGCCAGACGGAAGGCATGGCGCACCTGATGCTGGTCGCCCTCACCGGCTGGGCCGCGGCCGAAGACCGGGAACGCTCGGCGCTGGCCGGCTTCAACGTGCATCTCAAGAAACCGGTCGATACCGACACCCTGCTCGATCTGCTGGCCAAGCTGCCGCTGCAGCGCGATGCGGCCTGACGCTGCGTGAAACTGCCTGCAACGGACGCAAAAAAAACGGCCGGATGCTCCGGCCGTTTTTCATCGTGCTTTCCGTGAGGAGGGTGCTGCACTGAGCTGCGATCCCGATCCGGCTTACCTGCCTCCGCCGCCGGCGCCTCCACCACCACCTGCACCACCTGCACCACCTGCAGCACCGCCACCCGCAGCGCCGCTACCTGCGCCCGTGCCCGCGCCTGATCCCGTGCCGAATCCGGAAGAACCGCTGCCGCCCGTTCCGGTACTGCCACCGGCCGTCCCGGCCCCGGAAGTGCCCGAACCGGTTGCGCCCGACCCGGCCGTACCGCCGCTGCCCGTCGAGCCGGCGCCGCCGTTCAAACCACCTGTCCCGTAGGAAGACCCGCTACCCGAGGTGCCGGTGGTCGAACCTGTCGTGCCGCCGGTGGTGGTTCCGCCGGTCGTCCCTGGCGCCTGCGCCGAGCCCGTGCCATACGATCCCGTTGCGGTCCCGGTTCCGTTCGTGCCCGTACCGGTGCCGGTGCTGCCGGTACCCGTGCTGCCGGCGGTGCCAGTGGTGTAGCCCGGCGTGGTCGTACCGCCGTTGGCGCCGCCGCCTGCGCCGGTTTGCGCCGCGGCCGTCAGGCTCAGCAAGGCAGCGGCCAACGCGGCCGCGCCCTTCTTCATGGTCTTCGTTGCGGATGTGTTCATGTCGTCTCTCCTGTTCGTGTCATCACATTGGCAGTCTAGGCAACGCCCCGCACGGGGATAAGTCGGCAGACCGCCAAAACCATCGTGGGACGCCATGCGGCAAGTCGTCGGCGCGATCCTGCATTGCCGACGGACTGCGCCTACAGGCGCACAAGGCGCCCGACTCAGGCCGCGACTTCCGCGACCTCGACAATCAGTCTCACCGGTATCGATTTGGCGGCCGGCACCTTGCTCTCCAGCGCATGATGAGCCAGCGGGATCAGCGCATTGAGCTCGGGGAAGTAGCCCATCACGCAGCCCCGCGGAATGTCGAAAGGCTCGACCCGCAAGCGCGGCACGCGCCGCTGCACCCCGTCCTGGGAGACCGTCTCGGCAGTAACGAAACTGCCGGCGTCCAGCCCATGTTCCAGCATGTCGCGGCGGTTCATCAGCAGCACGCGCCGCGTGCCCCACACGCCGCGGAAGCGGTCGTCCAGCGAATACACCGTGGTATTGAACTGGCTGTCGCCGCGCACCGTCATCAGGCGCAGCACGCCGGGCGCATCGGCGGGCAGGTCGGGATCCGGATCGAAGCCCTGCGGCGCGATGAAATTGGCCTTGCCGTTGGGTGTCTTCCAACTGCGCTCGCGGGCGGCCAGCGGACGCGCGAAGCCGCCCGGCTTCCACATGCGGCCGTTGAAGTCGCGGAAGATGTCCGGATAGGTCGCCTCGATGGCGTCGCGGATACGCGCATAGTCGGCCACCCAGCTATCCCAGTCCACGCGCGGATTGAACGGCAGGATGCGCTTGGCCACCTCGGCCACGATGGCCGGTTCCGAGAGCAGATGGTCCGAGGCCGGCTTGGCCATGCCGCGCGAACCGTGCATGCAGCCTGTGCTGTCTTCCACCGCCACCGCCTGCTCGCCGCTGCTCTGGCGATCGACTTCGATGCGGCCCAGGCAAGGCAAGAGATAAGAGGTTTTGCCGTGAATCACGCAGCTCCGGTTAAGGTGCGTCACCACCTGCACCGTCAGCGGGATGTCGCGCCACGCCGGCTCGACGCGGCCATGGTCGGGGATCGCGCGCACGAAATTCCCGCCCAGCATGAAGAAGGCCGAGATGCCGCCGCGCTGCACTTCTTCGCAGGTCTCGACGGTATTGAGCCCCTTCTCCATGGGCGGTTCGAAATGGTAGAGCGCGCGCAGCTTGTCGTTGGGTACCAGCGCCGGGTTCTCCGTGATGCCCACGGTACGCTGGCCTTGCACGTTGGAGTGACCACGGATCGGGCAGATGCCCGCGCCCGGCTTGCCGATGTTGCCCCGCAGGAGCAGCAGGTTGGTCAGCATGTGGATGGTGCGCACCGCCTCGCGGTGTTGCGTGATGCCCATGCCATACATCAGCATGGCGGCGCCGGCTGCGACATAGGTATCGGCAGCCTGCTCCAGTTCGGCGCGCGTCACGCCGGCATGGCGTTCGATCTCGTCCCAGTCGGCATGGCGCGCGGCCTGCGCGAATTCATCGAAGCCGGCGGTGTGCTCCTCGATGAAGGCGTGATCCACGATGCGCGCGCGGCCGGCGGCGACGGCGGCGTCATCCAAGGCGATGATGTGCTTGGCCATGCCCATGACGGCGGCGGTATCGCCGCCTATCTTGATCTGCAGGTATTGCGAACTGATGGCCGTGCGCGTCGGGGTCAGCATCTCCAGCGGCGACTGCGGATTGACGAAGCTCTCCAGCCCCCGCTCGCGCAGCGGATTGAAGGTGATCACCGGCACGCCGCGCTTGCGCACCGCTTCCAGCGGATGCAGCATGCGCGGCGCATTGGTGCCGGTGTTGTGGCCGAAGAAGAGGATGCAATCGGTCTTCTCGAAATCCTCCAGCGAGATCGTGCCCACCGGTACGCCGATGGTCTTGGGCAACGCCACCGAGGTCGATTCGTGGCACATGTTGGAACTGTCGGGCAGGTTGTTGCTGCCGTACATGCGCGCCATCAGTTGATACATGTAAGACGTCTCCAGCGAGGCGCGGCCGGAGGCATAGAACACCACCTTCTTCGGTTCCATCGCTTTAAGCTGCGCGCCGATGTCGTCGAAGGCGGCGCGCCAGGAGACCGGCAAGTAGCGGTCGCTGGCGGCGTCGTATTTCAGCGGTTCGGTCACGCGGCCGGAAGACTCGAGTTCCAGATCGTTCCAGCTCTCCATTTCGGTGACGGTGTGCGCGGCGAAGAAATCGGGCGTGGCGCGCTTGTCGGTGATCTCCCAGGCGGTGGCCTTGGCCCCGTTCTCGCAGAATTCGAACATGTGCGGATCGGCCGGCTTGGCCCAGGAACAGCTGACGCAGGCAAAGCCGTCGGGCTTGTTCTGCTTCAGCAGCACGCGCGTGCCGGCGCCGACCACGCGCTCCTGCAGCAGGATGGAAGTCAGGGCCTTGACCGAGCCCCAGCCGCCGGCCGAGTTGTTGTATTCGCCGAAGCTGGCCTGCTCCGGAACGTCCTTGGTTTTCATGTCGCATCTCCGTGCTGGTTGGCGCGGCGCGCGGATGCAGCGCAGACAAAGGTGACAGGCAGGGCGGCGCATCCTTGCGTCCGATGCGCTTATGGTGGAAGTTTCGCGGGGATTTGACTGTAGGCGCGCAACGGTTTCGCTTGCGGCCGTTTTCCTACAGCGGGAAGATCATTCGGGAAGGCCGGGCTTGTCGAGCTCGGCCAGCACCATCTCTACCTGCAGGCATTGGATCTTGAGCGTCTTGATCGCCTTGCGGTAGGCGCGCATGGCCTTGACCTGCGGCACCGCGCCACTGCCTTTGGAAGCGCGCACGGCGTCGATCATGATGCCCGACAGAACCACGGTGGCCTGCTCATGCGCGCCCTTGAGCGCGACCAGACTGTCCAGCAAGGCACGCCGTCGTTCCATCACGATCTCCCATCGAATTGCGTTTGCGATGAGTTTAACCAAATATGAAGTTTTTTGCTTAATTAAACTTGCTTGCGCGGGCCTTTTTTCAGGCAAAAAATAACGAGGCGACAATCTCTTGCCGCCTCGACATGCATAGCTTCTCAGCTACGCTGAATGGTCAGTCCATTCAGTCCGGCAGTTCATCGAAACTGGCGGGCTCCTTCAGGCTGCGCCCGTTGCGTTCAGCACGGAAGCGCGCCGACATCTCATAAGCCGCCTTGCGCACGCGCATGATGGCGCCCAGGGGCCGGTGCGCCGCCACGCCGTGCCACGGCGAGAACGACATGCCGTCGTCGACTGCATAGGATCGCGGGCCGCTCCACGCCACCTGGCTGGGCACCCGGATGCGCGCCACCGGCACGAAGGGGCTCAGCTCTTCCGACCAGGGCACGGCGGCATCCTCGACCGGCATGCGTTCGAGATCGGTGCAGAGCTGCACGCACAACTCCCACTCGGCGCCGCTCGCGGCGAAGAACTCGCACACCGCATCGCGCAGGCCGTCCGGCTTGTCCTTCAGGTCCACCGGGCTGCCGGTCAGCGCCTGCAACTCGGGCGACACCGGCCTCACCGCCACCTTGGCGATGTAAGGCCCGTAGAGAATGGGCGCCTGGCTGAAGAAGGTCTCGCCCAGGAGATGGGTTTCCGGATGCCCGCCCAGCGCGACCAGCGTGGCGCTCTGCTTGCCGGCCGATTCCAGCATGTGCTCGGCGCCGCGCAGCACGGCGGAGAGCGCTTTCTTCAACTCCGGCGCCTTGTCGGTGGTGGCCGCCAGCAGCTTCAGATTGGCCAGGAATTTCTTGGCGCTGGGCGCCGAAAACGCAGGGCTGTCCACCAGCACGAAATCCTGTGTCACATCGCCTTCGCTGCCCGGCAAGCGCTCGCCGGCGACGCCGACGATCTTGACGGCCATGCCGCGCGGCGTGGACACCTTATCGTTGAGCATGTCGCCCGGGGTGGTGGACAAGCGCAACAGCACCGGCCGCGTTCCCGGCTGGGCGAAGATGCCCTGGGCATGCGTCTCGGGCAGGTCGGGCAACACTTCGATCACGCCGCGCAACAGGCCGTGGCTCTTGGCGTGCACCGCGCGCTGCGCGTGTTCGGAGTGCTTGAAGACGGTCTCGGAAATCCTGGTCAGCGCCTCGACCAAGCCTGCTTCGGTTTCCTTTTCATCCGGCTCCAGGATCTCGTAGGACGGGTCATACACGATCGGTGCGGCAAGGTGGCGGTCGTTCGGTTTCATGGCTGCCTCTTGGGGAATCTTGGGAATCTTGGGGAAAATGGACGGGACGTTGGCGCGGCGGTCCGTTCCGGGCTCCGGGACGCATGGGCTCAGGCGAAGCGCCGCCGGAGCTCATCCTGTTCGCGACGCGTCAACTCCTGGTGCCGCGCCGGCAATTGTTCGACCGCGTAGTCGGCGGCCAGGCGACGCACTTCGTCGGCGCTGCCGCGAAACAGGCGCGTCTCGGTGCTGCTGCGCACCCAGCCCGCCGCCAGCATGGCCCACGCGAAGCACACGCGGCCCGATGCGGCATGGCCGACATTGGCGATGGCAAAGTTGGCGCTGCTCTGGTCCAGCGCGGCGATCGCGGTTTCCAGCGCCACCTGCTCGCTGGTGGCACCGAAGCGACGGATGGTGGTCTCGGCCACGCCCAGCACCAGGTTTTCGGCACCGGGATGATCGATCACGAAGCTGCATTGCAGCCAGCGCGCGGAGGCGTCCATGCGCGCCATCAAGGCCGCTACCTCGCCTGCCGTGCAGGATTCGGCCGATACCAGCAGCAGGCGTTGCTGCTCCAGGTAGGCGGCGATGGCATTCCAGTCGGTCGGCATGCGGCGTCTCCGATGTCGGTAAGGGACGCAGACCACACATGCGCGGCCTGCGTTGTCTCGACAATGCTAGGCGCGTGCGCCGCGCGCGGCGATCAGCGCCTCCCGCGCCGCGCTGTCAGACAGCGCCGCGCCGCCGCTTCCGCATTCTTGATGAGCCCGGCGCCAGACCTTGCTCGCCCTGCCGCCGCGACGACGACATCCTCGGAGAACACGGGGCGCGCTGCCCGACGCATACTGGTTTCATGGACGCGGCCTTCCCGCGCCGCAGCCCACGCAGCACAACCTGAAAAACCATCGTCCATCATCGCCATGCGCAGCTACGCGCAACGCCACAACGCCACGACGCCACAACGACAGGCTTGCCATGAGGATGAAGATTTGCCGCTCCATCTCGGAGGGCGCAAGACCTGAATCAGAAGCGAGCCCGCCGGCCGGAGCAACGAAAATTCAGGGCGGCAGATCGCCCACCGACGGCATGCGGTTGCGCGGTGGATCGGCATCCGCATCGTCGTATTCGGTCACGCCGGACGCCGTCTGCAATGCCGGCGACCAGGCCTGTCCGCCCTCGCCGGCCTTGCCGCCGGCATCGCCCAGCGTGGCCGGATCAGCGTTCTTCCCTTCGCGCATTGCCTTGCGCACCGACCATGCGGTCATGACGCCCAGGGTCAGCGCCAGCATCTGGATGGCTTTGAGTTTCATGGGTTTGCTCCTCAAGAATAAAAATCGATGGCCCGGCCGAGGCGCTCAGGACTTACTTGCCGTCGGCGGCGCGTACCGCACTCACTGCATTCACCGCTTGCTGCGCCTGTTCGACGCTGGCGTGATTCTCATCCTGCGTGCTGGCCAGTTTCTGGCGCACCGCGCGCGAGCCGAAGTTGTTGGCGTAGATCCAGGTGAACTCGGCGCCCAGCAGGAAGATCTGCGCCGAGTAATAGATCCACACCAGCAGCAGCGCGAAGGAGCCGGCGGCGCCGAAGCCCGAGGTCATGCCGGTGCGGCCGAGGTAGAGGCCGATCAGGTATTTGCCGATGATGAACAACACCGTGGTCGCCACCGCGCCGATCCAGACGTCACGCCAGGACAGCGTCACGCGCGGCATGAACTTATAGATCACCGAGAACAGCGTGGAAAACACCACGAAGGACAGCACGAAGTTGAGCAGTTGCAGCACCAGTTGCCAGCCTTCGAACCAGCCGCCCCACCAGCGTCCCAGCGCGGCCAGCGCCGCGCTCACCACCAACGAGATGATGAGCAGGAAACCCAGGCCCAGGATCAGGCCGAAAGACAGGATGCGCGTGCGCGCCAGTTGCCACACGCCGCTCTTGCGCTTGACGGCGGGAATGCGCCAGATGCGGTCCAGCGCGCTCTGCAGTTCCGAGAACACGGCGGTGGCGCCGATCACCAGCGTGACCACCGAGATCCCCGCAGCGATCATGCCTTCGCGCGGCTGACTCACCGATTTCAGCAAGCCCTGGATGGCGATCGCGCCTTCGGTGCCGACGATGTCGCGGATCTGGTTGACGATCTCGCCCTGTGCCGCGTCATGGCCGAACAGCATGCCGGCCACGGCGATGGCGATCACCAGCATGGGCGCGATGGAAAAGATGGTGTAGTAGGCGATGGCCGCGCCCATGCTGGGCGCGAAGTCGTCCAGCCAGGCATTGACGGCGGCCATCGTCAGTTGCCAGGCCTGCTGGGTGCGCGAACCGCCCTTGATCATCTTCACCTCGGCGGCGGGATCGAGGTATTCGGAGGGCGCCGGTTCCAGATTGGCCTTAATGTTGCTGATGCGCGGCGCGGCCTCCTGCTTGTCCTCGGCCTTGGCCTTGATCCTGGCCTTGGCGGAGCCCTTGCGCCACGCCGCCACCAGCGGCAGCACCAGCGTGACCAGGCGCACCGCACGCTCCAGCCCGCTCGGAATCGCATCGGCCTGTTTGCGTGTCTTGGCGGAAGGTTGGGATGGCGCGGCGGTCACGGCCGATGTCCGTTGGGGCGCGGTCGGTTGCGGCGCCTTGCCCTGCTGGCGCTGCTTGCGCTTGCGCCCGAGCCAGATGCCCAGGCCGGCGCTGAGCACGGTGCCGGCCACCACGCTGCCCGCGGCCAGCGCATCGCCCTGCGGGTGGGCTGTCCTGTCCAATTTCTGCGGCGTGCGCGCAACCGGCCGCGCACCGGCCGAGAAGTCGTCGGATTGGCTGCTCATGGGCGCCTCCCTCTGTCCATTGTTCTGCCGGTGTGACCTGCCGCCCTATCGATTGTTCCTGCCTTGCCGAGGCGCCCACGCGGGCGGCCGCGCCTTGTCGGAAGGCGCTGTCGGATGAGCTGCGGCCGGGGCGCCGCAAGACGCGATGCTGCGTTGCATGGTATAAATGACGTCCCCGCGGAAGGCAGCCGATCCACGCGCAGCACGGCCGCCGCCGTTCACGACGAGACACCGCAAGTTTGTTGCCATCAACACATTTCCCCATCCGCCGCGCGCCCCTGCGCCGCCGGCGGTATTCCGAACCCTGACCAACGAGGATCGCACATGTATAAGGACGTACAGCTTTTCATCAACGGCGAATGGACCGCCAGCGCCTCCGGCCGCACCATCGATGTGGTCAACCCCGCGACCGAAGAAGTGATCGGCAAGATCGCCCACGCCGGCCGCGAGGACCTGGACCGCGCCCTGGAAGCCGCGCGCAAGGGTTTCGACACCTGGCGCAACACTTCCGCCTTCGAGCGTTCGAAGATCATGCGCAAGGCCGCCAACCTGCTGCGCGAGCGCGCTGATGATATCGCCCGCCTGATGACGCTGGAGCAAGGCAAGCCGCTGCCCGAAGCCAAGCTGGAAACCCTGGGCGCCGCCGACACCATCGACTGGTTCGCCGAAGAAGCCCGCCGTACCTACGGCCGCCTGGTGCCGGCGCGCGTGCCGGGCGCTTACCAGATGGTGATCAAGGAGCCGGTGGGCCCGGTCGCCGCCTTCACCCCGTGGAACTTCCCGATCAACCAGGTGGTGCGCAAGCTGTCGGCCGCGCTGGCCGCGGGTTGCTCCATCATCGTCAAGGCGCCGGAAGAAACCCCGGCCTCGCCGGCCGAACTGATCCGCGCCTACGCCGATGCCGGCGTGCCGGCCGGCGTGATCAACCTGGTCTATGGCGTGCCTTCCGAGATCTCGGAATACCTGATCCCGCATCCGGTGATCAAGAAGATTTCCTTCACCGGCTCCACCCCGGTGGGCAAGCAGTTGGCCGCACTGGCCGGCCAGCACATGAAGCGCGCCACCATGGAATTGGGTGGCCACGCCCCGGCCATGGTGTTCGACGATGCCGACATCGACGCCGCCGCCAAGCAACTGGCCGCCGCCAAGTTCCGCAACGCTGGCCAGGTGTGCGTCTCGCCGACCCGCTTCCTGGTGCAGAAGAACGTGTTCAACGCCTTCGTGGACAAGTTCGTCACCTATGCCGAGCAACTGAAGGTCGGCAACGGCGTGGACGCCGGCACCACCATGGGCCCGGTGGCCAACAAGCGCCGCATCCCGGCGCTGGAAGCGCTGATCGATGACGCCGTCTCGCAGGGCGCGCAACTGCGCACCGGTGGCAAGCGCGTGGGCGACAAGGGTTACTTCTTCCAGCCCACCGTGCTGACCAACATCCCGCTGTCGGCGCGCGTGATGAACGAAGAGCCCTTCGGCCCGCTGGCGCTGATCAACTCCTTCGAGACCCTGGAGGAAGTCATCGCCGAAGCCAACCGCCTGCCTTTCGGCCTGGCGGCCTACGCCTTCGCCAAGGCCGCCAGCACCAAGCACGCTCTGGCCGCGCGCGTGGAAAGCGGCATGCTGACCATCAACCACCTGGGCCTGGCAATCCCCGAGCTGCCGTTCGGCGGCATCAAGGACAGCGGCTACGGTTCGGAAGGCGGCACCGAGGCGATCGAAGCCTACGTCAACACCAAGCTGGTGACGCAACTGGACGTCTGAGCTGCCGCGCTGACGTGAAAACGGCGAACCGGAATCCGGTTCGCCGTTTTTCCTTGTGCGGGCGCATGCGCGCCGCCTATCGGATCTCGGACAGATGCAGGTGGCGCAACTGCCAGCCCGCGCCCTGCTTGAGCCACACCATCGTGAACAGGCGCCGCCTCGGCACGGGCGTGCCGCCCTTGGGCGCGATGCCGCCCACCCGCACTCCGGTCACGACGGCGGTGTCGCCGAAGGTCTGAACCTTCATCTCTTCCGCCGTGAACGCTATGTCGGCGCCGCTTTGAAAAAGTGCCTCGAAGGCGTGCAGGTCGAGCTGGTGGACGGTCGCGCCGTCGGCGCCGATTTCGCTGAATCCGGCCTGCGGCAGTAGCTGTTGCACGCCGCCCAGGTCCTTGGCCGACATGCGCTGGAACAAGGCGGCGCTGGCCTCGGCCGGCGATTGTGCCACGTCGGCCGCCGCTGCGCCTGTCGCCTGCGCGAACGCGATGAGCGTGGCCAGGCACCACGCCGCTGCGTGTCTACCCCATCGTGCCGGCCTCATCAGGCCACCTCGAAACCGAGCGCGCGCAAGGCTTGCTCGGCTGCCTGACGATCCTGCTCGGCATTGCCGCCGGAAATGCCGATGGCGCCCACCACCTTGCCGTTCTCGACGATGGGGCAACCGCCGCCGACGGCCACCATGCGCGGCCGGTGCGCCAGCTGCGCGACCTTGCCGTCCTTGAGGATGTCGTTCCAGACATGGGTAGCAAGGCCGAACGCGGACACCGTCCAGGCCTTGTCGATCGCCACCTCGGCGCTCAGGAAGGGCGCGCCGTCGCCGCGCTCGAAGGCGGTCAGGTGACCGGCGGCGTCGGTCACGGCAATGCAGACCTGGATGCCGAGTCCGGCTGCGGCGACGCGCGCCTCGGCGATCAGCGCATTGGCAGCGGCGGCAGTGATGGAAGCGGTGGAAAAGGTCTTGGTGGCGCTGGAGGGGTTGAGGGCATTCATGGCGTTCTTTCGTGATAGGGACCATGTGGTCCAACCCGGCCAGAATAGCCAATCAACTTTGATATGATAATCCCTGCCTCATTCATATTACTTTCAAATGAAAATTGAAAATATCAATGACCTGAAGGTGGTGCTGCAGACCGCGCACGTGGGTTCGCTGACCCGTGCCGCCGGTGCGCTGGGGATGACGCCGTCGGCGGCCAGCGCGGCGCTCAAGCGGATCGAGGCGCAGCTCAATACGCGCCTGTTCGAACGCAGCACCCGCGCCATGCGCCTGACCGAACAGGGGCGGATATTGCTGGACTACGCCGGACGCGCCTTCGACCTGCTGGCGGAAGCCGAATCGCAGGTCGGCGCGGAACAGGCAGCGCTGGTGGGCGCGGTGCGCCTGGCAGCGCCGTCCGACCTCACGCGCAGCATCTTGCTGCCCTGGCTCAATGAATTCATGGCCCAGCATCCCGGCGTGGAGCTGCAACTGCACGTGGGCGACCGGCCCATGGACGTGGTGCGCGACGACGTGGATCTGGCGCTGCGCTATTATGGAGAATTGCCGGACTCCAGGCTGGTCGGGCGCCTGCTGGCCTCGCCGCCGGCAGTACTGTGCGCCGCGCCGGCCTACCTGGCGCTCCGCGGAACGCCGCACACGCCGCAGGCGCTGGCGCAGCACAATTGCCTGACCTTCATGCGTGGCAGACAACGCCACCGGCTGTGGCGCTTCGAGCGCGACGGCATGCATTGCGAGATCAGGGTCAGCGGCGACCGCAGCGCCGACGATGCCTCGCTGGCGCACGCGTGGGCGGTGCAAGGCCACGGGATCTTGCTCAAGACGGGACTGGAATTGCGGCAAGAACTGGACAGCGGCGCGCTGGTGCCCCTGCTGACGGATTGGACCACCGAGGTCTATCCGCTGCATGCGCTGTTGCCCAGTTCCCGTTTCGTGCCGGCGCGGGTGCGTGCACTTGTGACATTCCTGGAAGACAGGTTTGCATCCGGACGATAGCGATGCGAACCAGGCCGGCCAGGCTCCTGCATCAGCAACCTGACGCAATGCCGGGGCGGACGCCGCGTTCCTGCCGATACAGGAGCGGCGCCAGGCGGCTTACTCGTCTGCGCCCGACGGCGGCACCAGGATGTCCCGGCTGCCGTTGCGCGACATGGAAGACAACACGCCCGCCGTTTCCATCTGCTCCACCAGCCGTGCGGCGCGGTTGTAGCCGATGCGGAACTGACGCTGCACCGAGGAGATCGATGCGCGGCGCGATTTGAGCACGAAGGCCACCGCTTCGTCGTACAGCGGATCGGATTCCGGATCCGGCATGTCGCCGCCGAACATGTCGCCCTGCGCCGCGTCTTCGGTGATCGGCGGCGCCAGGATTTCCTCGATGTAGCGAGGCTCGCCGAAGGACTTCAGATATTCCACCACGCGATGCACTTCATCGTCCGAGACGAAGGCGCCGTGCACGCGCTGCGGATAACCCGAACCCGGCGGCAGGAACAGCATGTCGCCATGACCCAGCAGCGATTCCGCGCCCATCTGGTCGAGCACGGTGCGCGAGTCGATCTTGGACGACACCTGGAACGCCACGCGGGTCGGGATATTGGCCTTGATCAGGCCGGTGATCACGTCCACCGACGGACGCTGCGTGGCCAGGATCAGGTGGATGCCGGCCGCGCGCGCCTTCTGCGCCAGGCGCGCGATCAGTTCTTCCACTTTCTTGCCGACCACCATCATCAGGTCGGCCAGCTCGTCGATCACGATCACGATGGTGGGCAGCTTGTCGAGCGGCTCGGGTGCATCCGGCGTGAGGCTGAAGGGGTTGGGAATCTTCTCGCCGCGCGCGGCGGCTTCATCCAGCTTCTGGTTGTAGCCGGCCAGGTTGCGCACGCCCAGCTTGGACATCTTCTTGTAGCGGCGCTCCATCTCGTCCACCGCCCAGTTCAACGCGTGCGCGGCTTCGCGCATGTCGGTCACGACCGGCGCCAGCAGGTGCGGGATGCCTTCGTAGATCGACAGCTCCAGCATCTTGGGGTCGATCATGATCAGGCGCACTTCTTCCGGCGTGGCCTTGTAGAGCAGCGACAGGATCATGGCGTTGATCGCCACCGACTTGCCGGAACCGGTGGTGCCGGCCACCAGCATGTGCGGCGCGCGCGCCAGGTCGGTGACCACCGGCTTGCCGGTGATGTCCTTGCCCATGGCGATGGTCAGCAGCGAGGAGGACTTGCGGTAAGGCTCGGAGCGCACGATCTCCGACAGCTTGATCATCTGCCGGCGCGCATTGGGCAACTCCAGGCCCATGCAGGTCTTGCCGGGAATGGTCTCGACCACGCGGATCGAGGTCAGGCCCAGCGCGCGCGACAAGTCCTTCATCAGGTTCACCACCTGGGCGCCGCGCACGCCCTGCGCCGGCTCGACCTCGAAGCGCGTGATCACCGGACCGGCCTCGGCGCCCAGCACCGCCACCGGCACCTTGAATTCCTTGAGGCGCTGTTCGATCAGGCGGCCGGTTTCCTGCAGTTGTTCGGCATCGACCTCGACGGCGGCTTCCGCCACCTCATCCAGCAGTTCCAATGACGGCAGCGGGATTTCCACACGCGGCTCGGATTCCTCGTCGTCGTAGGCGATCGATTGCGCCGGCTGTGGCGCCGGCGCGGGCTCTTGCGCACGCACGGTGAACGTGGGCGCCCGGGTCTGCGGCGGCTGTTCGGGTTCTTCGTCGAACAGCGACATCAGCGGGCTTTCGTCGTGCTCCGGGGTGGCGGGTTGCGCCGGCCGGATGGCGACAGGATCGGCAACTTCGGGCTCGGGTTCAGGATCGGGCAGCATGTCGAACCATGGCGCCTTGTAGGGCTGCGGCGGCTGCGCGACGACAGGCGCGGCCGGCGGCTGCGGCGACACGGTTGCGGGCTGGGCATGGAAAGCCGAGAAGGAAGTGGCCTCCCTCTCCACCGCGCTTGCCGATTCTTCTGCCGGCGGCGTCTCGATGGCCGGTTCCGTGCGCAGCACAGGTTCCTCGTTCACCTGCGGCATGGCAGGCGCGGAAGGAATGGCGGGTGCTGCCGTCGCTGGCGCAATCGCATCAGGAATAACGGGCTGCGCCGGCAACACCGGGGCTGCGGGCGGCACCGGCGGCACAGGCGCCACAGGCTGGGCAGGCGGCACGGCTGCGACCGGCGCTTCCACCTCGGTCTTCTGCCCTGCGGCTTCCTGCAGCGCGCGCATCAGGCGGGTCGGGACGGCGTCCGCGCGCTCGGCCGGGGTCCCGGCTTCCGGCGCCTGGCGCGCGGCGCGGCCGACGCTGCTGATGCGGATACTGCGGGTAGGACTCGGCGCGGCCGGCGCTGGCGTGGTCGGGGTACGGGCGATCGACGGCGGAATATGCAGGTTCGACAGCTCAGGATTGGCCGCGCGCGACAGGCTGGCGTTGGCTGCCGCGCTGGCGGCGGAAATCGCGCTGGTGGCGGAAATCGCGCTGGTGGCGGCGGCGCGGGCCAGCATGGCTTCGGTCGGACGCAGGGTTTCGAAGGCGGCCCATTCCGACTCCGGGCGTGCCTTGGCGTCCTGGGCGCCGGGCTTGAGCGCCGGCCATTTGCCGCCGCGCGCGGCACCGCTGCGGTTGAGCGACGACAGCGGCACCTGCCAGTCTTCGCGCGCGTTCAGGTCGGGAATACGCTCGCTGGGGCTGGCGATGCGGCCAGTGACATTGCGCGGCTCAAAGGGCGACGCCGATTGTCTGGTGTTGGCCTGCGTCGGACGCGGCGCGCCGCGGCGCTCGGCGCCGGCGCGCAGGGTGGCGCGGTTGCCGGCCAGGCGCACGCGTTCGCTCTCGATGCTGCCGCGGCGCGGCGGCGCCAGGTCCAGCTCCGGATGCTCGTCGCCCTCGGCGCGCGAACCGCGGCTGAAGATCGCGCCCAGCAGCCATTTCAAGCCCAGGCCAGCCAGCGCAAACATCAGCAGCATGGCGATACCCTTGTTGATCTTGCCGGCCAGCGCTTCCATCAGCGCGAAGCCGAACAGGTCGCCGTGCTCGCCGTCTTCCCCGGTATTGAATTGCGCGCGCACCAGCGATTCGATGGCGCTGCTGGCGCACAGCAGCAGCAGACTGCCGACCCAGACGCGGATCGCGCCGCGGCCGCCGAAGATGGATTTGCGGCTCAGCGCGGACAGCAGCGTGCGCAGCAGCAGCGGCAGCAGCCACAGAACCGACCAGCCAAACCATTTGACGAAAATCATGCTACTCCCAAACTTTACCGGCCGGGCTTGGCGCCGGGCCGGCATCGTGAATCCAGATCCGCGGCCGGCCCAGGGCCGCCGCAGGCAGCGAGTTTAAACCATCCGGCGCGGCCGGGCCGCCGCCGGCCTTGCCGCCCGCCCACGCGCAAGCCTCAATGCTTGCGTCCGTGGCGGTGACAGTCCAGTACGTGGTCGTTGACCATGCCGATGCCTTGCATGTAGGCATAGATGATGGTGGAGCCGACGAACTTGAAGCCGCGCTTGGCCAGGTCCTTGGAAATCGCGTCCGACAGCGGCGTCTTGGCCGGGCATTCGGACAGCGCTGTCCATTTGTTGCGGATGGGCTTGCCATCGACGAAGCCCCACAGATAGGGATCGAGGCCCCCCACCTCATCGCGCAGTTGCAAGTAGCTGCGCGCATTGGTGATGGTCGCCGCCACCTTCAGGCGGTTGCGCACGATGCCGGGATTGGCCAGCAGCTCGGCCACTTTACGCTCATCGTAGCGCGCGATCTTGTTGGCATCCCAGCCGTCGAAGGCCTGGCGATAGCTCTCCCGCTTGTTGAGCACGGTTTCCCACGACAGGCCGGCCTGCGCGCCTTCCAGGTTGAGCATCTCGAACAGCGTGGTCTCGTCGTGGCAGGGCACGCCCCACTCTTCGTCGTGATAGGCGACGTACAGGGGATTCTTCAGGTTGACCCAGGCGCAGCGGGTTTTCGGCGTCGTCATGTCTCTCTTTTATCTCCGTTCCGTTGTTCGCTCAGACCGGCCATAGCGGCGGCTCGTCCATCAACGCGATCTGTTCGCGCAGCTCCAGGATGCGATCCTGCCAGTAGCGTTGCGTGTTGAACCAGGGGAAGGCCACCGGGAAAGCCGGGTCATCCCAGCGCCGCGCCAACCAGGCGGAATAATGGATCAGGCGCAACGTGCGCAGCGCCTCGATCAGATACAGCTCGCGCGGCTCGAATTCGCAGAAGCTCTCATAGCCGGCCAGCAGGTCGGACAATTGACGCACCATGTCGCCGCGCTCGCCCGACAGCAACATCCACAGATCCTGCACCGCCGGGCCGCTGCGGCTATCGTCGAAGTCCACGAAATGCGGACCGGCATCGGTCCACAGGACGTTGCCGACATGGCAATCGCCGTGCAGACGCAAGGCCTTGATGTCGCCGGCGCGGTCGAAGCAGCGCCGCACGCCGTCCAGGGCGTGCTGCACCGTGCTCTGGTACGAGCTCAGCACATCCATGGGAATGAAATCATTGGCCAGCAGCCAGTCACGCGGCTCCTCGCCGAAGGTGGCGATGTCCAGCGCCGGGCGGTGGACAAAGGGACTGCGCATGCCGACCGCGTGGATGCGGCCGATGAAACGTCCCATCCATTCCAGCGTATCCGGATCGTCCAGCTCCGGCGCCCGCCCGCCGTGACGGCGGAACACCGCAAAGCGGAAACCCGCGTGGCGATGCAGCGTGGCGCCGCCTTCCAGCGCCAAGGCCGGCACCACCGGCACTTCCTCGTCGGCCAGTTGCTGCGAGAAAGCATGCTCTTCCAGGATCTGCGCGTCGCTCCAGCGCAGTGGCCGGTAGAACTTGGCCACCATCGGCGGCCCTTCTTCCATGCCGACCTGATAGACGCGGTTCTCGTAGCTGTTCAAGGCCAGCAGGCGGCCGTCGCCGCGCAGGCCGACCGCATCCAGGGCATCGAGGACGGTGTCGGGCGAAAGCGTGGCGAAGGAATCGGCGTCGGGGGTGGGGCTGGCGGCTTCTATCATCCCCGTATTGTACTGTCGGGGCAGCGACCTACGTATGACAAACGCTAAGGCCGACGCATGGACAGGATGACAATGCTCGCGCCGCTGGCCGAATGCCATTAAACTTCTTCTTTTGGCATCAGCAATTGGACATCATGCACCTCGACCAGCCCCTATCCGACGAAGAGTTCGACGAACTCGACGATTTCCTCCTGTCCGACCGCTGCGCCGACGATGTCATGACCATGGACACGCTGCACGGCTACCTGACCGCCCTGGCCATCGGCCCGCAGGAAGTGCTGATGGCCGAATGGCTGCCGCGCGTCTGGGGCAGCCGCCCGGAAGACACGCCCAAGTTCAAGAACGGCAAGGAGGCCGAGCGCATCAGCAGTCTGATCGCGCGCACCATGAACGAAATCGCCATCACCTTCGAAGTGGCGCCCAAGGAATATGAACCGCTGTTCTGCGAGCGCGAGCACGAAGGCAAGCCGCTGCTGGACGCCGAAGCCTGGGCCTGGGGTTTCTGGGAAGGCATCCAGCTGCGCGCCGCGCAGTGGGACGAGATCTTCCACTCCAACCTGGCGCCGCTGCTGCGCCCGATCTACCTGCTTGGCTCGGACGAGCTGGAAGAGGAAGAAACCCATCTGGTCGATGATCCGCTCAAGACCCACAAGCTGGCGATCGAAATCGAATCGGCCATCCCGCACATCCACCGCTACTGGGCGCCCAAGCGCAAATCGGCAGTGGAACAGGTGCAGCGCGACGCGCCCAAGGTCGGTCGCAACGATTCCTGCCCTTGCGGCAGCGGCAAGAAGTACAAGAAGTGCTGCGGGGCGGATGCCGAGGATTGAGCGGCTTCTGAACCGGCACCGTACCGGCCCGTCGCGCCTGCTGTGATGCGGACTTTGAGGCGTTGCCTGTCGGGCGAACGGCAACAGCGTTTGGCGACGCTGGATCCCGGCCGGCGCCGGGATGACGGCGGGTTTCCTGAACGCTTGCCGGCGCAAGTTTCCTCCCCCGTCGTCGTGACGAAAGTCGGGATCCAGCGGCGCTGGTCATGCCTCGATGCCGCCCGTTGAGCACAGCGAACCTCGGCCCTGGCTCCCGGCTCCCGGCTCCCGGCTCCCGGCTTGCACCGGAAAAGACCGGCAAATCGCAGCAGGCAACCGCAAAAAAAAAACGGCGCGCCGCTTGAACCCGGCGCGCCGTTTTGACTGACGGCAAGACCTCAACGGCCCCGCCCTCCCCGCCTCACTCCTTGATGAAGTGCTCGCGGTAATACTTCAGCTCTTCGATCGACTCGACGATGTCGGCCAGCGCCGTGTGCATCTGGCGCTTCTTGAAGCCGGTGGAGATTTCCGGCTTCCAGCGCTTGCACAACTCCTTCAGGGTGGACACGTCGAGATTGCGGTAGTGGAATAATTCTTCCAGCTTGGGCATGCCGCGCACCATGAAACGGCGATCCTGGCAGATCGAGTTGCCGCACATGGGCGACTTGCCGGCCGGCACGAATTGCTTGAGGAATTCGATCAATACCTTTTCCGCTTCGGCTTCGGTCACGGTCGAGGCCTTGACGCGGTCGATCAGGCCGGAGCGGCCGTGGGTGCCCTTGTTCCAGGCGTCCATGCCGTTCAGGATGTCGTCGGACTGGTGGATCGCCAGCACCGGACCTTCACCCAGCACGTTCAGTTCGGAATCGGTGACCACCACGGCCACTTCGATGATGCGGTCGTTGTCCGGATCCAGACCGGTCATTTCCATATCGACCCAGACCAGGTTCATTTCGTTCGGACGCACCGGTACGGCAGGGACTTGCCCGGCGTTGGCGTCAGCGGCTTGTGACATAATTCTTCCTTATTGATGTAGCGGGTATTGCACCTATCTACAGGTTTGTTTGTTCGTTCGCTTGCTTGCGCTTGCTGCATGGAGCATGTCCTGCTGCACGGCGCCCGCCCCCGCGGGGCGGCTTGGCGGCCGCCTCCCGAGGGGCTGCCGGCGGGCCGGGCATTGAACTTCCGCCATTTTCGCACAGGGAAAGCATGTCTTCACTCACGTTTTCGGTTTTGTTCGTTGTATTCCTGGTCTTGAGCCTGGTCGTGCGCTTCTGGCTGGCTTCGCGCCATATCCGCCATGTGATCGCGCACCGCGCCGCGGTGCCGGGCGAATTCGCCGAAAAAATCCCGCTGTCGGCCCATCAAAAGGCGGCCGACTACACGGTGGCGCGCACCAAGTTCGGCCTGGTGACGCTGATGGTCAACGCCGCGGTGCTGATCGTCTTCACCCTGCTGGGCGGCCTGCAATGGCTGTCGGGCGTGGTGCTGGGCATCACCGGCGGCCCCGGCATGACCTATCAGATCGGCCTGGTGGCGCTGTTCGGCCTGATCTCGGGGCTGGTGGACCTGCCGTTCGACTACTACCGCCAGTTCAAGCTGGAAACCCGCTTCGGCTTCAACAAGATGACGCGCGCGCTGTTCTTCAGCGACATGATCAAGCAAACCCTGGTGGGCGCCGTGATCGGCCTGCCGCTGCTGTGGGTGGTGCTGGCGCTGATGGACAAGGCCGGCGCGCTGTGGTGGCTGTACGCCTGGATCGTGCTGTGCGCCTTCCAGTTGCTGATGCTGGTGATCTATCCCAGCTTCATCGCGCCGCTGTTCAACAAATTCACCGCGCTGGAAGACGATAGCTTGCGCAGCCGCATCGAAAGCTTGATGACGCGCGTGGGCTTCGCGTCCAAGGGCCTGTTCGTGATGGATGGCTCCAAGCGCAGCGCGCATGGCAATGCCTATTTCTCCGGCTTCGGCTCGGGCAAGCGCATCGTGTTCTTCGATACCCTGCTGGCGCGCCTGGCGCCGCACGAGATCGAGGCGGTGCTGGCGCATGAACTGGGTCATTTCAAGCTCAAGCACATCGTCAAGCGCGTGAGCGTGATGTTCGGGATTTCGCTGGCCTTCCTGGCCCTGCTGGGCTATCTGAAGGGCCAGGCCTGGTTCTATACCGGCCTGGGCGTCAATCCGCTGCTGTTCGGCAGCAACGATGCGATGGCGCTGATCCTGTTCATCCTGGCGTTGCCGATCTTCACTTTCCTGCTGTCGCCGCTGTCCTCGCTGACCTCGCGCAAGCATGAGTTCGAAGCCGACGCCTTTGCTGCCCGGCACACCAACGCGCAAGACCTGGTGTCGGCGCTGGTCAAGCTCTACGAAGACAATGCCTCGACCCTGACGCCCGATCCGCTACATTCGGCGTTCTACGATTCCCACCCGCCGGCCGCGCTGCGCATCGGTCGGCTGAACCTGGCGCAAGGCGCCTCCGGCCACTGACCGGATTGAACATGAACATGCGCCGGCCGCGGATGTCCGCCTAAAGACAGACAGGCACGACACCGCTACCGGAACCAAGGAGAAACCCATGAGCATCAACGCAAGCACACTCGCCGCCAGCCGCTGCAACCACCAGACCACGGCGCTGGATGAGGCCGCCATTGAGCAGCACCTGGCCGCCCTGCCCGACTGGACCATCGAGGGTGGCAAGCTGACCCGCGCCTTCCAGTTCAAGGACTATTACCAGACCTTGGCCTTCGTCAACGCCATCGCCTGGATCATCCATGCCGAGGATCACCATCCCGACCTCGCCGTCGGTTACAACCGATGCGGCGTGAAGTTCGATACCCACAGCGTCAACGATGGCAAGGGCGGCCTCTCGATCAACGACTTCATCTGCGCGGCCAAGGTTGACGCGGTGTTTGCCCAGCGCAGCCCGTCCTGATGGCATCGAAGAAGCAAGCCGCCGCGCGGCCCGGCGCCGCCACGGCCAATCACGAATCCGGCTTGGTGATTGCCGCCCACGGGCGGCATTATCTTGTCCAGGCCGCCGAACAGAAACTGCAATGCGTCACGCGCGGCAAGAAGAGCGACGTCGCCGTCGGCGACCGCATCCGCTTCGCCCGCACCTCGCCCAATCAAGGCGTGGTGGAAGCCATCGACGAGCGCAAGACCCTGCTGTATCGCTCCGACCAGTACAAGTCCAAGCTGCTGGCGGCCAACGTCGATCAGCTCTTCATCGTGGTGGCGACCGAGCCCAGCTTTTCCGATGACCTGGTGTCGCGCTCGCTGGTGGCGGCCGAATCGGCCGGGGTGGACGCCCACCTGATCCTGAACAAGACCGACATCGAAGCGGCGTTGCCGAAGACGCGCGAGCGCCTGCAGGTCTATGCGCGCCTGGGCTATCCGGTGCACGAAATGTCGGCCACGGCCCGGCCCGACGACACGCGCGCCGTGTTCCTGCCGCTGCTGCAAGGCAAGAGCACCATCCTGATCGGCCAGTCCGGCATGGGCAAGTCGTCGATCATCAACCTCATCGTGCCCGACGCCGACATCGCCACGCGCGAAATCTCGGCCGCGCTGGACACCGGCAAGCACACCACGACGTTCACCCGCCTCTACCAGATGGATGACGAGGCCAGCATCATCGATTCGCCGGGCTTCCAGGAATTCGGCCTGTACCAGCTCTCCGAAGGCATGCTGGAACGGGCCTTCCGCGACTTCACGCCGTACCTGGGCAAGTGCCGTTTCTACAATTGCCACCATCTCAACGAACCGGGCTGCGCGGTGCTGGAAGCGGTGCAATCGGGCGAGATCGCGCCGATGCGGCATCAGTTGTATGCGCAACTGGTGCATGAGTCGTCGCAGACCTTGTACTGAGACGGCCGAAAGCCGGGCGTGCGCGCCCGGCGATGTCAGCGCATTCCCTCTGCGTTCCCTTCCTCTTCCCCGCCGGTTCCGTCTGAAGGGCTGCGCACGCGGCATATCGACGACGCTCCTCCGCCTCAAAAAAAATGCCGCTCCGTGCATCTCAGTGAATGACTGAACGGCATTCCCTCCCGAAGACGGTTTTTTCCTTGCGATGCGAGGCCTGCTCAGAACTTGTAGGAAGCCGTCATCACCAGCGAGCGCGGCGCGCCGGGCATGATCTGCGCGACGCCCGTGGCGCTGGCGTAATAGGCGCGGTTGGCCAGATTGGTGGCGGCCAGCGTGAATTCCGAACGACTCAGGCGGTAGCCGATCTTGCCGTCCCAGCGCGTATAGCCCGGCAGCTCCAGCAGGTTGTCGCGGTCGGCGTAGCGCGCGCCTTCATAGACCAGCCCGGTCTCGGCGAAGAAACCCAGCGTCGGCGCATACGCGATGAACACGCTGCCGTTCCTGGCGGACACGCCGGAGGAGCGCTTGCCGGCGAACTGGGACTCGGCTTGGATCACCCGGGCGTTCTGCTGGGTCAGGCCGCCGCGCAGGAACCAGTTGCGCGCCAGTTCGCCGCTCACGCTGAACTCGATGCCGCGGTTGCGCTCCAGGCCGGTCAGGTAATACATGCCCGGCACCACCGGATCGGCCACCGCGCGGTTATACAGGTCCAACTGGAACCAGGCCAGCGTGGTGCTCAGCTTGCGGTCCAGCCAGTCGCTCTTGATCCCGGCTTCATACTGGCGGCTGTATTGCGGCCCCAGGTCGTTCGCATTGCCGGAGGCTCCCGGCGTGATGCCGATCAGGTCGCCGCCGGTCGGCGCGAAGTTCTTGCTATAGGACAGATACAGGCTGTGCTCGCGCACCGGCGCCCATACCGCGCCGATACGCGGACTGATCGCCGACGATGAACGCTGCGCACGCAAACCCGCGCGCTGGTTGAGCGAGTCGATGGCAAACCGGTCCCAGCGCAGCCCCGCCAGCAGCTTCCAGTGCGCGCCCAGGTCGATCTGGTCTTGCGCATACAGCGCCTGGCCATTGGCCTTGTGGTAGTTCATCTGGAAAGGCGCGAGCGCCGCAGCGGCATTGGCACGGTTGTCGGGATCGGTGATCGACACCGGCGCCGCGCTGGAGAACCACAGACGCGGCTCGCGCTTCTGCCAGCTGTATTCCGCGCCGAGCAGCAGGTCGTGCGCCAGCATGCCCGTGCTGGCCCGGCCCTGCAGTTCCAGGTTGGTCTGGAGATTGCGCTGCTGCAGGTTCTGCAGGTAGCGGGCGCGCTGCACGCGTTTGAGATCGCGCGGCGTGGCAACAAAGGGCTGGGTGACGAAGGTGTTGTCGAAATCGCTGTTCAGATCCAGCAGGCTGAACAGGTGGCGCAGCTGCCAATCGGCGTCGATGCGATGGGTGAAGGTGGAGCGCAGGTTGAGATGGGTGTCGCGGATGAAATCGCGGCCGGCAGCGCCGAAGAACCGGTCGGCCGAGGCCGGCGGCAAGGCGTAGGCGGTGGCGCGCCCCGCCGCGCTCATGGCCGTCACGCGCGCCGGCATGCCGCGATCGGGCACGCGCTCGAACTCATCGTATTCGGCCTGCAGCAGCCAGCTGTCGCGGCCGTCGTCCCATTTCAGCGAAGGCGCCAGATACTGGCGCGTGCCGTCCACTTCGTTGCGGAAGCTGCCGGCATGTTCGCGGCCGGCGTTGATGCGCATGCTCCAGTCCTCGCCCAGCGGACGATTGACGTCGGCCGTTGCGCCGAAGCGGCCGTAGCTGCCCAGGCTGGTCGTGAGCGTGGCGAAGGCCTCCGCGCCCGGCTGCTTGCTGATGCGGTTGATCACTCCGCCGCCGCCTCCACGGCCGTACAACACGGCGGCCGGCCCCTTGAGGATCTCGATGCGCTCGATGTTGCCCAGGCTGCGCACGTACTGGGCATCGTCGCGCATGCCATCCAGCAGCAGGTCGCCGGCGCTGGAAAAGCCGCGGATGCGGAAAGCGTCGAAGCGGGTGTCGGACACATTCGATACGCCCGGCACCCCAGCCAGCGCCGCCGCCAGATCACGGCCGCCGTAGGAGCTCACCTGCTCCATGCTGATGCCGTCGATGGTCTGCGGGATGTCTTTCAGATCGGCCGAAGTGCGCGTGGCGGTGGACATCTTGCCCGGACGGGGATCGTAGTGGCTGCGTTCGCTGCGCACTTCGATGTCGGGGAGTTGCTCCTTTTCGCCCTCGCCTTTTTCAGCGGCGTACAGCGGCAAGGACAGGAAAGCGGCGCAAAGCGCGGGAGAAAAAGTACACAGCGTACGCAGGCGCGAACGCGTTGAAACGGATTGCGTGGATGACATATTGGCTCACGGAAACAAGATGAGCCTGCACTCTAACCGCACAAATGATAACAATTCTCATTAAATTGCAGTTAAGTCGCGATATCATCGGATATCCGCAGTTAATCCACTATTTCATCGCAAGTCTTCCATGCGCCGTCCAAACTATTTCTGCCCTCAGGTTTCAGGCCACGTATCCTTGCACCAGCCCGCTTGTGCAGGCAGGCATGCGGCATGGTTTCCCATGGGAAACCTTCGCGGGTATCTTTTTACCCCGAATCCCTTATAATCTAAAGAGTTACAAACGACCGGCGGCAGGCGCCAAACTGGCCGCCGTTTTTATTTATGGCAATCAAACACTACCTTCAGTTTTCCGACTTTACGCTTGATGAATACGAATACGTGATCGAACGTTCTCGTGTGATCAAACGTAAGTTCAAGAATTACGAACCGCATCACACACTCGCCGACCGCACGCTGGTGATGGTGTTCGAGAAGAACTCGACCCGCACCCGCCTCTCCTTCGAAGCAGGCATGCATCAGATGGGCGGCGCCGCGATCTACCTGAACACGCGCGACAGCCAGCTGGGCCGCGGCGAGCCGGTGGAAGACGCAGCGCAGGTGATGTCGCGCATGTGCGACGTCATCATGATCCGCACCTACGGCCAGGACATCATCGAACGCTTCGCCGCGCATTCGCGCGTGCCGGTGATCAACGGCCTGACCAACGAACAGCATCCCTGCCAGGTGCTGGCCGACGTGTTCACGTATATCGAACACCGCGGCAGCATCAAGGGCAAGATCGTGGCCTGGGTGGGCGACGCCAACAACATGCTGTACTCGTGGCTGCAGGCGGCCGAGGTGTTCGGCTTCCATGTCAACGTCTCGACGCCCAAGGGCTACGATATCGATCCGGCGCAAGTCACGCCGGGCAACAGAAATTACACCTTCTTTGCCAATCCGGCCGACGCCTGCCAGGATGCCGATCTGGTCACCACCGACGTATGGACCAGCATGGGCTTCGAGGCCGAGAACAATGCGCGCCTGAAGGCCTTCGACGGCTGGATCGTGGATCAGCCCAAGATGGCGCGCGCCAAGAAGGACGCGCTGTTCATGCACTGCCTGCCGGCCCATCGCGGCGAGGAAGTCGCCGCCGAGGTGATCGACGGCCCGCAGTCGGTGGTCTGGGAAGAGGCGGAGAATCGCCTGCACGTCCAGAAAGCCCTGCTCGAATACCTGGTGCACGGCAAGCTCGACTGAGCCCGCCGCCGCGCCGTCAAATCAAGTCACATCAACATCATCGCAACGTCAAGACCATGTCCAACATCCTGCAATCCGTTCCGGTCAACCAAAAAGTCGGCATCGCTTTCTCCGGCGGCCTCGACACCAGCGCCGCGCTGACCTGGATGCGCCAAAAGGGCGCCGTCCCCTACGCCTACACCGCCAACCTGGGCCAGCCGGACGAGCCGGACTATGACGCCATCCCGAAAAAGGCCATGCAATACGGCGCCGAGCTGGCGCGCCTGATCGATTGCCGCGAACAGCTGGCCAATGAAGGCATCGCCGCCCTGCAAAGCGGCGCCTTCCACATCTCCACCGCCGGCGTGACCTACTTCAACACCACCCCGCTGGGCCGCGCCGTGACCGGCACCATGCTGGTGGCTGCGATGCGCGAAGACAACGTGGACATCTGGGGCGACGGCAGCACCTTCAAGGGCAACGACATCGAGCGCTTCTACCGCTACGGTCTGCTGGTGAACCCGAATCTGAAGATCTACAAGCCCTGGCTGGACAACACGTTCATCAATGAGCTGGGCGGCCGCAAGGAAATGTCCGAGTTCATGATCAAGTCCGGCTTCGACTACAAGATGTCGGTGGAAAAAGCCTACTCGACCGACTCCAACATGCTGGGCGCGACCCACGAAGCCAAGGATCTGGAGTTCCTCAACAGCGGCATCAAGATCGTGCAGCCCATCATGGGCGTGGCGTTCTGGCGCGACGACGTCGAGGTCAAGGCCGAGACCGTCACCGTGCGCTTCGAAGAAGGCCGTCCGGTTGCGCTCAACGGCAAGACCTTCGCCAACATGACCGACCTGATCATGGAGGCCAACAAGATCGGCGGCCGTCACGGTCTGGGCATGAGCGACCAGATCGAAAACCGCATCATCGAAGCCAAGAGCCGCGGCATCTACGAAGCCCCGGGCCTGGCACTGCTGTTCATCGCTTACGAGCGCCTGGTGACCGGCATCCACAACGAAGACACCATCGAGCAATACCGCGACAACGGCCGCAAGCTGGGTCGGCTGCTGTACCAGGGCCGCTGGTTCGACTCGCAAGCCATCATGCTGCGCGAAACCGCCCAGCGCTGGGTGGCGCGCGCCATCACCGGCGAAGTGACGGTGGAACTGCGCCGCGGCAACGACTACTCGATCCTGAACACCGAATCGCCCAACCTGACCTATCAGCCGGAACGCCTGACCATGGAAAAGGGCGAAGGCGCCTTCACCCCGACCGACCGCATCGGCCAACTGACCATGCGCAACCTGGACATCATCGACACCCGTCAAAAGCTGGCGATCTACCAGAGCACCGGCTTGCTGGACAACAGCACGGCGGTCTCGCTGCCGCTGCTGGACAAGGACGCGAAGTAATCCAACTCAACCACGCAATCTGAAAGCGATTCGATGAGCATCCAATTCGACAACGTCACCGTCCTGAAAAAAGGCAACGTGTATTTCGACGGCAAGTGCGTATCGCACACCGTGCTGTTCGCCGATGGCACCAAGAAGACCCTGGGCGTGATCCTGCCCTCGTCGCTGAACTTCGGTACCGCGTCGCCGGAAATCATGGAAATCGTCAGCGGTAGCTGCCGTATCCGCCTGAAGGGAGAAGAAGCCTGGAACACCTACAGCGCCGGCACCCAGTTCAGCGTCCCGGGCAATTCATCGTTCGACATCGAAGTGACCGAGACCGTGGATTACGTCTGCCACTACGGCTGATCTTCCTCGCTTGCTCGACATGAAAAAACGCCGGTCTCGACCGGCGTTTTTTTTATTGCTTGATGGGACAGGCGGAGGAAAACACGTTGGTCCTTGCCGAAGGAAATGCGCAAAACAATCCATCGTTCCAACGCAAACCGGAATCCAGCGGCGTCTGTCACGCATCACCGGAGGCTGAACGACACTGGATCCCGACCTTCGTCAGGACGACGGAGATGTATGACACGGCGAGGTATGGGTCGCTGCCGCTACGATCATGGCTAGCGCGACCCAATGCGCCAAGACAATCCGTCGTTCCGGCGCAGGCCGGAACCCAGCGGCGTCTGTCATGCATCGCCGGAGGCTGAACGACACTGGATCCCGACCTTCGTCGGGACGACGGAGAGGTATGACACGGCGAGGTATGGGGCGCTGCCGCTACGATCATGGCTAGCGCGACCCAATGCGCCAAGACAATCCGTCGTTCCGGCGCAGGCCGGAACCCAGCGGCGTCTGTCATGCATCGCCGGAGGCTGAACGACACAGGGTTCTGACCCTCGTCAGGACGACGGAGGAGCATTACGGCATGCCGTAATACGATGAAGGGAAACGTCGACAGCAAGTACGAACGACAAAGCGCCGACGAACGCGCGCGCTGCGGATCAGATAAAGACCGGTTCGGGCTCCAGCGCCACACCGAACTTCTCCAGCACGTCATCCTGGATCGCCTTGGCCAGCCGCGCCACATCCGCTCCGGCGGCGCCGCCGAGGTTGACCAGCACCAGCGCCTGCTTTTCGTACACGCCGGCCGGGCCGATCGATTTGCCCTTCCAGCCGCAGCGGTCGATGAGCCAGCCCGCGGCCAGCTTATAGCTGCCATCGTCCTGGCGATAGCTCACCAGGCCCAGATGCTGCGCCAGCAAGGCGTCGCGCTGTTGCGCCGATACGATGGGATTCTTGAAGAAGCTGCCGGCATTGCCGATGCGCGCCGGATCGGGCAGCTTGCGGGTGCGGATGGCGATGACGGCATCGGCGATGTCGCGCGCGGTCGGCTGCGCGGCGCCGCGCTCCTGCAGCGCTTGCGCCACGTCGGCGTAGTTGGCGTTGGCCTGCCATTGCCTGGGCAAGGCAAAGGTCACGTCCAGCACCACCGCGCGGTCGCGCAGTGCGTGCTTGAACACGCTGTCGCGATAGCCGAAGCAGCAGGCGGCGCGATCCAGCGTGATCACCTCGCCGCTGGTGAAATCGAAGGCGCGCAATGCATGGAAGCGATCCTTGACCTCGACGCCATAAGCGCCGATGTTCTGGATCGGCGCGGCGCCTACGCTACCCGGAATCAGCGACAGGTTTTCCAGACCACCCAGGCCCTGCGCCAGCGTCCATTGCACGAAACCGTGCCAGTTCTCTCCGGCGGCGGCGCGCACGTAGGTGAAGGCTTCATCTTCGCCGACGATCTCCATGCCGGCGCCGCGCATGTGCAGCACCAGGCCGTCGAAATCCCGCGTCAGCAGCAGGTTGCTGCCGCCGCCCAGCACCAGGCGTGGGAGCGCGGCCAGCGCTGCGTCGTCGCGCACCGCGCGCAGGGTGTCGGCGCCGTCCACCGGCAGATAGGCGTGCGCGCGCGCTTCGATGCCGAAGGTATTGAACGCGCGCAGGGAAAAGTCGTGTTGTAGAGGGAGCGAAGACATAGGGCATGGATTATATCGCTCCCCCCGCCGCACGGCGCCTCATGCCGCCGGAAATCGTCTGTCAGCGGGCCTGCGATAGCCGGGGCGCGTCCAGTCCGTTAAAATCACGGTCGGAATGCCGGATCCCGCCGGCTGCAAGAATATAAGGATAAAGCCATGCCCTCTTTCGATACCGTCTGCGAAGCCAACCTGGTGGAAGTGAAGAACGCCGTTGACCAGGCCAACAAGGAAATCTCCACCCGCTTCGACTTCAAGGGCACCGACGCCCGCGTCGAGCAAAAGGAGCGCGAACTGACGGCCTTCGCCGATTCCGACTTCCAGCTCAGCCAGGTGCGCGACGTGCTGACCAACAAGATGACCAAGCGCAACGTCGATGTGCGCTTCCTGGACGAAGGCAAGATCGAGAAGATCGGCGGCGACAAGGTCAAGCAGGTGATCAAGGTCAAGAATGGCATCGAGAGCGACGACGCCAAGAAGATCGTGCGCATCATCAAGGACAGCAAGATGAAGGTGCAAGCCAGCATCCAGGGCGACGCCGTGCGCATCACCGGCGGCAAGCGCGACGACCTGCAGGCCGCCATCGCCCTGCTGCGCAAGGAAGTGAAGGATATCCCGCTGGAGTTCAACAACTTCCGCGACTGATCCCCGTACTCCCCCACGTAAAAAAACGCCGGCATTGCCGGCGTTTTTCATTGAAGCATGGGCCGGCTGCTTGTTACTGCCCGGCATCGCCGCAATTGCCGCCCTGGACCTCCTGCGCGGCCTTGGCGATCTGCTCCGGCGTCATGTCGCGCACATGCGTGGCGATCGACCATTTGTGCCCGAAGGGATCGACCACCTGCCCATAGCGATCCCCCCAGAACATGTCGGCCACCGGCATGACCGGCTGCGCGCCGGCCGCCACCGCCTGGGCGCATACCGCGTCGGCGTCCTTGACATACAAATGGATGGTGACCGGCGAGCCGCCCAGCGCCTTGGGGCCCAGGCACTTCCATTCCGGCATTTCATCGACCAGCATCAGGCTGGAGTCGCCGATGCTGAGCTGGGCATGCATCAGCCTGCCGTCGGGGCCGGCCAGGCGCGCGCCCTCGTTGGCGCCGAACGCCTTCTTGTAGAACTCGATGGCGTCGGCGGCGCCGGCACAGACCAGGTGCGGAGTGATCGAATGCATGCCGGGGGGAATCGGGTTGACGGGGGTGCTCATGGACGTCTCCTTGTCGGGTGGATGGGACTGCAAGCCGGGCCATTGTGCGCGCCGGCGCGTGCAAATCCAAGCTCTGCCTCATCGATTCCTGCCCCTTGGCGTTGTCCAAGGCCTGCGGGTCACCACGAACGGCACTGGAGCCTGGCCTGCGCCGGGACGACGCAGGAGCGAGGCCTTGACCACCAAAGGGTCCAGCCAATTCCCTGGCGTGATTGGCAGCGTCCGCTGCAGCCGAGCCAACCACGCGGATGGACTCTGCGCTCGCCGGAACAACGTGCCATTGTAATGACCCAGCGAAACCTGCTCACCTCAAGCAGCTAAAGCAAACGCCTCAGCTGGTGTCTTCATGCCCAGCGCCTGATGCGGCCGGCGGTGGTTATAAAAGCCGATCCAGTCACCAATGATGCG
>WNDX01000032.1 GCA_009914615.1 Herbaspirillum frisingense
TGAGAACCTCTATATTCTCACTTTGGGCACTCGATGCCGCCGGAACGTGAGGATCCACCTCTTACCGCAACTCCCTCACTTCAACTTTAGCATCTCGCCCTTACGGGGGAGGCGTCCATTCCATTTCCTATTTCCGAATAACTTGAATTTGAATGTGTGTGTGACTGTGTTGGCTGCCGCAGCCGATCAGATCTTCAGGATCCGCTCGCCGCGGCCGATGCCGGAGCCGCCGGTGCGAACCGTCTCCAGGATGGCCGTACGATCGAGGGCGTCGATGAACGCGTCCAGCTTGCTCTTGTTGCCGGTCAGCTCGATCGTATAGGTCTTCTCGGTGACGTCGATGATGCGGCCGCGGAAGATGTCCGCGGTGCGCTTCATCTCTTCACGCTCCTTGCCCACTGCGCGCACCTTGATCAGCATCAGTTCGCGCTCGATGTGCGCGCCTTCCGTCAGATCGACGACCTTCACCACCTCGATCAGGCGGTTCAGGTGTTTGGTGATCTGTTCGATCACATCGTCCGAACCGGAAGTCACGATGGTCATGCGCGACAGGGTCGGGTCTTCGGTGGGTGCAACGGTGAGCGTTTCGATGTTGTAGCCGCGCGCGGAAAACAGACCCACGACACGGGACAATGCGCCGGCTTCGTTTTCCAGCAGCACAGAAATGATATGGCGCATGATTAAAGATCCTCCGAACCCAGCAACATTTCAGTCAAACCCTTGCCCGCCTTGACCATCGGCCAGACGTTTTCGGTTTGATCCGTGATGAAGTTCATGAAGACCAGCCTGTCTTTCATTGCAAAGGCTTCGCGCAGCGCGCCGTCCACGTCGCCCGGCTTCTCGATTTTCATGCCGACGTGGCCATAGGATTCGGCCAGCTTGTTGAAGTCCGGCAGCGAATCCATGTAGGACTCGGAATAGCGCGAGCCATAGTCGATCTGCTGCCACTGGCGCACCATGCCCAGGAAACGGTTATTCAGCAGAATGATCTTGGGCGTCAGGTGATACTGCTTGCACGTGGCCAGCTCCTGGATGCACATCTGGATCGAGGCTTCGCCGGTGATGCAGGCCACGGTCGCGTCGGGATTGGCCTTCTGCACGCCCATGGCGTACGGCAGGCCGACGCCCATGGTGCCCAGGCCACCGGAATTGATCCAGCGGCGCGGCTTGTCGAAACCGTAGTACTGCGCGGCCCACATCTGGTGCTGGCCGACATCGGAGGTGATGAAGGCGTCACCCTTGGTGACTTCCCACACCTTCTGGACCACGGCTTGCGGCTTGATGAACTCGTCCGAGGTGGCGAACTTCAGGCAATCGCGCTTGCGCCATTCGTTGATCTGCTTCCACCAGTTATCCAGCGCCGCGCCGTTCTGGCGGGTTTCGGCCGAATCCAGCTGGGTCAGCAGTTCCTGCAGCACGTCCTTGACGTTGCCGACGATGGGGATATCGACCTTCACTCGCTTCGAGATCGACGACGGATCGATGTCGATGTGAATGATCTTGCGCGCGTTGGACGCGAAGTGCTTGGGGTTGCCGATCACGCGGTCGTCGAAGCGCGCGCCAATGGCGATCAGCACGTCGCAGTGCTGCATGGCCATGTTGGCTTCGTAGGTGCCGTGCATGCCAGGCATGCCGACGAACTTGTCGCTCGACGCGCGATAGGCGCCCAGGCCCATCAAGGTATTGGTACAGGGGTAGCCCAGGCGATCCACCAGCTTGTTCAGCTCGGACGCCGCGTTGGCCAGAATGATGCCGCCACCGGTGTAGATCATCGGGCGCTCGGCCGACAGCAGCAACTGCAGCGCCTTGCGGATCTGGCCCGAGTGGCCCTTGTCAACCGGCTTGTACGAGCGCATCTCCACGGCCTTCGGATACTCGAAGGCGCAGGTGTGCATCGTGATGTCCTTCGGGATATCGACCAGCACCGGGCCCGGACGGCCGGTGGTGGCGATGAAGAAAGCTTTCTTGACGGTTTCCGCCAGGTCCTTTACATCCTTCACCAGGAAGTTGTGCTTGACGCAGGGACGGGTGATGCCGACGGTGTCGCACTCCTGGAAGGCGTCCTGGCCGATCGCGGTGGACGGCACCTGGCCGGAGATCACCACCATCGGAATGGAATCCATATAGGCGGTCGCCAGGCCGGTCACCGCGTTGGTCACGCCGGGGCCGGAGGTGACGATAGCCACGCCGACCTTCTGCGAGCTGCGCGAATACGCATCCGCGGCATGCACGGCAGCCTGTTCGTGACGAACCAGGATGTGCTGGAATTTGTCTTGTTTGAAGATTGCGTCGTAGATATAGAGGACGGCGCCACCAGGATAGCCGAAGACGTGTTCGACACCTTCTTCAGCCAGGCAACGGACGAGTATATCCGCGCCGGTGATTTGCTCAGCACTCATGCTGCTTCCTTTCAAGGTCCATTGGAAATTGATCGGATGTTCTCTCCTGACGGAATCGTATTCGTCTGCTTGCCGGCGGCATCCCTTTTTTGTGCGGTCACGCCGTTTCTGCGCCCCAACCGTAGTGGAGTTCGAAACGCCGCTCAACGCGACTCGTTCAGCCTTGGTACAAGATGGACTACTACTGATTCCTCGCGCTTGTGGCGCGGGTTAGAACAAACAAGCTTTAATTCTTAAAGCGCGTCTTCGAACCGGCACGACCTTATGTGAAGCACCGGCGAAGAACATTAAACGCCCCAAGTGTGGGAGGCGGGAATCAGGACAGTAATGCGTTGCATCATTTTGGTCAAGCGAAATCCATTGAAAACGTTGCCGCCACTCGCATTTGGCTGTGCACTCAGGGATAAACACCACGACAAGCAGGGCCATTTTTGCTAGGATTCGGTCTGCTTTTTGAAGATTTTTTGCGTTTTCCCGCATTTTCAGCTGGATCCGGGGCCACTATCCGGCTCGATTATTTCCGGCTGCCCATCCGGCACCCGTATTGCATGGCAACTGACAAAGAACTCTCCGATTTTCTCGAAAGTGTCGAACGCCGCGCCTTCAAACAGGCGGTGTATGCCGTACGCAAGGACGAAGCCGCACTGGACATTGTTCAGGACGCCATGATCAAGCTCGCCGAGAAATACGGCGACAAACCAGTGGGCGAGCTGCCGATGCTGTTCCAGCGCATCCTGCAAAACACCATCCACGATTTCTTCCGGCGCGAAAAGGTGCGCAACACCTGGGTCAGCCTGTTCTCCAGCTTCGGCAGCGGCGGCGACGGCGAGGGCCAGGAAGATTTCGACGTGCTGGAAAGCTTCGAATCCGAAGACGGCTCGGAAGCCGCCGAGTCGAGCGCCGACAAGGTCGAACGCCAGCAAACCCTGATGCTCATCGATGCCGAGATACAAAAGCTGCCGACGCGTCAACGGGAAGCCTTCCTGATGCGTTACTGGCAGGACATGGACGTGGCGGAAACAGCCGCCGCCATGGGTTGCTCCGAAGGAAGCGTCAAAACCCATTGCTCCCGCGCAACTCACGCGCTGGCTCAAGCTCTAAGAGCCAAAGGAATCTCATTATGAACAACAAGGAAATGCAGTTCGCCTACAAGGTGAAGCTGGCGCTCGACGCCAATCTCGACAATCTGTCCGACGACACGCTGCAAAGCCTGGCGGCGGCGCGCCGCGTGGCGCTTGCGCGTAAGAAGCAGACGCCGATGACCGTGCGCGTCGAGCAGCCGGTCTTCGCCGGCGCGTTCGGCGGCAACGGCGGTTCGCTGTCGCCGGAAAAACCGTCGTGGCTGGGCCGACTGGGCGTGGCGGTGCCGCTGCTGGCCGGGATCATCCTGTTCGCCGGCATCTACCAGCACGAAAACGCCAAGCGCGTGGCCGACCTGGCCGAAATCGACGCCGCCGTGCTGTCCGACGAGCTGCCGCTGTCGGCCTATCTGGATCACGGTTTCAACGCTTATCTGACTGAAAAAGGCGAATAACACGATGCGCAACACCACCGGCTCCTCCACGCATGCCTTCGCCCGCCTCTCGCGCATCGCGCTGGCGCTGGCCGTGCTCGCCGGTGGCTTGACCTGCGCCTGGACCTCGGCACAGAACACGCCGGCGACTGCACCGGCCGTTGCTGCGCCCGCCGCCCCCTCTTCCACCGCACCGGCAACGCCCGTCGCGCCCGCCATCGCTGCGCCGGCTTCGCAGGCGCCAGCCAAGGCGGCCTCCAAGGCTACCGCCAAGAAGCCGGACAACAAGCTGGCTTGGGCCAACCTGTCCGCCCCGCAGCAACAGGCACTGGAACCGCTGTCTGGCGAATGGGCCAAGATGAGCGATCTCCAAAAAGAAAAATGGCTGGTGATCGGTAAGAAATACGCGAAGATGAAGCCCGAAGAACAGCAGCGCCTGCACGACCGCATGCGCGACTGGGTCAAGTTGACGCCTGCGCAGCGCAGCGCAGCCCGCACCAACTACGCGCGCGCCAAGAAGCTGGACGCCGAAGAAAAGCACGAACAGTGGAACAAGTACCAGCAACTGTCCGCCGAACAAAAGAAGAAGCTGGCCCAGGCCAAGCTGCCCAAGCGCGTCGCCAAGCTGCCGTCCACGCCGGGCGGCGCTGCGCCGACCATCCAGTTGCCGGCTGAGGCGCTGGATCGCCCGCTGGTGCCGGCTCCCGTGGCGGCACCGCCGCTGGCCCCGGGCTCGCAGGCCGCGCCGCAACCGGCCACCATGCCCGTGGCGCCTGCGCCTGCCGCCGTGGCCAGCGGCGCAATCACCCCGGTGTCGACCACGATCGCCGAGAGCAAGTAAGCCTTGCATTCCCTTTCGCAGCCGGATGGCCGCGAAGATTCCCGACCTCCACCCGCCATTGCCATTATCATGGCCGCCCACATCGGCGGCCATGCTGCCTGGCTGCATTCGCGCCAGGCCGTCATACCGCCCTTGCGCTTGCGCTCGCTCAAGCCGCGCCATAGGCAAGCCCGCCCGATTGCATTACCATCTGCGGGCCCGCACCGGCGGGCCGCACGCGCGCCGGCGCGGCGATCACCCTCCGAGACCGAGACCCGATGCAGGACATGACTACGCCTTCGCTGCGCCGCCGCCTGAGCAGCATGCTTTACGAATCGATGCTGCTGTTCGGCGTGCTGTTCATGTCGGGCTGGCTGTTTTCCACGCTGCTCCAGCAACGCCATGCGCTGTACCTGCGCCATGCGCTGGAATTCTGGCTGTTCCTGGTGCTGGCCGCCTATTTCATCTGGTTCTGGACCCACGGCGGCCAGACGCTGGCCATGAAGACCTGGCGCTTCAAGCTGGTGGATGCGGCCGGCCAGCCGGTCGGCCTGTGGCGTGCCACCTTCCGCTTCCTGCTGGCCTGGCTATGGATCCTGCCCGGACTGGCGCTGGCTTCGGCCGTGCATGGCCGGGAATGGATGCTGGTGGTGATTCCCGCGCTCAATCTCTTGCTCTGGACGCTGACCGCGCGCTTCGACCCGCAGCGCCAGTTCCTGCATGACCGCCTGGCCGGCACCCGGCTGGTGGACGCCGCGCCGCCGACCAAGGTCAACGCCAACGTCAAGACCGCCGGCTGATCGCCGGGGAGCCATACGGAAAACACAAGGGCAATTCCATCCGACTTGCCTGCATGAGCCCCGCGCCGGGCTCTGCTATGCTCTGGGGCAACCGCATGCTCGCGCATGCCCGCCCACCTGACCGCATTGGATCCGGCCACGCATGATTTCCCGCATCTCCAGAACCCTGCTCCTGATCCAGCTCGGCATTGCGATCCTGTTTTACTTCCTGCTGCGGCATTTCGACTGGCCCATCCTGGCGGCCGCGCTGGGCGGCATCTGCATCGTGCTGCTGCTGCGCGCCCAGATCACCGCCAACAGCTTCTTTCTCACCTGGCCCTACCGCGGCCGCACATCCAATCCGGTCGAGGTGACCTGGCTGCAGATCACCAAGCTGTTCGCGCGCGAATTCCGCGCGACCATGCTGTGCTCATCCTGGGCCATGCCTTTCCTGCGCTTCGACCAGTTCACCTACCCCGACACCACCTCGCTGCCGGTGCTGCTGATCCACGGCTACGGTTGCAACAGCGGTTACTGGCGCTGGATGAGCCTGGCGCTGCGCGAAGCGCACATCACTCACTACGCGCTGGACATGGAGCCGGTGTTCGGCAGCATCGACGGCTACGCGCCGCTGGTGGATGCCGCGGTCAAGCGCGTGCTGGCCGAGACGGGGCAAAAGAAGATCGTCATCCTCGCCCACAGCATGGGCGGCCTGGCCGCGCGCGCCTATCTGCGCGACCACGGCTCCTCGCACGTGGCGCGGGTCATCACGCTGGGCTCGCCGCACCATGGCACGGCGATCGCCAACTTCGGCATCGGCATCAACTGCGGCGAGATGAACTGGCTGGGGCGCTACGAAGAAGGCCGCAGCAGCGAATGGCTGCAAAAGCTGGCCGCCACGGAAGAAGCCGATGCGCTGGCCAAGATCGTTTCCATCTATTCTCATCACGACAACATCATCTCGCCGCAAAGCTCGGCTCACCTGGAAGGCGCCTGGAATATTCCTGTCATCGGCATCGGCCATGTGGCGCTGGCACTGGAACCGTCGATACAGAAGATGGTGATCGAGATCATCCATAACGCGCGCGAATGAGGATGCCGGGCTGATGCCTGTTTATTGTTTCGCCCGGACTGACCGGCTGCCTCCGTAGCGCATCGAAGACGCCCGGGTTTTACGGCTAGCGCGACTTCTCCACCGGAACGGAGCCTTGATACGGTCACCGCAAGCACATCCTGAGCCCAAAGAAAAATGCCGTTCAGTATTGGGCTGAACGGCATCTTCTCTGGCTTCTGCGGAAGGCTGCGCCCGGGCCGCAAGGGCCGGCGCTTCCCGGACTTACTTTTTGGAAGCATCCTGAATCTTCTGCCCGGCTTCTTCCATCTTTTCGCCGGCCTTCTGGGTCAATTCCTTGGCGCCTTCCTTGGTTTTTTCATAGGCTTCCTTGGCGTCGGCCTTGGCCTTGTCCATGGCGTCGCCCAGCTTGCTGCCGCTATCCGACGACTGCTCCTTGGCCTTGCCGGTGGCTTCTTCGATCTGCTTGCCGGCTTCCTGCACCGCGCCGTCGATCTTCTTGCCCAGCGCTTCGGCCGGACCTGGCTCTTCCTTCTTCTGGCAGGCCGCCAGCAGCGAGGCGGCAGCAGCAGCCATGATGAGGCCGGCGAGCAGTTTGGACATGTTTTTCATGTTGTCATCCTTTCCTGAAAAGCGATCACGAGGGTTGAAGTCGCTGCGACGATAGCACAGCCTTGGCGCGCCGCAAGCGCGATGGAAAAACGGTTACAACAGTTACTTGCAAGCGCCCGCCACGATGCCATCTGGTCCGATCAGCCCGCCATATCCTTGAACATCAGCAATTCCTCATCCGAGAACCCGGCCGCCCGGCGCGCTTCCATATTGAACGGCCCGCGTAGCGGCGGCGCCTTGTAGCGCACGCACAATGCGGCGAAGGTCGGGATGGGATCCAGGCCGCGTTGCTCGCACAGCCAGTTGAACCAACGATTGCCGATCAGCACGTGGCCGACCTCGTCGCGCATGATGATGTCCAGGATCTCCGCGGCGGCGATGTCGCCGGCCTGGGCCAGCTTGGCGCGCACCGGCGGCGCCGCGTCCAGCCCGCGTGCCTCCAGCGTGCGCGGCACCAGGGCGATGCGGCCCAGGACGTCGGCGCGGGTGGTCTCGGCCATGTCCCACAGGGCGTTATGGGCAGTAAAGTCGCCATAGACATGGCCCAGCGTCACGAGGTGCCGGGCCAGCAGCGTGAAGTGATAGGCCTCCTCGGCTGCCACCTGCAGCCAGTCGGCGTAAAAGTCGCCCGGCATGCCGGGAAAGCGCCAGACCGCATCCAGCGCCAGGTTGATGGCATTGAATTCGATATGCGCCAGCGCGTGGATCAGCGCCGCCCGCCCCTCGGGCGTGGCCATGGAGCGCGTCTTCACGTGCAGCGGCGGCACCAGTTCAGGCTTGATCGGCCGGCCGGGAATACCCGCGCCGGACTCGCTCGCCGCCAGGTCGGCCTCTTCCAGCGACAGCCCGCCGGCGTGCCAGGCGACATGCAAGGCCTGGACGGCGGCGCATTTGGCTTCAGGCCGGGTTTCTTTCAGGCAAGTCAGCGCGGCGGCGCGCAAGCCGGCAAATGAAAAGTCTTCAACTGGGGATGGAACGTGATCCAAGGATGCTTCTTTCAAGGGACTGTAAAATACGCGGTTGATGACGCCGGCATTGCCACCATATGAGATGGCAAGCGACCAAGGCGGGTTCGCACACGTTGCACAAGGAGACAATTTTATTATGGCGATCTACCAATTGGAGCAGGACATCCCCGAAATCCACGAAACCGCCTTCGTGGCGGAATCGTCCACCGTGGTCGGCAAGGTGAAGATGGAGCCGCACTCCAGCGTCTGGTTCAACGTCGCCATCCGCGGCGACAACGAACTGATCACCATCGGCGAAAACAGCAACGTCCAGGAAGGCGCGGTGCTGCATACCGATATCGGCTATCCGATGGTGATCGGCAAGAACGTCACGGTCGGCCACCAGGCCATGCTGCATGGCTGCACCATCGGCGAAGGCGCGCTGATCGGCATCCAGGCAGTGGTGCTCAACGGCGCGAAGGTCGGCAAGAACTGCCTGGTCGGCGCCGGCGCGCTGGTGACCGAAGGCAAGGAATTTCCGGACAACTCGCTGATCATCGGCGCTCCCGCCAAGGCGGTGCGCCAACTGAGTGAAGAAGATATCGCGCGCATGCACGCCGGCACCGACAGCTACGTCGAGCGCGCGCAACAGTTCAAGGCCAAGCTCAAGCGCATCGCCTGAGCCGGCCGCATAAGCAATCAAGGAAACAATGAAAGACACGCTGCAAAAATTCCTGGTCGATAACGCTCCCGTGCGCGGCGAGCTGATCGATATCTCCGACACCTGGCGCCAGGTGCAGGCGCGCCGCGAGTATCCGTCCGCGGTCAGGAAACTGCTGGGCGAAATGCTGGCCGCTTCGGCGCTGCTCTCGGCCAACCTGAAGTTCAACGGCATGATCGTCATGCAGATCCATGGCGACGGCCCGGTCAAGCTGCTGGTGGTGGAGTGCGACTCCGAACTGCAACTGCGCGCCACCGCCAAGCTGGCCGAGGACGCGACGATCGCCGATGAAGCCACCCTGACGGAACTGGTCAACGCCGGCGGCCACGGCCGCTTCGTGATCACGCTCGATCCCAAGGACAAGCTGCCCGGCCAGCAACCCTATCAGGGCATCGTGCCGCTGGACGGCGAGAGCGTGGCCACCGTGATAGAAAACTACATGCTGCGCTCCGAACAGCTCGACACCAAGCTGTGGCTGGCGGCCGACGCCGAGGTCTCGCGCGGGTTGCTGCTGCAAAAGCTGCCGACCGAAGGCGGCACCGCGGCGCCGACCACCAAGCCGGAAGGCGACCTGGAAACCTGGAACCACCTGGTCATGCTGGGCAATACCCTGCGCCGCGAGGAATTGCTGTCCACCGATATCGCCACGCTCATGCACCGCCTGTTCTGGGAAGAGACCATCCGCGTGTTCGATCCGGCGCATCCCAGCTTCCACTGCTCCTGCTCGCGCGAGAAGGTAGGCAACATGCTGAAGATGCTGGGCCGCGAAGAGGTGGAAGACGCCCTCTCGCAGTCGGACAAGCTGGGCATCAACTGCGATTTCTGCGGCCAGCACTACGAGTTCGACGCCGTCGATTGCGCCCAGTTGTTCGCCAGCGACCTGGCCGGCAGCAGCGAGGCGGGAGAAGCCCGGCACTGATTGCCACGCCGGCATAAAAAAACGCCACCCGTGACGGTGGCGTTTTTTTATGCCGGCCTTGCCGGTGGGTCTGACGTCCTCCGCGAGGCGCGCCCCGGATGCCTCCTCAGTCCGGCACCAGCAGCGCCATCTGCTGCGCATCCAGGTACACCCACTCGCCCTCTTCCAGCTCCAGCGCCTCCAGCTGCAGGCCGCCGATCGCGGTGCGGCGCAAGGCGCTGCAATGGTTGCCGGCCGCCGCCAGCATGCGCTTGACCTGGTGGTACTTGCCCTGCTCCAGCACGATCTCCAGCAGGTTCTCGCCCAGCTTGCGGCAGCGCGTGGCGGCCAGCGGCGCCGGTTCGTCGTGCAATTGCACGCCCGACTTCAGCTGCTCGATCAGGGCATCGGTCACCGGCTCGGCGGTGGTTGCCGCGTACACCTTGGGCACGTGGCGCTTGGGCGAGGATTGCGCGTGGATGAAGGCGCCGTCGTCCGACATCAGCAGCAGGCCGGTGGTATCGTGATCCAGCCGGCCCACCGGCTGCACGTCGCGCCAGGTGAATTGCTCGGGCAGGATGGTCAGCACCCCGGGATGGTGGCTGGGCTTGCGCGAACATTCGATGTTGGGCGGCTTGTTGATCGCGATATAGACGTGCTCGCGGTATTCCCACTCTTCCTCGAACACGGTCAGCACCAGATTGGCGGTGTCGGGCGTGGCGCGGTAATCGTCCACCACTTCGCCGTTGACGGCCACTTCGCCGTCGTCGATCAGTTCGCGGCAATACTTGCGCGAGCCGAAGCCCTGCGATTGCAGGATGCGGTCCAGGGTCAGCTTAGCCATGCTCTGGGCCTCCTTCTTCATTCTTGCGGGCCTTGGCTTGCTTGGGCTCCAGGATCTGGCGGGCGATGCCGCGCAGGATGTTGACCTCTTCGGTTTCCAGTTGGGCGCGCGCGAACATGCGTTTCAATCGGGGCATCAGTTTCTTGGGGTTGTCGGGGTTGAGGAAATCGATGGACACCAGCGCCTCTTCCAGGTGGGCGAACATGCCTTCGATCTCGGCCACGCCGGCGCTGCTGCCCTGGAAGCCGACCTCGCCCGGCGCGCGCGCGTCGCCGCTGGTCTGCATCGGGCCGCCGCGCACTTCCAGCTCGGTCATGCGGCACTCATAGGCCAGCACCTGCACGGCCTGGGACAGATTGAGCGAGGAATACTCGGGATTGGCCGGGATGTTGATCAGCGCCTGGCACTTCTGCACCACCTCGTTGGGCAGGCCGAAGCGCTCGTTGCCGAACAGCAGCGCGGCGTTCAGGCCGGTGTCGTTGGACAGTTGGCCGGCCAGCGCGCGCGGCGTGACCACCGGCGGCGAGAATTCGCGCAGGCGGGCGCTCACCGCTGCGGCGAAGTTGCAGCCTTGCAACGCTTCTTCCACGCTGCCGACCACGCGCGCATTCTGCAACACATCCAGCGCGCCGCTGGCGAAGGCCACGGCTTCGTCCTCCCGCACCGCGTCGGGAAAGCGCGGATTGACCAGCACCAGCTCGGAAAATCCCATGGTCTTGATGGCCCGCGCGGCCGAGCCGATGTTGCCGGGACTGCTGGTATTGACCAGCACGAAGCGCAATCGGCTGAAAAGAGGGTGTCCTGATTCTTGCTTGTTCATTTAAAATAGCGGGATTCGCGCCCCGGGGTCGAACATTGGCAAAGCGCCAATGCTTCACGGCAATCATGGCAACAGCGGCAACACCTTGCCACCCTGGACCTGCCGGGCAAACCCGCAAGCATAACAGCCGCGGGCGGCGCATCGCTCATTAATTTCATTGTCGCAATGTCGTTTTACTGCTGTGCTTTCTGTCGCACGCCTGCCCCGCTGGGTTTCCACGCGGGCAAGCACGGACAGAGAGACGGGGTCGACGGTGAGCAACGCAGCCAGCGTGATCGCTGGCCGCAATTTTAACGGAACCATCGGAATGATCATCCCACCCATGCTCAATACGGCGATCAAGGCAGCCCGCCGCGCCGCAACCATCATCAACCGGGCGTCCTTCGACGTGTCCCTGTTGAAGGTATCCAAGAAATCGCACAACGATTTCGTCACCGAAGTGGACAAGGCAGCAGAAGACGCCATCATCGACGTGCTCAAGACCGCCTATCCCGACCACGCCATCCTGGCCGAAGAGTCCGGCGCGTCCGACAACCTGCACGATGAAAACGAAAACGTCTGGATCATCGATCCGCTGGACGGCACCACCAACTTCATCCATGGCTTCCCGCAATACTGCGTCTCGATCGCGCTGCAGCAGCGCGGCATCATCACGCAAGCCGTGGTGTACGACCCCACCCGCAACGACCTGTTCACCGCCTCCAAGGGCGCCGGCGCCTACCTGAACGAAAAGCGCATCCGCGTGGGCAAGCGCGACAAGATCGCCGATGCCCTGCTGGGTACCGGCTTCCCCTTCCGCGACCTGGACGGCCTGAACGAATACGTCAAGATGTTCAAGGTCATGACCGAGCACAGCGCCGGCCTGCGCCGCCCGGGCGCCGCCGCCCTGGACCTGGCCTACGTCGCCGCCGGCCGCCTGGACGGCTTCTTCGAAAAGGGCCTCAAGCCCTGGGACATCGCGGCCGGCTCCCTGCTGGTGACCGAAGCCGGCGGCATCGTCGGCACCTTCGAAGGCGAATCCGACTACCTCTACAAGGGCGACGTCATCGCCGGCAGCCCGAAAATTTTCGCGCAGCAGGTTAACCTGCTGTCGGAATTTGCCTAAACTGCTCTCCTGATCATTCGCCGGCAGGCGGCCACGGCATTGCTGCTATAGTGGCCCCACCGGCGATGACCGAGGAGACGACATGCCCATCCAGCCCATCGCGCCCACCGGCGCGAGCACGACCGCAAGCTCCCTGCATCCTTCAGACGCGTCCTGCGTCCTGCCGCCCGGTTATCATAGCGTCACCCCTTATCTGATCGTCAACGGCACCCTCGCCGCCATGGATTTCTACCGTCGCGCGTTCGGCGCAGCCGAAATCATGCGCCTGGACGGCCCGCACGGAAAGATCTGGCACGCCGAGATCCAGATCGGCAATGCGCGCGTGATGCTGGCCGACGAATACCCCGAGCTGGGTTTTGTCAGTCCGCAAACCCTGGGGGGCGCGGGCGTGAGCCTGCTGGTCTATGTGGCCGACGTCGATACCGTATTCGCCCAGGCCATCGAGGCCGGCGCCGTGCAGCTGCGCGCGGTGCAGAACCAGTTCTACGGCGACCGCTCCGGCACGCTGCGCGATCCCTACGGCCACGTGTGGTCGATCGCCACCCACGTCGAAGACCTGAGCACCGAAGAAATCTGCGCGCGCTCGCGCGAACTGCTGGCGCGCCGCTGCAAGAAGATCGCCGAAAGCAGCTGAAAAAAGAGACAAGGACATCCATGCCATTTGCGCTCAGCGACGGCCGCAAGATCCATTACCAGACCGAAGGCGACGGCCCGCCGCTGCTGCTGCACCATGGCTTCACCAGCAGCCTGGAAGCCTGGCGCTTCTTTGGCTTCACCGCCGCCCTGCGCGAACGCTACCGGGTCATCATGTTCGACGCCCTCGGCCACGGTCAGAGTGACAAGCCGCATGACAGCGCCGCCTACAGCCAGCCGCAGCGCTGCCGCGATGCCCTGGCGGTGCTGGATGCGCTGGACATCGAACGCGCCCACTTCTTCGGCTATTCGCTGGGCGGCTGGGTCGGCTACGGCCTGGTGCGGCATGCGCCGCAACGCCTGGCCAGCCTGATCCTGGGCGCCGCCCATCCTTACGAAGACCGCAGTTGGGATGGCTTCCACGGCATCGACGGCCGTGATCCGGAAACCTTCATCGCCACGTTCGAAACTCTGCTCGACGAACGCATCTCGCCCCAGGTGAAGATGCTGATCCGCGCCAACGACCTGGTGGCGCTGGCCGCCGCCGCGCAGCAGCCGCGCCCGTCGCAAGAGGATCTGCTGGCGCGCATGGATCTGCCTTGCCTGCTGTTCTGCGGCGACGCCGACGCCCGCCACGCGGCCGTGCAGCGCACCGCCGCCCTGCTGCCGCGTGGCGAATTCGTCAGCCTGCCAGGCGTGACGCACTTCGGCGGCCTGATGCAAAGCGCGCTGGTGCTGCCGCCGGTGCTGGATTTCCTGGGCCGCCAGTCCTGAACTTCCGTTCCACTTTTGCAACGAATCGCCGTGCCCGCCAACCAAGGCGGTGAGCGCGCTTTCCAATTCACCCGTTCTCGTATAATGTTAAGAATAATTCTCATTCATAGTTGAGCGAGCGGCGGCCTCACGACGGCGGCCGACCCGCCCGGGACGGAACAGCGCCAGATGACCAGCCACACGACTTCAGGGGAGCCCCCCGCCTGCGCCATGGACGGCGGCGCCGTGCAGCATCTCTATCTGGCGCACCACAACTGGCTCAAATCCCTGCTGCGCAGCAAGCTGGGCGACATCCACCAGGCGGCCGACCTGGCGCATGACACCTTCGTCGCCATCCTCAAATCCCCCGCCCGCACCACGCAACTGGACGCCCTGCGCGAGCCGCGCGCCTATCTGCGCACGGTGGCCAACGGCGTGCTGGTCGATTTCTTCCGCCGCCGCGCGCTGGAGAGCGCCTATCTGGACGCGCTGGCCGCCATGCCCGAAGCGCTGGCGCCGTCGCCCGAGGAACGCGCGCTGATCCTGGAAGCCCTGCACCGCATCGACGCCATGCTTGATGCCCTGCCGTCCAAGACGCGTTCGGTGTTCCTGCAATCGCAGCTGGAAGGCCTGAGCTACAACGAGATTGCCCAGGCCATGGCGATCTCGCTGCGCACCGTGAAGCGCCATATGCAGGCAGCCTTCATGGCCTGCCTGGAGGCCATGCTGTGAGCGTGCCGATCTCGGCATCGGCCACGCCACCGCGCCGCATCGTCGAAGAAGCCGCGCGCTGGCTGGTCAAGGTGCATGAAGGCGCGATGAGCGACCAGGATCGCCAGGCGCTGCAAGCCTGGCGCGCCCAGGATGGCGAGCACGAGCGCGTGTGGCAGGCCGCCGATTCGCTGGCGCGCGCCATGGGATCGGTGCCGCCGCAACTGGGCATGGCCGCGCTGGAAGGCGCCCGCCGCAAGCAGCGCCGCATCATGATCAAGACCTTGGCCGTACTGCTGGCCACGCTACCCGGCGGCTGGCTGGCCTGGCGTTACGGCGGCGCCGACTGGGTGGCCGCGCAGCGCGCCGATTACCGCACCGGCACCGGCCAGACCCGCGCCATCGTGCTGGAAGACGGCAGCCGCGTGGTGCTCAATACCAACAGCGCGCTCGACGTCGCCTACACCGACCGGCGGCGCATGCTGCTGCTGCGCGAAGGCGAAATCATGGTGCAGACCGGCAAGGATCCGGCCGGTCGCGATTTCTTCGTGCACACCAGCCACGGCGCGATCCGCGCGCTGGGCACGCGTTTTCTGGTGCGGCGCGAAGCCGGCGGCGACAGCAGCTCGGTGGCGGTGCTGGAACACGCGGTGGAAGTACGTCCCCTGCTGGCCGCGCCCGCCACGCCGGCCATCCGTGTCGATGCCGGGCGCCGGCTGCGTTTCAGGGCCGACGGCGCCGATGCGCTGCAAGCCGTGCCGCGCGGCGCCGGCGCCTGGGTCGATGGCATGCTGGTGGCCGACAAGATGCGGCTGGAAGACTTCCTCGCCGAACTGGCGCGCTACCGCAGCGGCGTGATCCATTGCCTGCCCGAGGTGGCCGATCTGCGCGTGTCTGGCGTGTTCCGCACCGACGACACCGGCCAGGCCCTGGCCACGCTGCAGGAGACCCTGCCCATCGCGGCGCGGTTGCGCACCCGCTATTGGGTCACGGTGATGGCCGCCTCCTGATCCCGCCTTCGTCTTGTTGGCGTTTTTGGCACCTTTTCCGGTTTCGTTCGACAAGCCATGGAAGACCATTCCATCCACTTGCTTCGAGGAACCGCAATGCCCACCACCCCTCACGCTCCGGCGGCCCCGGCCGCCCTGGCCCTCATGAACCTGCGCCTGCGTCCGCTGGCCGCCGCGGCCTGCCTGCTGATCGCCGCCGCCGGTGCGCTGCCGGCCGCCGCCCAGACCCAGGAAGTGCAGGCCGCGCGCAGCTATGCCATCGCGGCCGGCCCGCTGGATCAGGCCCTGTATAGCTTCGCGCGCAGCGCCGGCATCACGCTCAGCTTCGATCCCGAGCTGGTGACGGGCATGAACACCGGCGGCCTGGCGGGCAATTATCCGGTCGGCGAAGGCCTCTCGCGCCTGCTCGCCGGCACCGGGCTGGAGGGCGTGGTCGGCGCCAGCGGCGGCTATCGCCTGCGCAAGACCGTCAGCGGCGGCGGCGATGCGCTGCCGGCCATCAGCGTCACCGGCGAACGCAGCGCCAGCACCGAAGGCACTGCCAGCTACGCGCCCAAGGCGGTGACGGTGGCCAGCAAGATGCCGATGGCCTGGAAAGATATCCCGAACTCGGTCACCGTCATCACCCGCCAGCAGATGGACGACCAGAACATGACCAGCGTGGAAGACGCCTTGCGCCAGTCGGTCGGCGTCACCGCCATTCCCTACGGCGACGGCACGGCCTATTTCCAGTCGCGCGGCTATGCCTCGGAAGTGCAGTACGACGGCCTGCCCGCCAACAGCAGCCTGCAATACCTGCGCCAGTTCAACCTCGCGATGTATGACCGGGTGGAAGTGCTGCGCGGCCCCTCGGGCCTGCTGCAGGGCTCGGGCGAACCGGCCGGCACCGTCAACCTGGTGCGCAAGCGCCCGCTGGCCACGCCCGCCATCTCCGGCAGCGTGAGCGGCGGCAGTTGGTCGAACTACAAGGGCGACATCGACATCTCGCGCCCGCTCAACGAAGAAGGCACGGTGCGCGGGCGGGTGGTGGCGGCCGGCCAGGACGGCGCGGTGTACAAGGACAAGGGCCACAACCGCAAGGGCCTGGCCTACGGCATCCTGGAAGTGGACCTGACGCCGCGCACCACCTGGGCCATCTCCGCCGCCTCGCAAAACGACTTCTCGCGCGGTACCGATTACGGCCCGGGCGTGTACTCCAACGGCAATTTCGTCAACCCGCCGCGCTCGGCCTTCTTCGGCGTGGACTGGGGCACCAGCAACCAGACCTCCAACGAATTCTTCACCGAACTGACCCACCGCTTCGATGAGGACTGGGTCGCCAAGGCCTCTTACATCTATCGCCACACCAGCAGCGATTCGGCCTACGGCTACGTCAACGGCCTGGTGCAGTTGAACAATACCGCCTCCTACATCCTGCAAGGCCAGGACGGCAACACCACCTGGCAAGACCTGGACGTGAACCTGTCCGGCAGCTTCAAGCTGCTGGGCCGCAAGCACCAGGTGCTGGTGGGCGCCAACTATGCCCAGCGCGAGGCCTATTCCGCCAGCGGCGCTCTGACGCTGGCCGGCATCAACATCTACAACATCAACATCCCGCGCACCGCGATCCCGCTGAACAGCGCCAGCAACACCTACAGCGAGCAATATGGCCTGTATGCGCAAACCCGCCTGAAGCTGGCCGATCCCCTGACCCTGCTGCTGGGCGGCCGCGAAAGCTGGTACGCCAGCCGCAGCCAGGCCTTGCTGCCGGCCGCGGCGGACTGGAAGTCCTCGCCCTCGGTCAACAATAAGTTCACGCCCTATGCCGGCCTGGTGTACGAGGTGACGCCGGCCATCTCGCTGTACGGCAGCTACAGCGACATCTTCTCGCCGCAGACCCAACTGGCCGTGGGCAACACGCCGCTCTCGCCGCGCACCGGCGAGCAATACGAGCTGGGCGCCAAGGGCGTGTTCCTGGACGGCAAACTGAATGCCTCGCTGGCCGCCTTCCGCATCCGCGACAACAACCGCGCGGTCACCGATCCCAACAATCTGGGCTTCTACGTCACCGAGGGCAAGGTGGAAAGCAAGGGTTGGGAAGCCGAAGTCAGTGGCAGCCCGGCACGCGGCCTGGATCTGTACGCCGGCTATACGCGGCTGGACACGTCCTACCTGAGCGACCCCGTCAACCAGGGCAAGGTGTTCTCGCCGGAAGAGCCACGCCATACGCTCAAACTGTGGACCAAGTACCAGTTCCAGCAGCCGGCGCTGAGCAAGCTGCAGGCCGGTTTCGGTGCGCGCATCATGAGCCAGACCAACCGCGGCGTCGGTATGCAGGGCGGCTACAGCGTCTTCGACGCCCTGCTCGGCTATCGCATCGACGCGCACTGGCTGGCCACGCTGCAGGTGACCAACCTGTTCGACAAGACCTATTACGCGCGCATGCCGGCCCGCTTCTACAGCGTCTATGGCGAACCGCGCAATATCACGCTGGCCCTGCGCGCCGCTTATTGAGGCCGCGATGAAGGGCTTTTCCCCGGCGCAGCGCCTGCGCCTGTGGTCGGCCGTGCACACCTGGTCCAGCCTAGCGTGCACGGCGTTTCTGCTGCTGTGCTGCCTGACCGGGCTGCCGCTGGTGTTCGCCGACGAGATCGAGGCGCTGCAGGAGAGCATTCCCGCCGTGACCGATCCCGCCGCGGTGGCCGACCCCGACGGTCTTCTGGAACAGGCGCGGCAGCGCTATCCCGGCCAGGTGATCGATTTCGTGGTGCGCGACGACGAAGCGCCCTACCTCACCATCGGCCTGCGCCCGAGTGTCGATGCCTCGCCCGCCAGCACGCACCGGCTGCGCTTCGACGCACGCGACGGCAAGCTGCTCAAGGAGATCGCCGCCGCCGACTCCGGCAAGCTGGACGCCATGGCGCTGATCCGCCAGTTGCACGCCACCCTGCTGGGCGGCTTTGCCGGCGGACTGTTGTTGGCGGCGGTGGCGCTGCTGTTCCTGGTGGCGCTGGTATCGGGCGTGGCGATCTATGCGCCGTTCGCGCGCAAGCAGCCGTTCGGCACGATACGGCGCAGTTCGGCGCGGGTGCACTGGCTGGACCTGCACAACCTGCTGGGCATCGCCACCGTGGCCTGGGCCTGCGTGGTCGGCGCCACCGGCCTGTTCAATGAACTGCAGCGGCCGTTGTTCGCGCTGTGGAGCCAGCAGAACGTCAAGGGCATGCTGGCCGGCCATGGCAATGACAACGCACCAATCCCGCCGGCGCAGCGTTATCCGCTACGGCAGGCCATCGCTCACGTCGAATCGGTCCTGCCCGGCACGCGCGTGGGCACCATCCTCATGCCCGGCAGCCGGCTCGTACCGCCTGGCCACTATCTGCTATGGGCCGCCGGCGACAGCGCGCTGACCGCGCACATGCTGCAGCCGGTGCTGGTGGATGCGCGCGACGGCCATATCGCGGCCATCGCCGCCATGCCGTGGTACCTGCGCGTGCTGGAACTGTCGCGGCCGTTGCATTTCGGCGACTACGGCGGCCTGCCGCTGAAGCTGCTGTGGGCCGTGCTGGATCTCGCCACCATCGTGGTGCTGGGCAGCGGGCTGTGGCTGTGGGTCGCGCGGCGGCGGCGCGCGCCATTGCACGGATGAAAAGAATTGCAGCATCGGCAACGCGATCGGCGCTCCCCACTGCAATGCCGACACCGGGCCCCGCACCACCAACGCATCCAACCAGACCAGGCGGCCCGCCAATCCGGGGGATCAATGGAGCGTTCCCAAGTCATCCTGCTTGCTGATGGCCATGCTCGGCGCGATCGCGCCGATTTCGCTGATGGCCTGGCTATCCTGGCATACCGCCATGGCCAGCGAGAAAGAGCACCTCCAGGCGCTGGCCGACAACGTACTGGACCGCACCAACCTCGCCATCTTCGAGGCCGCCGAAGCGCTCAAATCGCTGACCCCGCTGCACATCGAATCCTGCTCGCGCGACCATATCGCGCTGATGCCGCTGATGATCGTCAACACGCCGGCGCTGCAAGAGATCGGCTACTTCAACAACCGCATGCGCAAATGCACCTCCTGGGGCCCGGTGGAGCAGGCCATTCCCCGCGATGTGCCGGATTTCTCGATGTGGGACGGAGTTGGCATCACCACCATGATGCTGCCGCTCATCAGCGGCGCGATCCGGTGCTGACGGACCAATACGGCGAGCACAACGCACTGCTCAACCGTGGTCAGTTCACCGACCTGATGGTGGACCAGGGCGTGCGGCTGGCGCTGGGACGCACCGGCGGCCTGGTGCTGGCGGACTCCGGCTCGCCCGACGGCGCGCTGGTGCAAGACATCCTGGCCGGCAAGCCGTTCACCGCCGACAGCCCCTACCTGTACGCCGCCGCCAGCCGCGACGGCTGGACCGCGATGGCCATCGGCGACAAGAACGGCGCCGGCTCGGTCTCCCGCTCGGTGATCGCCCACATCATCGAAATGGCCAAGAGCCTGAACCTGTTCATCGTGGCCGAAGGCGTGGAACATCAGGAGCAGGCCGATTACCTGGCTGCAGGGGGCGTGGATTTCGTGCAGGGATGGCTGTATGCCAAGGCCATGCCGGCCGGGGATTTCCTGGCGTATTGCCGCAAGGCGGCGCAGGCGCGCGCGCCCGCGGTCGAAGCGACCTGCTGAACGCGGCGCGCGTTCAGCGCAGGCGGTGCACCAGGCGGCCGGCGGCAGCGGCCTCCGGTTCTTCCACGCGGGCGTCGAAGCGCTCGCGCGCGGCCTGCAGGTCGCCGTGGTGGCGCTCGGCCCAGTTGTCCAGCGCCAGCAGGGTATCCGACAGCGACTGGCCCAGCGCGGTCAGTTCATATTCCACATGCAGCGAGCCGCGCCTTTCGCCGCTTAAAGCGCAACGCAGCACCAGGCCGTTGCGCTCCAGCTCCTTCAGGGTCTGCGTCAATACCTTCTGCGAGATGCCTTCTATCCTGCGCAAGAGCTCGCCGTTGCGCGTCGGCCCCGCCGCCAGCGCCGGGAAGATCAGCAGCGCCCACTTGCCCGCCACCAGTTCCAGCGCCCGGCGCGAGGGGCAGGCCCGGGCATAGACGCTGGCGCCGGCGGTCGGGTCGGTGGCTGCATTGGCTGCATTGGCGGCGGCCGGCGCCGCGCTCACATCCGCTTGACTATCCATGGTTACCAAAAGGTGCGTAATTGTCGGTCCGCGCGCCGGTCGCTAAGCTGGGCGCCTGTTCAATCATCCGTTGGAGGAATCGATGGCCTGGGTGTATCTGTCTCTGGCAAGTGTAGTGGAAATCGTGATGGCGATCTCGCTGAAGTATGCGGCCGGCTGGACGCGGCTGGTACCGAGCGCCATCGGCGTGCTGGCTGCGGCCTGCAGCGTGCTGTTCCTGACCCTGGCCATGCGCAGCCTGCCGGCCGGCACCGCATATGCGATCTGGACCGGCACCGGTTCGGTCGGCGTGGCGGTGCTGGGCATCTGGCTCTTCAATGACGCCCTCACGCCGCTGCGCATCCTGTGCATCGCGCTGATCATCGCCGGCACCATCGGGCTGCGCCTGCTGGACGCCTGAGGCAGGCCGGCCCGAAAAGCCCCAAAGCCCCAAAAAGCACAAAACGGCCGCAGCCGCAACGGCTGAGTCTGGGGGCGCGCAACAAAATAAATATCTTCCCGCGCGGGCTGCACTGTTATACTGCGGCCTGCGCGGCACACAGCCAGTCAAGTCCGCCGCCCTCTCCCGGTTTCAACCCGTTTGCCTGCGACTGGCGCCCGTTAGGGTGACAGGCCGAACCCTTTTTCAGAGTCTCATGTCATTTTCCGCGCTCGGCTTGTCCGACGAAATCGTTCGTGCCGTTTCCGAACAAGGCTATACCTCGCCCACCCCGATTCAAGCCCAGGCTGTCCCCGCCGTCCTCTCCGGCGGCGACCTGCTGGCCGGCGCCCAGACCGGCACCGGCAAGACCGCCGGCTTCACGCTGCCGCTGCTGCAACGCCTGTCGGCCGCGCCGCGCAACAAGATCAACGGCCAGGTGCCGATCCGCGCGCTGATCCTGGCGCCCACCCGCGAACTGGCGGCCCAGGTCGAAGAAAGCGTGCGCCAGTACGGCAAATACCTGCCGCTGACCTCGGCCTGCATCTTCGGCGGCGTCGGCATCAATCCGCAGATCGCCCTGCTCAAGCGCGGTGTGGACATCCTGGTGGCCACGCCCGGCCGCCTGCTGGACCACATGCAGCAAGGCACCGTCAACCTGCAGCACATCCAGATCCTGGTGCTGGACGAAGCCGACCGCATGCTGGACATGGGCTTCATCCGCGACATCCGCAAGGTGCTGGCCGCGCTGCCGCCCAAGCGCCAGAACCTGCTGTTCTCGGCCACCTTCGCCGACGAGATCAAGAAGCTGGCCGACAGCCTGCTGAACAATCCTGCCCTGATCGAAGTGGCGCGCCGCAACTCGACCGTGGAAGTCATCGCACAGAAGATGCACCCGGTCGATCGCGACAAGAAGCATCCCATGCTGGCGCACCTGATCAAGACCCACCAGTGGAAGCAGGTACTGGTCTTCACCCGCACCAAGCATGGCGCCAACAAGCTGGTCGAACAGCTGGCGCGCGACGGCATCACGGCCATGGCGATCCACGGCAACAAGAGCCAGTCGGCGCGTACCAAGGCGCTGGCCGAATTCAAGGACGGCAAGCTGACCGCCCTGATCGCCACCGACATCGCCGCCCGCGGCATCGACATCGACCAGTTGCCGCACGTGGTGAACTACGACCTGCCCAACGTGCCGGAAGACTACGTACACCGCATCGGCCGTACCGGCCGCGCCGGCGCCACCGGCGAAGCGGTGTCGCTGGTCTGCGTGGACGAGCGCGACCTGCTGCACGACATCGAACGCTTCATCAAGCGCGAAATCCCGGTGGAAGTGATCGCCGGCTTCGAACCCGATCCCACCGCCAAGCCGCAGCCGATCCAGCTGCGCAGCGGTCAGGGTCGCCACCAGAACGGCGGCGGCGGTCGTGGCGGTCAGCGCAATGCACCGCGCAAGCCGGCAGCGACTGGCAACGGTGCAGCCGCCAAGCCGGCACAAGGCCAGGGCGGCCAGGCGGCCAAGCCGCGTCCGCAAGGCAATGGTGGTGGCAATAACGGCCACAATAGCCATGGCGGCCAACAGCGCAGCCAGCAAGCCCGCAGCCAGGGTGGCCATGCAGGCAACGGCGGTGGTGGCGGCAATCGCGGCCCCAAGCCGGGCAACGGCCAGCCGCGCAGCCAGGGCCAGCAGCGCCAGGGCGGCGCCAAGCCGTCGGCGCTGACGCACGGCGGCCCGCGCTCGCAAGGCAAGTAATACCGATCCGGCTCAACAATAAGAAAGGGAAGACATGGGTATCGACATCATCAAGGCTGACCTCGGCAACGCGGCCCACGCCGCGGCGCTGTTCGAGACGCTCAATGCCTATGCTTCCGACATCATGGGCGGCGGCAAGCAACTGTCGGACTACGTGCGCGACAACCTCGCCGCGGAACTGAAGAAGCGCCCCACCGCTCATGTCTTCCTTGCCTTCGACGGCGATCGCCCGGCCGGCCTGGCGACCTGCATCGAAGGTTTCTCCACCTTCTCCTGCAAGCCGCTGCTCAACATCCACGACCTCGCCGTCATGCCGGCCTATCGCGGCCAGGGCATCGCCCGCAGCCTGATCGCCCGCGTCGAAGAAGAAGCACGCGCTCTGGATTGCTGCAAGATGACGCTGGAAGTCCTGGAGGGGAATACGGTGGCGCGCTCGCTGTATCGCTCCTGCGGCTTCGAGGGCTACGAGTTGAAGGCCGAAACCGGCAAGGCGATGTTCATGCACAAGCCGCTGGCCTGATTCTGCTTCGCGCATGAAATGAAAGCGCCCGCATCGCTTGATGCGGGCGTCTTTGTTTGCGGCGACGATGTGTTGTCCTCGGTTGTCTTGGCAAAGATCTGAATCCGGGGTCATTTGCAACGGTAGTCCTGCACTCAGCGGCCGATCACGTCACTGGAGCCCGACCGTCGCCGGAACGACGTAGGTGAAGTGATTTCCACCGCCGGCCGTACTCAGCTGCGATACCCGTCCCCCTCCAGCAAGCGCAACGCCGCCTGCCACGCCAGGTCGATGATGCCGCTGGCGTTGTCATTGCCGAACTGCCCCGCGGTGCGCCGGCGTACCGCTTCCGACGGCAGGTTCAGTTCCTGCCCGCCGGCCAGCGCCGCCACCTGCGCCTGGCAGGCGCGCTCCAGGAAATAGATTTCATGGAAGGCATCCGCCACCGTCACGCCCGCAGCCAGCAGGCCGTGGTTGCGCAGGATCATGGCCTTGTGCGTGCCCAGCGCCGCCACCAGGCGGGCGCGCTCTTCCAGGTCGAGCGCGATGCCTTCGTAGTCGTGGTAGCCCAGCTTGCCGTAGAACTTCATCGCATGCTGGCTGATCGGCAGCAAACCGCCTTTCTGCGCCGCCACCGCGATGCCGGCGGTGGTATGGGTGTGGATCACGCAGTGCAGGTCGGGACGCGCTTTGTGCACCGCCGAGTGGATCGTGAAGCCGGCCTTGTTGACACGCTGGGCCGGCGGTGCACCGACGCCGGTGTGCAGGGCGCGGCCCTCGTCATCGACCTTGACCAGATCCGAGGCCCGCATCTCGTGGAACAGCACGCCGTAGCGGTTGATCAGGAACTGGTCGGCCTGGCCCGGCACGCGCGCCGAGATGTGCGTGTCGATCAGGTCGGTCATGCGGAAATGGGCCAGCAGCCGGTACAGCGCGGCCAGTTCGCAACGCGCCCGCCATTCGGCGTCGCCCGCGCCGTCCAGCCCCAGGGCGCGGGCGGCGGCGTCTTCGGTGCCAGAGTCGCGCAAGGCATCCATGCGCTTACTTCCCCTGGTTCAAGGCGGCCGGCATGGCGCTGCCTTGCAGCTTGTACTTGGCCAGCAGCTTGTCGTAGGTGCCATTGGCCTGCAAGCGCTTCAGGGCCGCCAGCACCGCATCGCGCAGCGCGGGTTCGGTCTTGGAGACCGGGATGCCGGTCTCTTGCGCGAACAGCGGCTGGCCCAGCAGCACATAGGTGTTGGCTTCCATGGTCTGGAAGTACGGCAGGGTTTCGCTGCCCTGCACCGCTACGTCGATGCGGCCGGTCTTGAGCTGGGTGCGCGCATCCACCGAGCCTTCGGTGCCGACCACGGTGATGGCCGGCTTGCCCTTGGCTTCACAGTTGTCCTTGCTCCAGCCGGCGATCTGGCCCGGCCAGTTGGTGTTGCGGCTGGCGCCGACCTTGGTGCCGCAGACGTCGGCGATGGTCTTGATCTTGGCCGAGTTGGCTTGCAGCGTGAAGAACTGCGGGCCGGTCTTCATGTAGTCGATGAAATCGGCCACCTTCTGGCGCTCCGGCGTGTCGCTGATGGCGACCATGGCGATATCGACGCGGCCGGTGGCCAGCGAGCTGAACACCTGGGCGAAGGCGGTTTCCTGGTACTCCACCTTGAGGCCCAGTTCCTTGGCGATGGCCGCGCCCAGTTCGATGTCCAGGCCCATCACCTCGCCGCTGGCGGGATCCTTGTAGGCGATCGGCGGATAGTTGGCCTGCGATGCGATCACCAGCTTGCCCGCTTTTTTCACGCGCTCCGGCAGGTCGGCGGCGTGGGCGCCGATGGAAGCGGCAGCCATGGCGAAAGCGGCGAGGCCGAACAAGGTCTTGTTCTTCAGATTCACGGGATTCCCTTTCTGGTTGTAATCGACTGCAAACAAATGACGGACGGCATCACGCCAAGATGGCCGCGATGAATTCCTGCGTACGGCGATGCTGCGGCCGCGCCAGCACTTCGGAGGGCGTGCCCGCTTCCAGCACCTGGCCGCCGTCCATGAACACCACGCGGTTCGACACCTCGCGCGCGAAGCCCAGTTCGTGCGTCACCACGATCATGGTCATGCCGCTCCTGGCGAGGTCCTTCATCACCGCCAGCACTTCGCCGACCAGCTCGGGATCGAGCGCCGAGGTCGGCTCGTCGAACAGCATCAGCTTGGGCCTCATGGCCAGCGCGCGGGCGATCGCCACGCGCTGCTGCTGGCCGCCGGACAGCTCGGCCGGATAGGCGTCGGCCTTGCCGGCCAGCCCCACCCGCGCCAGCAGCGCCATGGCTTCCTCCTTCACGTCGGCGCGGCGGCGCTTTTGCACCACCACCGGGCCTTCCATGATGTTTTGCAGCGCCGTCATGTGGGCAAACAGATTGAAGCGCTGGAACACCATGCCGCTGGCCAGGCGCTGGCGGGCGATCTCGGTGTCCGACAATTCGATCAGTTGATCGCCGCGGCGGCGGTAGCCGAGCAGCTCGCCGCCGACCCAGATGGCGCCGCCGTCGGTCTTCTCCAGCTGGTTGATGCAGCGCAGGAAGGTGCTCTTGCCGGAGCCCGACGGCCCGACGATACAGGTCACCGCGCCGGCATCCACTTCCAGGTTCACGCCCTTGAGGGCATGAAAGGCGCCGTAGTATTTCTGTACTTCGTGCGCCACGATCATGGGCGCGCTCATGGCTGTTCCCCTTTCAGTTCGCCGGCGACGCGCTTGATGGCCGAGCGCGGCCGCACCACGCGGCGCTGCTCGCGCGAGAAGGCCTTTTCCAGGAAATGCTGACCGATCGAGAACACCGTCACCACCACCAGATACCACACCGTGGCCACGATCAGCAGCTCGATCACGCGCGCATTGGCGAAGTAGATGGTCTGGGCGTTGTGCAGGATTTCGGAAAACTGGATCACGCTGGCCACCGAGGTCAGCTTGATCATGCTGATCACTTCATTGCCCACCGGCGGAATGATCACGCGCATGGCCTGCGGCAGTACGATGCGGCGCAGCGCGGTCAGACGCGTCATGCCGATCGCCTTGGCGGCTTCGGTCTGGCCGTTGTCCACCGCCAGGATGCCGCCGCGCACCACTTCCGCGGTATAGGCGCCCTGCCCGATGCCCAGCCCAAGCAGGCTGGCGATGAAGGGCGTGATGACGTCCACCGTGCGCGCCTCGAACAGGCCGGGAATGCCCATGGTCGGGAACACCAGCGCCAGGTTGAACCACAGCAGCATCTGCAGCAGCAGCGGCGTGCCGCGGAAGAACCAGATGTAGAACGCCGCCACCGCATGCAGCAGCTTGTTGGGCGACATCACCATCACCGCGAACACCACGCCCAGCACGATGCCGACCACCATCGCATAGATGGTCATGAGGATGGTGTTGAGCAGGCCGTGCATGATGACCTTGGCGGTCATGAACTGCGCCACCACCGCCCATTCGATCTGGCCGTGGGCGAAGGCGTTGGCGATGAAGCCCAGGCACAGCAGGATCACCAGGGCGGAAAACCAGCGGCCGTAGAAGCGCCGCGGCACCACCTTCAGATGGTCGATGGCGTAAGGGGATGGGGAAGATGTGCTGCTCATGCTGCGTCTCCGGCTGGCAATACCGATTGCTGGCTCCAGGCGCGTTGCCGCGCCACCGTGGCGCCCAGCCGTTCCAGCTGGGCCTGCACCTGTTGCGGCGCGGTGCCGCCGTAGCCGCTGCGCGCGGCGACCGCGGCCTCGGGCGTGAGCACCTCGCGCACGCCGGGCTTCAGGTGTTCGCTGATGGCCGTCATGTCGGCGTCGCTCAGTTGATGCAATTCCAGGCCCAGGTCTTCGCAGCGGCGCACCATGGCGCCGGTGATTTCATGCGCCTGGGCGAACGGCACGCCGCGCCGCGACAGCCAGTCCGCCACTTCGGTGGCCAGCGTGAAGCCCTGAGTGGCATCGGCGCGCATGCGTTCTTCATTGACGCGCAGGGTGCGCATCATGCCGGCCATGGCCGGCAGCACCATGTGCAATACGTCGATCGCTTCGAAGGCGGCGTACTTGTCTTCCGACAGGTCGCGGTTGTAGGAGAACGGCAGCCCCTTGAGCGCCACCAGCATGTCCATCATCAGCGAGATCAGGCGCGCCGAACGGCCGCGCGTGAGTTCGGCGATGTCGGGGTTCTTCTTCTGCGGCATGATGGAACTGCCGGTGGAGAAGGCGTCGTCCAGGTCCACCCAGCGGAACTGGCGCGACACCCATAGCGTGACTTCTTCCGACAGGCGCGACAGATGGGTGCCCAGCATGGCGCACACGAACAGGAATTCGGCCACGTGGTCGCGGCTGCCGACGGCGTCGATGGAGTTTTCACAGGGGCCGTCGTAACCCAGCTCGGCGGCCGAGATCTCCGGCTGCACCGCGATCGCCGAGCCGGCCATGGCAGCCGCGCCCAGCGGTGAGCGGGCGCTGCGGCGGTCCCAGTCCTGCAAGCGCGAGAAGTCGCGGCTGAAGGTCTGGGCATGGGCCAGCAACTGGTGCGCGAACACCACCGGCTGCGCCGCCTGCAGGTGGGTGAAACCCGGCGCCAGGGTATGCAGGTGGCGGCCGGCCTGCTGCATCAGCGCATCCTGCAGGTCGAGCAGCATGGCGCCGATGACGCGGCTCTGCTCGCGCAGGTACAGCTTCAGGTTGTTGGCGGCCTGGTCGTTGCGCGATCGACCGGCGCGCAGCTTGGCGCCGGTGACGCCAAGCGCCTCGACCAGCACGCGCTCCATGAAGGTATGCACATCCTCGTCGGCCGGCAGCGGCGTCACCGCGCCGCGCGCGATGGCGGCGTCCAGTTCGCCCAGCTTGGCGACGATGGCCTGGCATTCGGCGGCATCCAGCACGCCGGCGCGCAGCAGCTCGCGCGCGTGGGCCTGCGAGGAAACGATATCAAAACGGGTCAGGCGGAAATGATCCAGCCCACCGCGCGAAAGCTTCATCAAAGCCTCGTCGGGCGGCGAACGGAAACGTGCTCCCCACAGCCGGGTCTCACTCATGCTTGATCCTTGTTATCTGGTCGTGGCGGATGTTGCGAAGCAATAAGAACCTGCGTGGCCGTCGGCGGCATGCCGGCGGCGCGATGCATTTTCCGGTATTCAGGCACGGTACTTCACTCCAGGGAAAATGCACAGCATTTCGTATGCCAGGTTGGCGGCGACCAACGCGGTGGTGCCCGCCTGGTCGTAGGGCGGCGACACTTCCACCACGTCCGAGGAAACGATGTTCAACCCCTTGCAGCCGCGGATGATCTCCATGCCCTGCTGCACCGTCAGGCCGCCGATCTCGGGAGTACCGGTGCCGGGCGCAAAGGCCGGGTCGAGGCCGTCGATGTCGAAGGTCAGATAGACCGGGCCGTCCCCCATCTGCGCCCGCACTTCTTCCATCAGCGGCGCCAGCGACCGGTGCCAGCATTCCTCGGCCTGCACCACGCGAAAGCCCTGGGCGCGGCACCAGTCGAAGTCGTCGGCGTGGTAGCCGGTGCCGCGCAGGCCGATCTGCACCACCCGCCTGGGATCGAGCAAGCCTTCCTCGAAGGCGCGGCGGAACGGCGTGCCGTGGGCGATCTTCTCGCCGTTCATGGTGTCGTTGACGTCGGCATGGGCATCGACGTGGATCAGGCCCACCGGGCCGGTGGTCTTGGCCAGCGAACGCAGGATGGGCAGCGTCATCGTATGGTCGCCGCCCAGGCTGATGGTCTTGCAGCCGGTGGCGTAGATGCGGTCGTAGCCCTCCTCGATCATGCGCACCGAATCCAGCAGGCTATAGGGATTGAGGGCGACGTCGCCGATGTCGGCCACCTTCAGCGAATCGAAGGGCGCGGCCCGGGTCGCCATATTGTAAGGCCGCAGCAGCACCGATTCGGTGCGGATCTGACGCGGACCGAAACGCGTACCCGAGCGGTTGGAGGTGCCGATATCCAGCGGCACGCCGACGAATCCCACGTCCAGGCCAGCCGGATTTTCCACGTAAGGAAGCCGCATCATGGTGGCGATCCCCCCAAAACGGGGCATCACATTGCCGCCCAGGGGCTGATATAGTGCATGTTCCATCGATCTCCATCCTTGTATCTTTGTAAGCAATGGAGCCATTCTAGCGAGGCACCCTTGCCGAAAATATATCGATGTGGCGACGTTTACATCGATCAGCATCAATGTAAAAATCGGCGCCATTGCCCGTCTTTGCGCGCCGCGCCGTCTTGCCCATGCTTAACAATGTCTTCGATCTGGACCTGCGCCTGATCCGCGTCTTCCTCGCCGTGGCCGATTCGCACGGGGTGTCGGCGGCGCAGGCCAAGCTCAACGTCGGCCAGTCCACCATCAGCGCCCAGCTCAATACGCTGGAGACGCGCCTGGGATTTCGCCTGTGCGAACGCGGCCGGGCCGGCTTCCGGCTGACCGCCAAGGGCGAGAAGTTCGCCGACTCGGCGCGGCGCATGATGGACGCGCTCTCGGAATTCGGCATGGAAGCGCGCAATCTCGACAAGCGCCTGGTCGGCACGCTCTCCATCGGTCTGATCGGCCACACCCCGGCGCACCACAACACGCGCCTGTCCGAAGTGATACGGCGCTTCCGCCAGCGCGACGAGGCGGTGCGCATCGAATTGCTGGTGCGCACGCCCAGCGAGCTGGAAGAAATGCTGCTCAACGGCAGCATCCAGATCGCCATCGGCTATTTCTGGCGCCGCGTCACCGCGCTGCAATACACGCAACTGATGCTGGAACGGCAAGTCGCCTACTGCGCCCCACCCCATCCGCTGTTCGGCCAGGAGGGCGACATCGAACCGGAAGAAGCCGCCTCCCACGCCTGGGCCTGGCGCGACTACCCGGTGCCGCCCGGCCACGTGCCCATCCACCGGCGCAACATCATGGCGGTGACGGGCAACATGGAAGCCATGTCCATCCTCATCCTCTCCGGCCAGCACCTGGGCTACCTGCCCGACGAGATGGGCCGCGAATACGTGGCGCGCGGCCAGATGCGCGCACTCAACCGGGCCAAGCTGTCCTATGAGGTCGGCATCAGCGTGGTCACGAACCGCAACAGCGCGGACGAACCGATCGTGGCTTCGTTTCCGGAGGACCTGAAGTCGGTGCAGCTCTAAGAGCCTGTTTATGATCTCGCTCGGGGCCGTTCAAATGCCCTTTCAGGCGGACTGCGGCGTTGCAAAGCCTCGCCGGGCCAACCGGCCCGGCTGTGTTTTGCGCCTTGCATTCCATCCTGAAATGACATTTGACCGACTCCCGGCGAGATCATAAACAGGCTCTAAAAGAAACGGACGACAAACGGGGCGCCACACAAGAAAAAGGGCAATGCGCATGCATTGCCCTTTTTCCGTTCGCCGTACCCGATATCGGTACGCGCCGCACTGATGCGACCTTATGCCGACCTTATGCCGCCAGCGCCATGCCGCGCGACTTGCCCGAGCTCAGGTAGCTGGCGATGGAGTCCTGCGTGACCTCGCCCACGTAGCTGCCGTCGGCATCGATCACCGGCATCCAGCTGGTGCTGTGCTTGTACATCTTGGACAGCACCACGCGCAGGTTTTCGTCCGGCGCGGCGTTCATGGTGAACGGGCGCACCTTCTCCTCGGCCACGCCGGCATTGCCGCGCACGTCGCGGCGAGTCAGGTAGCCCAGCGCCCGATTGTCGGCGTCGGTGATGGTCAGGTAGCGCGCATCCTGGTCATCCATCAGGGCCAGCGCCTGATCGCACGACACGTCCGGACGCGCGGTGGCCGGAGTGGTCGCGGCCTCGCCGGCGCGCACCAGCAGCAGGCGCTTGAGCGTGTGATCCTGGCCCACGAAAGCGCCCACGAATTCATCCTTGGGACGGGCCAGCAAGGTGTCGGGATTGTCGAACTGCACCAGCTTGCCGGCGCGGAACACGGCCACCTTGTCGCCCAGCTTGATGGCTTCGTCGATGTCGTGGCTGACCATGATCACGGTCTTGTTCAACTGGCGCTGCATCTGGAAGAACTCGTTCTGGATCGATTCGCGGTTGATCGGATCGACCGCGCCGAACGGCTCGTCCATCAGCAGCACCGGGGCATCGGCCGCCAGCGCGCGGATCACGCCGATACGCTGCTGCTGGCCGCCGGACAGTTCGCGCGGATAGCGCTTCAGGAATTTCTTCGGATCCAGCGCCACCATCGCCATCAGTTCGGTCGCGCGCTCGTGGCAGCGCTTCTTGTCCCAACCCAGCAGGCGCGGGACGATGGTGATGTTTTCCTCGATGGTCATGTTGGGGAACAGGCCGATCTGCTGGATCACGTAGCCGATGTGACGGCGCAGTTCGACTTCATCGATGCCGGTGGTGTCGGCGCCGTTGAGCAGCACGCGGCCGGAGGTCGGGCGGATCAGGCGGTTGATCATCTTCAGGGTGGTGGTCTTGCCGCAGCCCGAGGGGCCGAGGAAAACGCAGATCTCGCCTTCCGCCACTTTCAGGCTGACGGCATCCACCGCCTTGACCTGATTGCCATCCTTTTGGGTGTAGGTCTTGCTCAGTTGGTCCAGTTCGATCATTTTTGCACTCCTTTGGGTGTCAGGATTTTCTGCAGTCGCTGCAGCAGGGAGTCGGCGATGATCGCGAGCACGCTGATCATCACTGCGCCGACCACGAGTTTTTGCATGTTGCTCTGGCTGATGGCATGCAGGATCAGCACGCCCAGCCCGCCGGCGCCGATCACCGCGGCGATCGCCATCACGCCGATGTTCATCACCACGGCGGTACGCACGCCGCCCAGGATGACCGGCACCGCCAGCGGCAGATCCACCATGCGCAGGCGCTGCCAGAAAGTCATGCCGATGCCGATGCCGGCCTCCTTGATGCCGGCTTCGATGCTGTCCAGCGCCAGGTAGGTATTGCGCATGATGGGCAGCAGCGAATACAGGAAGACCGCGGTGATTGCCGGCAAGGGGCCGATGCCTTCGCCGAATTGCGAAAACACCGGGATCATCAGGCCGAACAGCGCGATCGACGGCAGCGTCAGCACCACCGTGGCCAGGCCCAGCAGCGGGCCGGCCAGCCAGCGCAGGCGCACGATCAGGATGCCCAGCGGCACGCCGATGACGATCGCCAGGCTGACCGCGATGCCCACCAATTTCAGGTGCTGCAGCGTCAGTTCGAGGATGATGCGCCAGTCGGACTGGAGATATTGAATGATGTCCATGTGCCGCCCTCCTCAGATCAATCCGGATTCTTTGAGGAAGTCGGCGGCCACCTTGCCCACCGGCTCCTGGTCGATATCGACGCGCTTGTTGAGCTCGGTCATCGTCGCGGTATCGATCTTGGCGGCCAGCGCATTGAGTTGTCCGGCCAGTTGCGGATTCTTGTCGAGGATGTCCTGGCGCACCACCGGGGTGGCCTTGTAGGCCGCGAAGTAACCCTTGTCGTCTTCCAGCAGCTTCAGGTCGAAGCCTTTGATGCGGCCGTCCGAGGCATAGGTCAGGCCCGCGAACAACTGCTCGTTCTTCAGCGCCGTATAGACCAGGCCCGGATCCATCTGCTTGACCTCGCCGCGTTCCAGCCGGAAGCCATACAGCTCCTGCATCGGCCCCAGGCCGTCGGGACGCGAGGCGAATTCGTAGTCCACGCCCATCAGGTGCGGCTTGCCCCCCTCCTTGTCATCGGCGTTGATGCGCTTGGCCAGGTCTTGCAGCGTATTGATGCCGTATTGCTCGGCCAGCTTTTGCGGCATGGCGAAGGCATAGGTGTTGTTGAGCGCCGATTCGTTCAGCCAGGCCAGGCCGCGCTTGGCGTCCAGCTCCTTGACCTTGTCGTAGATCTGGTCCGGATCGAGCTTGTCTTCGATGTGGTTATAGACGATCAGCGCGGTGCCGGTGTAATCCCAGACGATGTCGAGCTGGCCGCTCTCCAGCGCCGAGCGCATCAGCGTGGTGCCCAGCCCGTTCTTCAGTTCGGTGTCGTAGCCCTTGGCGCGCAGGTATTGCGCGGTCATGTCGGACAGGATCAGTTGCTCGGTGAAGTTCTTGCCGCCGACGACAAGGTTCTGCGCCTGCGCCCGGGCGGCGCCGAACATGGCCAGCCCCATGGCGAGCGCACAGGCGATGTATTTTGCGATGGTCTTGGATGTCATGCTTTCCTCTCTGCCGTTTCGCCGCGCGGGCGGCGTACGGCCATTCTTGTGATGAAACAGGCCGGAGCGATGCCCGGATGTCCGGACGTAAGAAAGTTCAGGCCCGCAGGCCACGGCGCGCCAGGTAGATGCCGGAGAGCGTGGTCACCAGCGCATCCAGCGCCAGCGCCAGCAGTGCGGTGGCGGCCGCGCCCAGCAGCAGTTGGCCGTGGTTGTTGAGATAGATGCCGGGGAAGATCAGGCCGCCCAGGCTTTCGCCGCCGATCAGCATCGACAGCGGCGCGGTGCCGACGTTGATCGCCAGCGCGGTGCGCACGCCGCCCACGATGATGGGCAGCGCATTGGGCAATTCCACCCGGAACAGGATCTGGTGCGGCTTCATGCCGATGCCGCGCGCCGCTTCCTTCAGGGAGGCCGGCACGTTCTTCAGGCCCTCGTAGGTATTGCGCACGATGGGCAAGAGCGAGGCCAGCCACAAGGCCAGGATGGTCGGCCAGTTGCCGATGCCGAAGAAGGCCAGCGCCAGGGCCAGCACCGCGATCGACGGGATGGTGTTGCCGATGTTGAAGATCTGGATGAAGGACTCGGCGGTGCGCTGGGCCGACGGCCGCGACAGCGCGACCCCGGCCGGGATGCCGGCCAGCAGCGCCAGCGCCATCGAACAGAACACCAGTTGCAGATGCTTGCCGGTGTAATAGACCAGGTCGCCCCGGTACTTCTGGATGACGTCAGGGCCGATCCACCAGACCAGGCCTGCGATGACCAGCGCAACACCCAGCGCGCCGGCGAAGACGTGACGAACACGTGTCATGTTACCCCCTTGTTGGTATAGCCGGCGCGACATGACGCCGCGACGACGGGTTGTAAGATCGATTGTGCGTGGTTCGCTTGCCCTTCAAGGGCGAATCATTTGGATGCGAACCGAAAGCTGCCAGGCAGCGATGAAACCGAAGAAAGCTTCGGCATGATGCATACCGGACAGGGATGGGATCGTCGTGGAGACAATCGCGCTGCCAGCCGGAAATTTGGACAATCCGCGAACGGATCAGAAACTGCTGAGAGTCGTTGTTGAACAAATTATGTCGCGAGGACAAACGATAGTTTAACGCAATCGCTTAATGATGTCCAGCAATGTAGGAATTTGAATTCATAACTTGCCGATCTTAAGAGCCGGATTTAGTTCCCAGAAACAATCAAAACGATATGAAGCGAACAACAAAACAGCCCTGCTGACTCTGCCGCAATCCCCTGTCCCATGCGGCATGCGGCATGCGCCGAGCTCGACGGCGCCTGTCGCACGGACAAAAAAAATCGCCGGCCCATTGCCGGATCCGGCGATTTGATCTTGCCCCCGTTTCACGGACACCCCTATAAGCGATTAACTATCGCAATAGGAGGTGGACGATGACCAAGAGCAAGGCAGGCAGAAAGGGGCAGGAGTTCAGCCTGGAGTTCAGGCAGCAGGCACTGTTGCGA
>WNDX01000033.1 GCA_009914615.1 Herbaspirillum frisingense
GCAGGCCAAGGCTCATGTGTTTGACTACATTGAGGTTGACTACAATCGGATCCGGCTGCACTCGACCCTGGGCTACCTCAGCCCAGAGCAGTACGAGCTGGCCAATGTCGCTTAGATAGGTGTCCGTCAATCAGGGGCAAGATCAGTGGGAGGGGATCGGCCAGGTTCTGGCCGCCCCTATCCCGATCCGATGATCATGTTTTTCTCCTGTTCCGTTGTGGTCGGCTGGGGTGGATGAGTCATCCTTCCGGCCCCGCCAAGGATGCGAGCGGCGCAAGGCGGGAAAAGTTCAGGCGGGTGGCCGGCGTAACGGCTCTGTCACAAATTTGTCAAAGTCGGCCGTTAGAATGCCTCGTCCTTCCAAATCCGCCTTGGCCGCTTATGCATAATCCGCCGGAAACCACGCAAGCCTTGCATCTGCTCTACGAGCCGGCCGGATTCATCTGCGCCTTCCGCTTCGAGGAAAGCCGCGCCAACCAGATGAAATGGAACGACGTGATCGATTATCGTCCGACCGCGCCCTCGTTCACCTGGCTGCACGTGAAAACCGCGGATGTGAAGATCCAGCACTGGATGGAGCATCACAGCGGCATCCCCGAATACATCACGGAATTTCTGCTCAGCAGCGACACCCATCCCGGCTTGCATGCCACGCCCGATGGCGTCTATGGCACGCTGACCGACATGAAGATGGAGATCGGCGACACCGGCACCGAGAAGGGGGCGCTGCATTTCTACCTGGACCGCACGCGCCTGCTGACGCTGCGCACCCAGCCGCTGATCTCGACCAACATGCTGCGACAGAAGGTGCTGGACGGCGGCGAGTTCGACAATCCCATGGACTTGTTCGCCGAGCTGCTGCGTTGTCTGGCCGACGGCTTCAATGCGCGCCTGGACAAGCTCAACGACAAGGTGGACGACATCGAATTCTCGGTGCTGTCGGATCGCCGTGCGGAAGACCGTAGCGAGCTGTCCGGCATCCGCCGCCAGTTGGCCGAGCTGCGCCGCTACATTGCGCCGGAGCGCCGCATCCTGGCGCAGTTCAACCGCCTGCGCCCGTCGTGGGTGCCGCTGGAGGCGATGGAAGACCTGACCCACGCGCTGGACGAACTCAACGAGCTGCATTCCACGGTGGAGGCGGTGTACGAACGCGCCAAGCTGCTGCAGGAAGAAATCGCCTCGCAGATGTCCGAGCAGATGAACCGCAACCTGATGGCGCTGTCGATCCTGACCGCATTGCTGATGCCGGCCACGCTGGTGTCGGGGATTTTCGGGATGAACGTGGCGGGGCTGCCGGGCCTGCATGACGAGGCCTCGTTCTGGATCGTGATGGGAGTGATGGGCGGCCTGGGCGTGGCGACCGTGGCCTTCCTCAGGTGGATGAAGATATTCTGAGCAGGGCCCGCCGGAGGGCGCCGGCCCGGCAAGGCCGGGAGACTTACTCGCGGCCGGCCATGGCCTCTTCGCTTTCACGGATCAGGCGGTCGATGTCCAGATTATCCACAGGCTCCACGCGCAGCGACAGCGGGCGCCACAGCGAATACAGCCACAGTCCGATGGTGCACAGCGTGCCCAGGAACAGCGTGATGAAGGCCGACAGGAACAGGCCGATGAAGGGCGAGGCGATCAGCCCGTCATAGCCGATCAGGTGCTTGCCGTCCCAGGTGATGGTCTGGGCGCCGAAGAGCGACAGCACCCCCATCAGCACCGAAAACGGCACCAGCGAAAACGTGGTGCCGATGGCCAGCAGCTTGTAGATGGTGGTCATCGACATGCGCTGGATCTTGATCTGCTCGAACATGAGCGTTCCCCTCTTGCTTGCCTGCGTGTATGCGTCGCCGCGTCCTGCCGCGGCGCCGGACGACGTGCGCAGTGCGCCGCCCGTGTCGGCCTTGCGGCCGCTTTCCCCGTCTTTTCCTGCTGTTTCCGCTTACTTGCCCCAGCTGTCCTTGAGCGTGACCGCGCGGTTGAACACCGGCTTGCCGTCGGTGGAATCGACGCGGTCGGCGACGAAGTAGCCGTGGCGTTCGAACTGGTAGATCTCGCCCGGCTTGGCGCTCTTCAAGGTCGGCTCCAGGTAGGCGGTGATGACTTCCTTGGAGTTCGGATTCAGCGCGGCCAGGAAATCCTTGCCGCCGGCGTCCGGATGCGGATCCGAGAACAGGCGGTCGTACAGGCGCACTTCGGTGGCCAGGGCGTGCTCGGCGCTGACCCAGTGCAAGTTGCCCTTGACCTTGTAGTTCGAGCTGCCTTCGGTGCCGCTCTTGCTGTCTTCGAAGTAGTTGCAGTGGACGGCGACGACGTTGCCGTTCTCATCCTTGTCGCAGCCGGTGCATTCGACCACGTAGCCGTAGCGCAGGCGCACCTTGTTGCCCGGGAACAGGCGGAAGTAACCCTTGGTCGGCTCTTCCATGAAGTCTTCGCGCTCGATCCACAGTTCCTTGGTGATCGGGAAGTGGCGATGCGCGGTGTCGTGTTCGGGATGGGCGGGCGGATAGACCGGCGCGCTGCAGTCGATGCTCTGGCCTTCCGGGAAGTTGTCGATGATCAGCTTCAGCGGACGCAGCACGGCCACGGCGCGCGGCGCCTTGGGATCGAGATCTTCGCGCAGCGCGCCTTCCAGCACGCTGAAGTCGATCCAGCTGTTGTTCTTGGAGGCGCCGGTGCGGTCGCACATCAGGCGGATCGCCTCCGGCGTGTAGCCGCGGCGGCGCAGGCCGACGATGGTCGGCATGCGCGGATCGTCCCAGCCGGACACGATCTTTTCGTCCACTAGCTGGCACAGCTTGCGCTTGCTGGTGATGATGTAGGTCAGGTTCAGGCGCGCGAATTCGTACTGGTGCGGCAGCGGCTTCTTGAACAGGCCTTCGGCGGCCAACTGTTCCAGCAGCCAGTCGTAGAACGGGCGCTGGTCTTCGAATTCCAGCGTGCAGATGGAGTGCGAGATGTTTTCCAGCGCATCTTCGATCGGATGCGCGAAGGTGTACATCGGATACACGCACCATTTGTCGCCGGTGTTGTGATGGGTGGCGTGGCGGATACGGTAGATGGCCGGATCGCGCAGGTTCATGTTGGGGCTGGCCATGTCGATCTTGGCGCGCAGGATCATGGAGCCGTCCGGATGCTTGCCGTCGCGCATTTCCTCGAACAGGCGCAGCGACTCCTCGGCCGGGCGGTCGCGCCAGGGCGAGTTCTTGCCGGCTTCGGTCAGGGTGCCGCGGTTTTCGCGCATCTGCTCGGCATTCTGCTCGTCCACGTAGGCCAGACCCTTGCGGATCAGCGCCTGGGCGCCGGCGTACATGGTGTCGAAGTAGTTGCTGGCGTAGTACAGGTGCGGCTTGCCCTCATGCTCCCACGAGAAGCCCAGCCACTTGACCGAGTCGAGGATGGTATCGACGTATTCCTGCTCTTCCTTCTCCGGATTGGTGTCGTCGAAGCGCATGTGGCAGCGGCCGGCGTAGTCGGCGGCCAGGCCGAAATTCAGGCAGATCGACTTGGCATGGCCGATGTGCAGGTAGCCGTTGGGCTCGGGCGGAAAACGGGTGATCACCTGCGGCAGCGCCTGGCCATCCTGGTTGTTGCGCTCGGCATAGGTGCCGGAGACCAGGTCGGCCTCGATGATGCCGCGCAGGAAATTGGTGGAGGGCGCAGGTGTGTGTCCGTTTTTCAGTTCGTTGCTCATGAGATGAATCGGGAGAATGCCTATTTATACAGATGGCAAGCATTCTACCGCACGTGCCCGGCTTGATCGGGCTTTGCCCCTGCGGGGCCGAGAAAATTTGCCCGGCGTCAATGCACCCATGGGGCAATGCGGTCGTGGCCGGGGCCGGCCTTCTTGTTACACATGATACGGCTGCGAATTACCTGTCATGGTCGCCGGCTGGCAATCTGCCAACGTGGCTTGGCAACTTGTCGGGCCGGATAGCTGATACAGACCCAGGAGGGCAACATGAAACGACTGATCAAATTGCTGGTGGCCGCGGGCGTGGCGGCGGCGACCTTGTCTGCTTGCGTGGTGGTGCCGGCCGGCCCGCCGCATCCGCACTACTATCGTCCGTATTACGGCCCCGGCCCGGGCTATTACTACGGGCGATGAATGCGGGGCGGGCGGATGATGTCCTGACGACAATATCCTGCGCGCTCGACGATTCCCGGACGGCGGCAACCGGCATCCCGGTCGCCGCCGTCTGCGTTTTGCGGCATGCGGCGGGCGCTTCGTCGCAAGGCGCTGGCCGGGCAGCGGGGATGGCGCCATAGTGGCGGCGATATCATTTCCGCCCAGAGGCGCCCATGTCCCCGACCACCCTGAAAGCCATCCATCTGCTGGGTGCCGTGCTCTTGCTCGGCAACATCATCGTCACCGCCTTCTGGAAGACCCTGGCCGACCGCAGCGGCAATCTCGACGTGATCCGCTTCGCGGTGCGCGTGACCAATTGGGCCGACGTGGTGTTCACCGCCGGTGGCATCGTCTTGCTGGCCGGGGCCGGCCACGCCATGGCCCCGGCGTTCGGCGGCGTCACCGGCAGCTTCTGGCTGCGCACCGCCTATGGCTTGTTCCTCGCCACCGGCCTGCTGTGGCTGGCGGTGCTGGTTCCCGTGCAACGCCAGCAGGCGCGCCTGCTCCAGCCTCTGCCGCCGCACGCGGTCATTCCCGCCGCTTACCGGCGGCTGGCGCTGGTGTGGGCATGGGCGGGATCGCTGGCGACCTTGCTGCCGCTGGTTGCCGCCTGGCTGATGGTGGCCAGGCCGGCCTGATTGGCCAAAGGAAATGAAGACAACCGCGCCGGCGCTCGCCGCGGCGCGGTTTTTTGTGTCTGCTACATCTGCTTGAAGAGATGGGCGAACAGCCGGCTCACGGCCAGCTTTTCGGGACGGTTGCGCAGGATCAACGAGATCTTGCCGGCGTCGTCGCGCACCGCCGCTTGGACATGGCGCACCTGCACCACGGTGCCGCGGTGCACCTGCCAGAACTGCTGCGCATCGAGCTGCGGGATCAGCTCGCGCAGGCTGGTGCGGATGAGTGCCTCGCCTTCGGCGGTGACCACGTTGACGTACTTGTCGGTGGCTTCGAAATACAGCACGTCGCCGACCGGGATCAGGCGTACCTGATTGCCGACGGCGGCGCGGATGATGTCGAGTCGGGCGGCCGGACGTGCGTCATCATCGGGCGCCGCCAGCTTGCGCAGTTGCGACAATGCGCGTTCCAGATGCTCGTCCTGGCTCGTGCCCGCGCGTTGCTCCAGCAGGGAGCGCAGGCGCTGGACGGTGGTTGCCAGGCGGGCGTCGTTGACCGGTTTGAGCAGATAATCGACGGCGGCGCGCTCGAAGGCTTCCAGCGCGTGGTTGTCATAGGCCGTCACGAACACGATCAGCGGGAAGGGGCGTGCCGCCGGCCATTCTTCCGCCAATTCGCGCGCCACGTCGAGGCCGCTGCGGCCGGGCATCTTGATGTCCAGGAACAGTACGTCGGGCAACTGCGCCAGGGCCATGTCCAGCGCCTCGATGCCGTTGGCGGCCAGGCGCGGCTCATCCAGTTCCGGCCAAGTGCGCTGCAGGGCCAGGCGCAGCGCGTTGGCCAACAGCGGTTCGTCTTCGGCGATCAGTGCGGTGGGATGGGACATGCCGGCTCCTGTGCAGACCGCGCTCAGCGATCGATAATGCGGCCGCTCTTGGCCGGGCGGTGCGCTGCCTTGAGCGCCTTGAGCGGAATGGTGATCTGCGCCATTGCACCGGCCGGCACGTTGTGAGTGATGATCAGTTCGGCCAGCGGGCCATATAACGTGGCGAGGCGCTCGCGGATGTTTTCCAGGCCGAAGTGCATGCCGATCTCCGGTTCCTTCTTGCCCGTCATCGCCTCCATCTCCGCCTTGGGGGAGGGTTTGTTGAAGCTCACGACGGTTGGCAGGCCGACGCCGGTATCGAAGACGCTCAGCACCAGCATGTCGTTGTGAACGGCGGCGCGCACGGTGCAGTTACCACCGTCCACCTTGGGCTCCAGGCCATGCTTGATGGCGTTTTCCACCAGCGGCTGCAAGAGCATCGGCGCCAGGCGCAGGCGACCCAGGCTCTCCGGCAGTTGCAGCGTGTACGACAGGCGCATGCCCATGCGCAGCGACATCAGGCCGAGGTAGGCCTTGATCAGGTCGAATTCCTTTTGCAGCGAGGTGCTGTCGGCGCGCGAGGCGGACAGCGTGGTGCGCAGGTATTGCACCAGTTGATCCAGCATCTGCTGGGCGCGCAGCGGCTCGGCGGCGATCAGCGTCTGCAGCGTGGCCAGCGTGTTGAACAGCATGTGCGGTTCGATCTGCGCCTGCAGCATCTGCAACTGCGCCTGCGCGGCCTGTTTCTCGACCTGGCTGGCGTGGGCTTGCAGGGCCGCCATCTTCTGGCGGTTCCAGAAAAACAAGGTGGCGCCGAAGCAGGCCAGGAAGGTCAGCACGATCACGCCGATGATGTTGTCGCTGCGCTCGGGCAGCAGCGATTGCACCGGCTGTCCCATCAGGTAGCTGGCCAGCAGGCGCCCCAGCAGCACCGACAGCGGTGCCAGCATCACCAGCAGCGCCGCGAAGCCCGGCTTGTTGGGTTCGCCGTTGCCCCAGATCAGCAGGCGCGCACCGTTGATCAGCACCATCGCCAGGATACCGATGCACATCGCGACCTGCAGGTTTTCGTAGAAGCCGCCGCCGATGCGCATCAGATAGGTGACCGCCAGCGCGCACGCCAGATTGATGACCAGGGTGGGCAGCAGCGATTGCGCCAGTTCGCGCAGCAGCAGGGCCAGGCGCGGCGGGACGGAGGTATCTCGTTGATTCATTCTTTCTCGGATGGCGAAGCGGACAAAAGCGCCGGGAGGGCGCGCCGCCGTTCAGCGGCGGCGCAGTTCGCGCGCTATCATCGCCTGCTTCCAGCCGGCGGGAAAGCGCCCGAAAACTCCCAGGGCGTGAAATAGTACTCCGATTCCCCAGCCGAGCAGAGGCCCCAGGCTCCACCAGACGCGATGCGAGGTCATCAGGTTGAGCGTGACCAGGCCGGCGTTGACCAGCAGGTAGATGCACAAATGACGCAGGAAGCCCCATTTGCGCTCGACGCGGCGACGGGCGTCGGCGTAGCCGGGGAGGGCGGAGGATGGATCGGTTTCGTGCATGGCGGGCTCGCTGGGCTGGGGGCCGGAACATCCGGGAATCAGGGCCAGCATGCGCTGCTGTCGGGAGCGGTGCCAGCGCGCTGCGACGAAATGCGCCCGCCGCGGCGCGAAGCGCTTGAAGCGCGGCGCGATCTGCTCTACCTTATGCGCCGGTCGGCCTCTTCATTTACCCATCCCACAACACGGAGAATCACCATGTGGCCCTATCCCAAGGTGCTCGCCCATCGCGGCGGCGGTACGCTGGCCCCTGAAAACACGCTGGCGGGCTTCCGCACCGGCTTGCAGTTCGGCTACCGGGCGGCGGAATTCGACGTCATGCTCACGCGCGACGAAGTGCCCATCCTGATGCATGACCCCAAGCGCGGCCGCACCCTGCCCGGCGAAGGACAGATCGCCGAGACCGACTGGGCGCAGCTGCGCGACCTGGAAGCGGGCGCCTGGCTCAATGCCTCCTTTGCCGGCGAGCGCATCTGTACGCTGGAGCAGGGGCTGGATTTCTGCCTGGAGCATGGCATCTGGATGAACGTCGAGATCAAGCCCGGTGCTCCGGAGCAGGCACGCCGCACCGGCGAGCTGGCCGCGCTGGCGGTCGGCCGGCGCTTCACGGCGGCGCTGGAAGCGCTGCGCGACAATCCCGCCGGCGCGCAGGCGGCCACGCTGCCGGTGCTGTCGTCGTTCTCCTTCGAAGCGCTGATGGCGGCCAGGGAGGCGGCGCCGGATCTGCCGCGCGGCTTCCTGGTCGATGTCATCCCGGCCGACTGGCAAGCGCACCTGGAGCAGTTGCAGGCGGTGGCCCTGCACACCAGCCACAAGAACCTCACGCCGGAGTTGGCGGGCCAGGTCAAGGCGGCCGGCTACGGCTTGTTCTGCTACACCGTCAACGATGCCGCGCGCGCCGCGCAGATCAAGGAATGGGGCGTGGATGCTTTCTGCACCGACCGCATCGATCTGATCGCGGCCGATGCCTGGTGAGGCATGCGACCGATGCGGCATCGAATTGAGCGGCAAATGTCGCTCTAACCCGAGGACTGAATCCGGCCGCGCTGGCTATGATCTCGATGTGGCTTGCATGGCGCCCGAGGAGGGACGAAGGCGCTGTCAACGTGCCGCAAATAAAACGCGTTAAGGATGCACAAGGCCGGCGAAAGAGAGCGCGCCGGTGGACTTGTGGAGCACACAACACTGAGAGATAGAGGAAAACGATGAAGATCAACAAACTGCTGGCCGCCGTACTCGTCGCCGCCTTCGCCATGCCGGTCATGGCCCAGCCCGCACCGGCGCCGGCTCCTGCAGCCGAAGCCCCGGCCGCCAAGCCGGCGCCGAAGCACAAGAAGCACGCCAAGAAGGCGAAGAAGCACAAGAAGCATAAGAAGCACGCCAAGAAGGCGGCTCCGGCCATGCCCATCAACAAGGGCGCCTGATCGCAGGATCAACTCGCCGCCGGTTCAGCCGGCGGCCGCAAGGATTTACCGGAAGGGGCGGCTGATACTGTTAAGGGCCGGGCGCGCAGGGGATCGCGCAGCGCCGGAACAGCCGAACCTGTAACCCGCTGGAACCCGTCGAGGTTTCCGGCGGGTTTTTTTTCGCCCCGCCTGCCGGGGACAGCGGAACGCGGCGCGCCACAGCCATCGGCGGTTCCATGGGGCGCTTGCGACGGGCCGGGCGGGATGTCTGTCGGGCAACCTCCCGGCGCTTGCCCGGCGGCTGCTTGTCCGGGGCAGTATCACGTATAATCGTCGGTTCGCAATCGTTTTTTGCACCGGTTTTTTTGCACCGTCTATCATCAGGACTTTCCAGGTCTATTACCCAGCCTTCGAACATGAACTCAGCCGAAATTCGCGACAAGTTTCTGAAATTCTTTGAATCCCAAGGACACACCATCGTCCGGTCTTCCAGCCTGGTTCCGGGCAACGATCCGACCCTGCTGTTCACCAACTCCGGCATGGTTCAGTTCAAGGACGTGTTCCTCGGCACCGACAAGCGCAATTACGTGCGCGCCGCGTCGGTGCAGCGCTGCCTGCGCGCCGGCGGCAAGCACAACGACCTGGAAAACGTGGGCTACACCGCCCGCCATCACACCTTCTTCGAAATGCTGGGCAACTGGTCCTTCGGCGATTACTTCAAGCGCGAATCGCTGAAGTGGGCCTGGGAACTGCTGACCAAGGTCTATGGCCTGCCGGCCGACAAGCTGTGGGCGACCGTCTACCAGACCGACGATGAAGCCTACGACATCTGGACCAAGGAAATCGGCCTGCCGCCCGAGCGCGTGGTGCGCATCGGCGACAACAAGGGCGCCCCCTACGCCTCGGACAACTTCTGGCAGATGGCCGAGACCGGCCCCTGCGGCCCTTGCTCGGAGATCTTCTACGACCACGGCCCGGACGTTTGGGGCGGCCCCCCGGGCAGCCCGGAGCAGGACGGCGACCGCTACATCGAGATCTGGAACAACGTGTTCATGCAGTTCGACCGCCAGCTCGATCCGGCCACCGGCGAATACACGCTGACCCCGCTGCCGGCGCCTTGCGTGGATACCGGCATGGGCCTGGAGCGCCTGGCCGCGATCCTGCAGCACGTGCACAGCAACTATGAAATCGACCTGTTCCAGGCGCTGATCAAGGCGGCCGCGCGCGAAACCAACATCAGCGATCTGGGCAATGCCTCGCTGCGCGTGATCGCCGATCACATCCGCGCGACCTCCTTCCTGATTGTTGACGGCGTCATTCCCGGCAACGAAGGCCGCGGCTACGTCCTGCGCCGCATCATCCGCCGCGCGCTGCGCCACGGCCACAAGCTGGGCCAGACCAAGCCGTTCTTCCACAAGCTGGTCAAGGATCTGGTGATCCAGATGGGCGCCGCCTATCCGGAACTGCCGGAAGCCGCCGAACGCGTCGAAATGGTCCTGAAGCAGGAAGAAGAACGCTTCGGCGAGACGCTGGAACACGGCATGAAGATCCTGGAAGCCGCGCTGGCCGCGAACTCCAGCAAGCTGGACGGCGAAACCGCCTTCACGCTGTACGACACCTACGGCTTCCCGCTGGACCTGACCGCCGACATCTGCCGCGAACGCAACGTCGAACTGGACGAGGCCGGCTTCGACGCCGCCATGGAACGCCAGAAGAGCGCCGCGCGCGCCGCCGGCAAGTTCAAGATGGCGGCCGCCATCGAGTACACCGGCGACAAGACCAAGTTCGTCGGCTATGAATCGCTGGCCCAGCAAGCCAAGGTGGTGGCGCTGTACGTCGCCGGCACCCCGGTGCAGAAGCTGGACGCCGGCCAGGACGCCATCGTGGTGCTGGACACCACCCCGTTCTACGCCGAATCCGGCGGCCAGAGCGGTGATGCCGGCGCGCTGGAAGCCGCCGGCGGCCTGTTCGCCGTGGCCGATACGCAAAAGATCCAGGCCGACGTGTTCGGCCACCATGGCCAACTGATCCAGGGCAGCCTGGCCGTGGGCGACACCGTGCAAGCCAAGGTCGATGCCGGCCAGCGCGCGCGCACCATGCGCAATCACTCGGCCACCCACCTGATGCACAAGGCCCTGCGCGAAGTACTGGGCGTGCACGTGGCCCAGAAGGGCTCGCTGGTGGACGCCGACAAGACCCGTTTCGACTTCAGCCACAACGCGCCGATGACCGCCGAGGAAATCCGTCGCGTGGAAGACATCGTCAATCGTGAAGTGCTGGCCAACATCGCCACCGGCGCCAAGCTGATGGGCTATGACGACGCCATCGCCGCCGGCGCCATGGCGCTGTTCGGCGAGAAGTACGGCGACCAGGTGCGCGTGCTGTCCATCGGCACCTCGACCGAGCTGTGCGGCGGCACTCACGTGGAGCGCACCGGCGACATCGGCCTGTTCAAGATCGTGTCCGAAGGCGGCGTGGCCGCCGGCATCCGCCGCGTCGAAGCCGTCACCGGCGAAGGCGCGCTGGCGCTGGTGCAGTCGCTGTCTGCCCGCGTGGCCGAAGCGGCCGCCGCGCTCAAGACCCAGCCGGAAGAACTGCTGCCGCGCATCGGCCAGGTGCAGGATCAGGTCAAGGCGCTGGAAAAGGAACTGGCGTCGCTGAAGTCCAAGCTGGCTTCCAGCCAGGGCGATGAACTGGTGACCCAGGCCGTCGACATCAAGGGCATCAAGGTGCTGGCCGCGACGCTGGAAGGCGCCGACGTCGCCACCCTGCGCGAGACCATGGACAAACTGAAGGACAAGCTCAAGACCGCCGCCATCGTGCTGGCCTCCGTCAAGGACGGCAAGGTCAGCCTGATTGCAGGCGTCACTGCCGACGCCACCGCCAAGGTCAAGGCCGGCGAGCTGGTCAACTTTGTCGCCCAGCAGGTCGGCGGCAAGGGCGGCGGCCGTCCCGACATGGCCCAGGCCGGCGGCACCGAGCCAGCCGGTCTGCCGGGTGCGCTGCAAGGCGTGGCCGACTGGGTGAGCGCCAAGCTCTGATCCATCCGCATTGATCGACAGTCCCATCAACAGGCCACGGAGAGCCCGATGAGCGATTTCAAGTTTTGCCCGGTCTGCGCGACTTCCCTGGAGTTGCGCGCCGACGAAGGGGAAGCCGGCAAGGTTCGCCTGGCCTGCCCCGATGGTCACTGGACCCATTGGGACAACCCCTTGCCGGTGCTGGCCGGGCTGGTTGAAATCGACGGCAAGATGCTCACCGCGCGCAACGCCGCTTGGGCCGAAGGCCGCTTCGCCCTGATCACCGGTTTCATGGAGCGCGGCGAGACGCCTGAGCAAGGCATCGCCCGCGAGCTCAAGGAAGAAACCGATCTCGACGCGCAGCACGTGGAGCTGATCGGCGTCTATGAATTCATTCGCAAGAACGAACTGATCATCGCCTATTACGTGAAGGCGACCGGCGTCATCAAGCTGTCGCCGGAACTGGTGGAATATCGCCTCTCCGATCCGGCCGATCTGCGCCCCTGGCCGGCCGGCACCGGCCATGCAGTGGCGGACTGGATGCGCTCGCGCGAGCTGCCGGTTCAGTACGTGGAATTCGCCGGTTCCAGCACGCCGATCGACACGCCTCAAGTGCTGAAGTAGCCCGCATCGGAAATGTTGGGGTAAGCACCATTTAGTTGCTTTTGCACAAGCTTAGTGCGCCGAATACAACATATCTTGTGCGACGCATCAACTCGGCGCATCTTTGCAGTAAAATCGTTTTCGTTGTGTTCCATTTTGAGTCGAAGTAATGACCACCATTGAATTTCACCGGGAACTGGATGCGCGTGGCCTCAACTGTCCGCTGCCCATCCTGAAGACCAAGAAAGCCCTGGCCGATATGGCAAGCGGCCAAGTGCTCAGGGTCACCGCCACCGATACCGGTTCCGTGCGCGATTTCCAGGCCTTCGCCAAGCAGACCGGCAACGCGCTGCTGGAGCAGTCGCAGAACGATGAACATGAGTTCATCTTCTTCATGAAGCGCAAGTAATCCCCCGCCGCAGACAGGCTTCGCGCAGGTGCAGCAAATCTGCGCGAAACCTCCACTAGGCAGCATGCAAAAAGCCCGCAGATGCGGGCTTTTTTGTTGTCCATGCGACACGCCGTTCGGCGTGCCGCCGAGGGGCTTCAAAACTCCGGATGGAAGCTCTCGGCGCGGGCGATCGGCCAGAATTTTCATAGACCTGATAGCGGTAATTGCCATCCAGCAGGTCATTGGGTTGCAGATACTTCAGCACATTGGACATCAGCTGAATCTCGTGATCGTTGATGCGCCGGACAATGTGATGCGGACGCAGCGCCGAGGTATGCGGCAGGCCGGCCGCCTGCACCAGTTCCTGCAGCGCGTGCAGCGTGCTCTGGTGGAAGCGATAAACGCGCTCGGCCTTGTCCGGCACCACCAGCGCGCGGGCGCGGCTGGCGTTCTGGGTCGCCACGCCGGTCGGGCAGCGGTCTGTATGGCAACTCTGCGACTGGATGCAGCCCAGCGCGAACATGAAGCCGCGCGCCGAATTGCACCAGTCCGCGCCCAGCGCCAGCGTGCGCGCGACGTCGAAGGCGGTGACGATCTTGCCGCCGGCGCCGATCTTGACCTTGTCGCGCAGGCCGATGCCGACCAGGGTGTTGTGCACCATCAGCAAGCCTTCCTGCAACGGCATGCCGACGTGATCGACGAACTCCAGCGGCGCGGCGCCGGTGCCGCCTTCCGAGCCATCCACGGTGATGAAGTCGGGCACGATGCCGGTCTTCACCATGGCCTTGGCGATGCCGAAGAATTCCCACGGGTGGCCCACGCACATCTTGATGCCCACCGGCTTGCCGCCGCTGCGCTGGCGCAGCTTCTCGATGAATTCCAGCAGGCCGATCGGCGTCGAGAACGAGGAGTGCACGGCCGGCGAGATGCAGTCGATACCCATCGGGATGCCGCGCGTGGCGGAGATTTCCGGCGTGATCTTGGCCGCCGGCAGCACGCCGCCGTGGCCGGGTTTGGCGCCTTGCGAGAGCTTGACCTCGATCATCTTGATCTGCGGCGCCTGCGCCTGCACGGCGAATTTCTCTTCGTCGAAACTGCCGTCGGCGTTGCGGCAGCCGAAGTAGCCGGACGCCACCTGCCACACCAGGTCGCCGCCGAATTCGCGATGGTATTCCGAGACCGAGCCCTCGCCGGTGTCGTGCGCGAAATTGCCCTTCTTGGCGCCCTTGTTCAAGGCCATGATGGCATTGGCCGAGAGCGAGCCAAAACTCATCGCCGACACGTTGAATACCGACATCGAATACGGCTGGGCGCGGCCTTCACCGACCAGCACGCGGAAATCGTGGCTGGCGATCTTGGTGGGCGAGAGCGAGTGGCCTATCCATTCATGGCCGCCTTGCTGCATGTCCAGCTCGGTGCCGAACGGACGGCTATCGACGTCGGCCTTGGCGCGCTGATAGACGATGCTGCGCTTCTTGCGCGAGAACGGGCGGCCATCCATCTCGCCTTCGAAGAAGTACTGGCGGATTTCCGGGCGGATCGATTCGAACATGAAGCGGAAGTGGCCGATCAGCGGATAGTTGCGCAACACCGCATGTTTGCGCTGGATCAGGTCGCGGATGCCGATCGCCGAGAAAATCAGGGGAATCAGCGCCCAGCCCCAGTTGATGTATTGGCCCGCAGCCAGCAGCAGCAGGGCGGTGGTGAGGATGATGACCGACCAGAACACGAAATAACGGTTTGCCCACATGATGAAAGTCCGCTTGTTGTCATTGTTGAGCCGATACGTTCCGGCTTGCGGGCGTATGGCGGCGTTTGCAGAATTCTAACGCCGCCGCTGAGCCGGGGTGTGGGACGAACTGAAGGGTCTTTCCGCTCGATTTACCCGGACGGGATGCGCACGGCGGCGTGCAAGCTCGTTTTTGCGCCAATGGCATCCTTATTGCTTAGACGAAGCATAAAGGGCGCCGTCCTGGGGATAGGGCGGCCGAGCCACGCCTACATCACCTACCTACACACTTCGCAGCGGGGCGAGACACGCGATGTCTTTATGAAAACAGCAGCTTCATCGGCCATGTGCGGCCAAGATTCGCCCGTTGTCGCCATTTCGCGCTCGCCGCGCCTGCTGGAGACCTTGCTCGCCAACCTGGACGGCGTGGTCTATCGCTGCCGCGATGACGGACAGTGGACCATGGAATTCGTCAGCGAGGGTTGCCTGGCGCTGACCGGCTATCTCCCGGAAGACCTGCTGTTGAACCAGCGTCTGTCGTTTCTGGAGCTGATCCATCCCGAGGACCGCCAGATGGTGCGCGCCCATGTGGCCGATTGCTTGCGCAGCAAGCGTCGCATCGACATCGAATACCGCATCGTGCGCGCCGACGGCGCGCCGCGCTGGGTCTGGGGCCGCGGCGTGGGAATCTACAATGCGACGGGCAAGGTCGAGGCGCTGGAAGGATTCATGCAGGACGTGACCGAGCGCAAGGAGGCGGCGCAGGCGCTGCAAGAGGCGGAGCGGCGTTATCGCAGCATCTTCGAGAACGCCATCGAAGGCGTGTTCCAGACCACGCCCGACGGCACCTATATCGCCGTCAATCCGGCGCTGGCGCGCATCTACGGTTACCGCTCGCCGGAAGACCTGATCGTCGGCTTGCGCGACATCAGCCACCAGCTTTACGTCGAGCCCGATCGCCGCGTCGAGTTCATGCGCCTGATGGAGGAACGCGGCTCGGTGTCGAATTTCGAGTCGCGCGTCTATCGGCGCGACGGCGACATCATCTGGATCTCGGAAAACGCGCGCGCCGTCTATGACGACGCCGGCCACCTGAGCTGCTACGAAGGCACAGTGGAAGCCATCACCGAGCGCAAGCTCTACGAGGCCGAGATGCGCCACCAGGCCACGCACGACGCGCTGACCGGGCTGCCCAACCGCAACATGCTGCACGACCACCTGCAGCGGGCGATCGAGATCGCGCGTCAGCGCGGCGGGCTGACCGCGGTCGCCTTCGTCGATCTCGACCAGTTCAAGTTCATCAACGACAGTCTCGGCCACCAGGTCGGCGACGAGCTGCTCAAGACCGTGGCGCAGCGCCTGCAATCCTGCCTGCGCGACACCGACATGGTGGCGCGCCAGGGCGGTGACGAGTTCGTGCTGGTGTTGCAGAACCAGACCGGCGGCGAGGCCGGCATCGCCGAAGTGATGCAGCGCATCCTGGCGGCGGTGTCGCGTCCCTGGCCGGCGGGGGATCGCGAGTTCCACATCACCTCCAGCATCGGCGTGAGCCGCTATCCGGCGGATGGCAAGGATGTGGAGACTTTGCTCAAGAATGCCGATTCGGCGATGTACAAGGCAAAGGAGCAGGGGCGTAATAATTTCCAGTTTTTCGCGCCGTGGATGGATACCCAGGTCAGCAATCGCCTGGAGATGCTGATCAGCCTGCGCCGCGCGCTCGATCAGGAGGAGTTCAAGCTGTTCTACCAGCCCAAGCTGAGCCTGAAGGACGGCAGCATCATCGGCGCCGAGGCGCTGATCCGCTGGGAGTCGCCGGAGCAGGGCATGGTGCCGCCGGACCGCTTCATCCCGTTTGCCGAAGAGGCCGGGCTGATCGTCCCCATCGGTGAATGGGTACTGCGTACCGCCTGCCGCCAGAACAAGGCCTGGCAGGAGGATGGCTTGCCGCCGATCCCGGTGGCAGTGAACCTGTCGCCGCGCCAGATGAACCAGGCGCTGCCGGATTTCGTGGCCGGGGTGCTGGAACAGAGCGGCCTAGCGGCCTCCTGGCTGGAGCTGGAAATCACCGAAAACGTGGTCATGAAGGACGCCGAGAAGACCGTGGCGACCTTGCATACCTTGAAGCGCCTGGGCTTGCAGATCTCGGTGGACGATTTCGGCACCGGCTACTCCAGCCTGTCATACCTGCGCCGCTTCCCGGTGGATGCGCTGAAGATCGACAAGTCCTTCGTGCGCGACATCGCGCGCGACGCCGACAGTGCAGCCATCGTCAAGGCAGTGATCTCGCTGGCGCATATCCTTAACCTGCGGGTCATCGCGGAAGGGGTGGAGGATGAGGAGCAGCATGCTTTCCTGCGGGAAAACGGCTGCGACGAAGTACAGGGTTATTATTTTGGCAAGCCCATGGCGGTGGCCGACTTTACCGCCCGGCTCAAGGAGGAGGCGCGGCGGCGTGCCTCCGGCGAACTGACGGCGGACTGACAAGATCAGCAAATAATTGTTTGAGGGCCGCAACAGCGCCCAACCCCGGAAATCTTTGTGCTACACTCCGCGCAGTAACTTTTATGCCTTGCGTCCGACCGCCGCATCCTGTGCGGCAACAACGGCTCCATGACGCAAGGCCGGTAGTTGAAAAGGTGCAGATCGGCCGTCCGCAACCCCGCGACATGACGGCTTTGCGAAAGCGCGATATCCCCGCGACGCCGATTTGCCCGGGTCTTAAATTCCAGCTCATTCAATCTCCTAAAAATCGGGCACCGGAAAGCAGCGCCACCGCATCATGCATAGCGCAGCAGGTTTGCCGCACCCGGCTCCTTGGGGCGCCGTGAATGGCCGCAACCACGCCGGGCTGAGTACAAGCTACAAGCCGAACTTTTGTTTAACAACAAGACGCACAAGAGTCGTACATGAATATTGCTGAGGCGAAGAAAGTCCTCGAAACCGCATTGCTTTGCACGCATGAGCCTTTATCGATCAATGACCTGAAGAAGCTGTACGCCGACCCCGAGAGCGAACAAGCCAGCGAGATCAATGCCGAGATCATCCGGCAGATGCTCGACGAGCTGCGCACCGAGTGGGCCGACAAGGGGGTGGAGGTCGTCAGCCTGTCCACCGGCTGGCGTTTCCAGAGTCGTCCGGAGATGAAGGTCTATCTCGAACGCCTGAATCCGGAAAAACCGCCGAAATACACGCGCGCCACGCTGGAAACCCTGGCCATCATTGCCTATCGCCAGCCGGTGACGCGCGGCGACATCGAAGAGATCCGCGGCGTCGCGGTGAATTCGCAGACCATCAAGATGCTGGAAGAGCGTGGCTGGATCGAGTCGATCGGCCATCGCGACGTGCCGGGACGGCCGGCGCTGTTTGCCACGACCCGCAAGTTCCTGGATGACCTGGGACTGAGCTCGCTGGAAGAGTTGCCGCCGCTGCAGAACGTCGGCGGCGAAGCCGCGGTGCAGGGCGCGCTGCTGGAGCTGCAGGCACTGGAAGGCGGCGTGACCGCGCTGGCCGGTGCGGCAGGGGAGGAAGGCGAAGGCGAGGCTCAGGAGCCGCCGGTGCAGGACGATGGTCAGCTTGAACTGGGCGAGGCGTCCGCGGAAGATGAGGCGGCGCCTGAAGAACCGGGCGAGTCGGCATCCGAGGCCGAACCGGTCGCCGTGGCTTCCGAAGAAGATGCGATGAGCACCGGCGCCGCCGAGAACGTGGCGGGCGAGGTGAGCGAGACTGCGGAGGCAAGCGCGGCTGCCGATGCGCCGGCCGACGACGCTGCCGCCGGGCATGTGCCCGAGGCGCAGACAGATACTGCAGCAGCCCCGGGGGAAGAGGCTGCGCAAAGTGAACACGCTTCCGAAGAAGCGCAAGAACCTTTTGGACAAGACGTTGCCGTAACTGGCACAGAGGCCATCAAGACCGCCGACGAAGCGGCAGGCGAGCACAACGACACCACCGAGCGGGCCGAAGAGCGGGAAGATGAAGCCGAACCGGGTCCGCAACATCAAGATTCGAAGAATGAAGCCAACTAGTTCCAACGACGAGCAAAACGTCGAGCTTGCCGCGGCTGATGCCGCCGCAACCGAAAAGCCGGTGAAGAAGCGCACCCGCAAGACCGCGACCAGCGCCGCCGCGCCGGCCGAAACGCCGGCCGCGGCGCCTGCCGAGGCGCCCGCGCCGAAAAAGCGCGCGACCCGCGCCAAGAAGGTGGTGAGCGAAGAGGTTGCGCAGGCTGCGGAAGTCGCGGCGCCCGCCGTCGAGGCCGCGCCCGCGCCGGAAAAGAAGCCGCGCGTCACCAAGCCGCGTGTCAAGAAGGCCGAGCCGGCTGAGCAGCCTCCCGCCGTGGACGAGCCGCCACAGAAGCCGGTGAAAGCGCCGCGGGCGGCCAAGTCGCCGAAGTCCGCGCAAGCTGCGCCGGCCCAGGCTCAGATGAGTTTCGATATGGATGCGCCGGCCAAGGCCGGCACGTCCGCCCCGTCCGCCCCCGCTGAAGCGCCCAAGGTGATCGTCACCGTCGGCGACGAAGTGGTGGCGCCGCCGGTGCTGCTGGATGCCCCGGTTGATCCCAACCGCGCCAAGCCGGCGCGCCGTGGTGTACGTGGTCCGCGCGCCCTGCGCAACAACCGCGCGGCTCAGCGTGCCGCAGCCGGCGCCGAGGCGTCGGCCCAGCAGAAGACCGGCGAGGTCGTTGCCGCGCCTGAAGTGCGTGATGTCCGCGAGACACGCGAGACACGCGGCCAGTTCGGCAAGAGCCAGGGGCAGCAGGGCCAGCACGGCAAGAAGGGCTTCGAGAAAAACGGCAAGAAGCCCAAGGCTCCGCAACTGGGCCTGCGCGCCTCGGAGCCGGCCGACGACATCTTCTCGTATGTCACGTCGGAAGCCTTCGATCGTGAAGACGGCGGCAAGAGCGCCGGCCGTCATCCGCACCAGTTGCGCGGCAAGAACGGCCGTCGCGACCTGACCGCGGAAGACGATGCGCCCAAGCTGCACAAGGTGCTGGCTGACGCCGGCCTGGGTTCGCGCCGCGACATGGAAGAACTGATCGTGGCCGGCCGCGTCTCGGTCAACGGTGAGCCGGCCCACATCGGCCAGCGCATCCTGCCGACCGACCAGGTCCGCATCAACGGCAAGCTGCTGCAACGCAAGGTTTCCAAGCGTCCGCCGCGCGTGCTGGTGTATCACAAGCCGGCCGGCGAAATCGTCAGCCACGCCGATCCGGAAGGCCGCAGCTCGGTGTTCGACCGCCTGCCGACCATGAAGGCGGGCAAGTGGCTGGCCGTGGGTCGTCTCGACTTCAATACCGAAGGTCTGCTGCTGTTCACCACCTCCGGCGATCTCGCCAACCGCCTGATGCACCCGCGCTACAACATCGAGCGCGAATACGCGGTGCGGACACTGGGCGAGCTGGAAGAGGGCATGCGCCAGAAGCTGCTGCACGGCGTCGAGCTGGACGATGGCCTGGCGCAGTTCTCCCGCATCGCCGATGGCGGCGGCGAAGGCGTCAACAAGTGGTATCGCGTGACCATCGGCGAAGGCCGCAACCGCGAAGTGCGCCGCATGTTCGCGGCGGTCGGCCTGACCGTTTCGCGCCTGATCCGTACCCGCTATGGGGCCATGGATCTGCCGCAGACCTTGAAGCGCGGTCGCTGGGAAGAGCTGGAAGAAAACGCGGTGCGCAATCTGCTGGTGGCCTGTGGCCTGGAGAAGCAGGGCGGTGAGCAGAAATCCGGCGGCAACGCCGGCAAGGGCAATAACGGCCCGCGCGGCAACGCCATGCAGGGCAAGGGCGGTCAGCAAAAAGGCCGCGGCGGCAACCAGGGTGGCTATCAAGGTGGCAACCAGGGCGGCAATTATGGCGGCAATCAAGGTGGGAATTATGGCGGCGGCAACAAGGGCGGCCAGCCCAAGAGCCGTCAGCCGGATCCGCTGCAGACGGCGCTGGGTTTCCCCGATGCCGGTAATCAGCGTCGCGGCAACCGTCCGCAACGCGGTGGGGGCGGCGCCAGCTTTGCACTGGCCGGCCTGCCGGGCATGACCCGTCGCCGCGGACGGTGATGCGGCCAAGTGCCGGGAAAATTTCTTTTGGGAAATCAATTCCTGCGGCGCTTGTGCAAAACCGGTGCGCGAAGTGTGCCAACGACGTTTTTTACGGACGTTTTTGGCGCATTTCGGGCGTCCGGGCGCATTCCGGAATTGCTGCGCATATCGGAATCGGTTATAATGTGTTAGTTAAACGCAACCAGCCGCGAATCGCATATGTGCTAAATCATTAAAAGATCCGCCCGCGCCATGATTGATGGATGACCCGGCGGTTCGTGTGATCTCGAAGTTGCGTGAGAGATAACAAAAGATGGGCGGATGCCCATTTTTTTTTGCTGATCAATTTCGATGCCTTGCGGTCACGCGGGCGTCAAAAATGGAGAAATAGTCTTGCAATTGCTGGAACTGATCGAATCCACCCTGTCGGGCCTGGGCTATGAACTGGTCGAGTTGGAGAAGGCGCAGCGCGGTCTGGTGCGCGTCTTCATCGATTTCCCGTTCGATCCGGCCGCCGAAGAGGCGCGTTCGATCACGGTCGAGGATTGCGAGAAGGCGACGCATCAGTTGCTGCATGTCTTCACGGTTGAAGAAGTGGTTTATGAGCGTCTGGAAGTTTCCTCGCCGGGACTGGATCGTCCCCTGAAGAAGATCTCGGATTACGTGCGTTTCGCCGACTGCGAAGCAATCGTCAAGTTGCGCGTGCCGCTGCCCGGCACGTCCAACCGCAAGAGCTACCAGGGCATGCTGCGCGCGCCTGAAGGCGAGAATCTGGTGCTGGAATTTGAAGCAAACGATGGGTCGGCCGCCGTGTTGAGTTTCACGCTGGCCGATGTGGATAAGGCACACCTGGTGCCGCAGGTCGATTTTAGGAGTCGCAAAGGATGAGTCGCGAAATTTTGTTGTTGGTCGATGCGCTGGCGCGCGAAAAGAACGTCGATAAGGAAGTCGTGTTCGGCGCGTTGGAGCATGCGCTGGCGCAGGCTACCAAGAAGCGCTATGAAGGCGAGGTCGATATTCGCGTCTCGATCGACCGCGAAAGCGGCGAATTCGAATCGTTCCGCCGCTGGCACGTGGTGCCCGACGAGGCGGGCCTGCAGCTGCCTGACCAGGAAGTGCTGCTGTTCGAAGCCAAGGAGCAGTACGCCGACATCGAAGTCGATGAATACATCGAAGAAGCCATTGAGTCCGTCGAATTCGGCCGTCGCTTCGCGCAGGACACCAAGCAAGTCGTCCTGCAGCGCATCCGCGACGCCGAGCGCGAGCAGATTCTGGCCGACTTCCTGGCCCGCGGCGATGCCCTGGTGACCGGCACCATCAAACGCATGGAGCGCGGCGACGCCATCATCGAATCGGGCAAGATCGAAGCGCGCCTGCCGCGCGACCAGATGATCCCGAAGGAAAACCTGCGTATCGGCGACCGCGTGCGTGCCTACATCCTGCGCATCGACCGCAGCGCCCGCGGCCCGCAAGTGATCCTCTCGCGCACCGCGCCGGAATTCATCATGAAGCTGTTCGAGCTGGAAGTGCCGGAAATCGAACAGGGCTCGCTGGAAATCAAGTCCGCCGCGCGCGATCCGGGCGTACGCGCCAAGATTGCAGTGTACACCGCCGACAAGCGCATCGACCCGATCGGTACCTGCGTGGGCATGCGCGGTTCGCGCGTGCAGGCCGTGACCGGCGAATTGGGCGGCGAGCGCGTGGACATCGTGCTGTGGTCGGAAGACCCGGCGCAATTCGTCATCGGCGCGCTGGCGCCGGCCAACGTCACCTCCATCGTGGTGGATGAAGAGAAGCACGCCATGGACGTGGTGGTGGACGAAGAAAACCTGGCCATCGCCATCGGCCGCGGCGGCCAGAACGTGCGCCTGGCGGCGGAGCTGACCGGCTGGCAGATCAACATCATGACCGCCGAGGAATCGGCCGACAAGTCGGCCGCGGAAACCGCCGTGATCCGCTCGCTGTTCATGGAAAAGCTGGACGTCGACCAGGAAGTGGCCGACATCCTGGTCGAGGAAGGCTTCTCGACTCTGGAAGAAATCGCCTACGTGCCGATCAACGAGATGCTCGAGATCGAATCGTTCGACGAAGAGACCGTCAACGAGCTGCGCAACCGCGCCCGCGACGCCCTGGTGACCGAAGCGATCGCCTCCGAAGAAGGCCTGGACGGCATGGACGAGGAGCTGATCAACTTCGAGGGCCTGGACCGCATGCTGGCCGGCAAGCTGGGTCTGGCAGGCGTGAAGACGCTGGCCGCCTTTGCCGGGCTGGCTTATGACGAATTCGGCGCGATCCTGGCACTGCCTTCCGAGCGCGCGCGCCAACTGATTGAAAATGCATTTGAAGATGTGACCGACGATGAAATGAAGCTTATCGATTCCAAATACGATGAGCGCGCCAAGGCGTTGCAGGCCAAGGCATGGAGCGCGACCGAAGTCCGCTGAGAAGCGGTGCGCGTCTCCACATCATCTGCCGAGCCACATAGAAAAGAGGACTGAATGGCGAGTACCAACGTTGCCCAATTTGCCACCGAGCTGAAAATGCCCGCTGATCTGCTGCTGACCCAGTTGCGTTCTGCCGGCGTCGAGAAAAGCTCAGCATCCGATTCCCTGTCGAAGGAAGACAAGGACCGCCTGCTTGAACATCTGCGCCGCTCGCGCGGCGCCTCGCCCGAAGGCGAGAAGAAAAAGATCACGCTGACCCGCAAGGAAACCACCGAGATCAAGCAGGCCGATGCGACCGGCAAATCGCGCACGATCCAGGTGGAAGTGCGCAAGAAGCGCACCTTCATCAAGCGCGACGAGCCGACCGTGGAAGAAACCGCAGCGCGTGCCGCGGCGATCCAGCGCGACCAGGTCGAAGCGGAGGAGCGTGTGCAGGAAGAGGCTCGCCGTCAGGCTGAACTGAAGGCGCAGGAAGAGCGTCTGGCCCAGCTGGAAGCCGAGCGCGCCGCCCAGGCACAAGCCGCCGAGCAGGAACAGCAGCGCGCCCGCGCCGCCGCCGAGGCGGAAGCCGCGCGCGTGGCCGCCGAAGCCGCCGCGGAAGCGGAAGCCGCCAAGGCCAAGGCCGCGGCGCCCGCCGCCGCGCCGAATCCGGCCGAGGAAGAAAAGAAGCGCGCCGCCGCCGAGGAAGCCAAGAAGAAGGCCGCCGACGCCGCCAAGGAAGCCGCCGAACGCGCTGCAGCCGCCGAGCGCGCGCGCAAGGCCGTGGAAGATGAAGTGGCCCAGATCAAGGCCATGATGAATGCGCCGCGCAAGGTCATGAAGGCGCCGGAACCGGCGCCCGCCGCGGCCGCCAAGACCTCCGAAGGCACGCTGCACAAGCCGGCTGACAAGAAGCCGGCCGACAAGAAGGACGACAAGAAGCCGGCGGTCGCCGCCGACAAGAAGTCGATCAAGTCGGCCAATGTCTCGTCCACCTGGCAGGATGAAGCGAAGAAGCGCGGTGCTGGCGGCGGCATGAAGTCGCGCGGCAACACCGGTGGTGGCCGCGACGGCTGGCGCGCCGGTCCCCGTGGCCGTCGTCATGGTCATGGCGACGACCAGCGCGAAAGCAACTTCCAGGTGCCGACCGAAGCCGTGATCCATGATGTCTATGTGCCGGAAACCATCACCGTGGCCGAAGTGGCGCACAAGATGGCGGTCAAGGCCTCCGAGGTCATCAAGCATCTGATGAAGCTGGGCCAGATGGTCACCATCAACCAGGTGCTGGATCAGGAAACCGCGATGATCGTGGTCGAGGAAATGGGCCACCGTGCTCACGCGGCCAAGCTGGACGATCCGGAAGCCCTGCTGGTGGAAGGCGAAGAACACACCGACGCCGAGGCGTTGCCGCGTGCTCCGGTGGTGACCGTCATGGGCCACGTCGACCACGGCAAGACCTCGCTGCTGGACTATATCCGCCGTACCAAGGTGGCCTCCGGCGAAGCCGGCGGCATTACTCAGCACATCGGCGCCTACCACGTGGAAACCCCGCGCGGCATGATCACCTTCCTGGATACCCCGGGCCACGAGGCGTTCACCGCCATGCGTGCCCGCGGCGCCAAGGCGACCGACATCGTGATTCTGGTGGTGGCCGCCGACGACGGCGTGATGCCCCAGACCAAGGAAGCGATCGCCCACGCGAAGGCCGGTGGCGTGCCGCTGGTGGTGGCGATCAACAAGATCGACAAGCCGGGCGCCAACCCCGACCGCGTCAAGCAGGAACTGATCGCGGAAGAAGTGGTGCCGGAAGAATACGGTGGCGATGCGCCGTTCATCGCGGTATCGGCCAAGACCGGCGAAGGTATCGACTCGCTGCTGGAAAACGTCCTGCTGCAAGCCGAAGTGCTGGAACTGACCGCGCCGGTCGATGTGCCGGCCCGCGGCCTGGTGATCGAAGCCAAGCTGGACAAGGGCCGTGGCCCGGTGGCGACGATCCTGGTGCAGTCCGGTACTCTCAAGCGCGGCGACGTCGTGCTGGCGGGTTCCGCCTATGGCCGCGTGCGCGCCATGCTCGATGAGAGCGCCAAGAACATCAGTGAAGCCGGCCCGTCGATTCCGGTCGAGATTCAAGGCCTGACCGAAGTGCCGTCGGCGGGTGAAGAAGTGCTGGTCATGACCGATGAGCGCAAGGCGCGCGAAATCGGCCTGTTCCGTCAGGGCAAGTTCCGCGACGTGAAGCTGGCCAAGCAGCAGGCCGCCAAGCTGGAAAACATGTTCGACCAGATGACCGAGGGCGAGGTGAAGAACCTGCCGATGATCATCAAGACCGACGTGCAAGGTTCGCAGGAAGCGCTGGTGCAATCGCTGCAGAAGCTGTCCAACGCCGAAGTGCGCGTTCAGGTGGTGCATGCCGCGGTCGGCGGCATTACCGAAAACGACGTCAACCTGGCAGTCGCCTCGAAGGCGGTCATCATCGGCTTCAACACCCGCGCCGATGCATCCGCGCGCAAGCTGGCCGAAGCCAGCGGCGTGGACATCCGCTACTACAACATCATTTACGATGCGGTGGACGAGGTGAAGGCGGCGATGTCGGGCATGCTGGCGCCGGAAAAGCGCGAACAGGCGCTGGGCCTGGTGGAAATCCGTCAGGTGTTCGTGGTCAGCAAGGTCGGCTCGATCGCTGGCTGCTACGTGCTGGAAGGCTTGGTCAAGCGCGGTTCGCAAGTCCGCCTGCTGCGCAACAACGTGGTGGTCTGGACCGGCGAGCTGGACTCGCTCAAGCGCTTCAAGGACGACGTCAAGGAAGTCAAGTCGGGCTTCGAGTGCGGTCTGTCGCTCAAGGGCTACAACGATATCCAGGTGGGCGACCAGCTGGAAATCTTCGAAGTCCAGGAAGTGGCGCGTACCCTGTAATGCAGTCCCGCCGGCGCGAGCGTCTCGCGCCGGCATCATTGGAAAGATCCGTCGCAGCAAGGTGGGAATCGGTCCCTCCGGCCCTCGGCGGATTGTTTTTTTAAAGCATGGCAAAACACAGCAAATCCATTCCCGGACGCGGCTTGCGCGTCGCCGACCAGATCCAGCGCGATCTGTCGGAGCTGATCGCCTTCGAACTGAAGGATCCGCGGGTGGGCATGATCACCATCACCGAAGTGCAGGTCACTCCGGACTATGCGCACGCCAAGGTGTTCTTCACCACGCTGGTGGACAATCCCGATGCGGTCAAGAACACGCTGGCCGGCCTGCGCAAGGCGGGCGGTTTCCTGCGCACCCAGCTCGGCCGCCGGCTGACCATCCATACCTTGCCGGAATTGCACTTCGTGCACGACAACTCGACTGCGCGCGGCATTGAAATGTCGCGCCTGATCGACGAAGCCAACGCCACGCGCGCCAAGGACTCGGACGACGAGGCCTGAGCGGCTTCCCGCCTGCGCCGAGCATGAAGACCGGCGCGCCAGGCGTGGTGCACGTGTCGCAGTTGTACTGCACCAGAACAAGATGCGGCCTTCCGCCGCGCCTCATTGACGAATCACCATGCCGGCCGGCGCGCGACAGTGCGCGGGCGGCAGCTTATCCCATGGTAGACAATACGACGGCGTCCCAGGCGTCCCCCATTGCGGCATCCCAGGAAACCCGCGGCAAGCGTGGCCAGGCGCAGCGCGCGCCGCGTCCTCCGCGCGTGCCGGTGCACGGCGTGCTGCTGCTGGACAAGCCGGTCGGCCTGTCCTCCAACGATGCGCTGGTGCGCGCCAAGCGCATGCTCAACGCGCCCAAGGCGGGCCACACCGGCACGCTGGATCCATTCGCCACCGGCCTGCTGCCGCTGTGTTTCGGCGAGGCCACCAAGTTCTCCCAGGACCTGCTGGAAGCCGACAAGACCTATGAAGCCGTGGTGCATCTGGGCGTGAAAACCGATACCGGCGATACCGAGGGGCAGATCATCGCCGAGCGGCCGGTGGCGGTCAGCCTGGAGCAGATCGAGGCGGCGATGGCGGGCTTTCGCGGCGAGATCCGCCAGGTGCCGCCCATGCATTCGGCGCTCAAGCGCGACGGCAAGCCGCTGTATGAATACGCGCGGGCCGGCATCACGCTGGAGCGCGACGCGCGCGAGGTGACCATCCACAGCCTGGAACTGCTGGATTACCAGGCGCCGATGCTGAGCATCCGCGTGACCTGCAGCAAGGGTACCTATATCCGCGTGCTGGGCGAAGACATCGGCGAGGCGCTGGGCTGCGGCGCTCACCTGAACGCGCTGCGCCGCACCGGCGTCGGCCCGCTGACGCTGGAGGGCGCGGTGACGCTGGAGCAATTCGACGCCGCCGGCGAGCTGGAAGCCCGCAAGACGATGCTGTTGCCCGTCGATGGCCTGCTGCAGAGTTTCCCTGCGGTGCAACTGCCCGATGAGCTGGCGCGCCGCTTCCTGCACGGCCAGCGCTTGCCGTTGACCAAGGAAGGCGTGGCCGCGCCCGAAGAATGCGGCCGCGTGCGCGTCTATCGCTCCTCCGATGCCGCCTTGCTGGGCACCGGACTGTTGCAGGAATACGCCATTCTGGCGCCGGAGCGACTGATCTCCACCGCCTGACCGCAGGCCCTTGCCAGAAGGTTTTCCGGCCGTCCGTGAGGGATGTTCACAAGCGACGGCAAGCCGTTGAAAATACAGGTCTTTTCCAATTTCATGCGTCGCAACATGCTATAATGCGCGCCTTCCAAGAATCGGTACTCCAACCCACATTCACCATGTCAAACAATATCCGCGCAATTCGCAACATCGCCATCATCGCCCACGTTGACCACGGCAAAACCACCCTGGTTGACCAGCTGCTGCGTCAGTCCGGCACCTTCCGCGACAACCAGCAGGTCGATAACCGCGTGATGGACTCGAACGACATCGAAAAGGAACGCGGCATCACCATCCTGTCGAAGAACTGCGCGGTCGAGTACAAAGGCACCCACATCAACATCGTCGATACCCCGGGCCACGCCGACTTCGGTGGCGAGGTCGAGCGCGTGCTGTCGATGGTGGATAGTGTGCTGCTGCTGGTTGATGCCCAGGAAGGTCCGATGCCGCAGACCCGCTTCGTGACCCGCAAGGCGCTGGCGCTGGGCCTCAAGCCCATCGTCGTGCTCAACAAGATCGACCGTCCGGGCGCGCGTCCGGAGTGGGCCATCAACGCCACCTTCGAACTGTTCGACAAGCTGGGCGCCACCGAAGAACAGCTGGATTTCCCGGTGGTCTACGCCTCCGGCCTGAACGGCTACGCCGGCCTGACCCCGGATGTGCGCGACGGTTCGATGGAACCGCTGTTCGACGCCATCCTGAAGTACGTCCCGGCCCGCGAAGATGATCCGAACGCGCCGCTGCAGCTGCAGATCACGTCGCTGGAATATTCCTCCTACGTTGGCAAGATCGGCGTCGGCCGCATCCTGGCCGGTCGCGTCAAGGGTGGCCAGGACGTGGTATGGATGAACGGTCCGCAAGACAAGCCGACCAAGGCCCGCATCAACCAGGTGCTGACCTTCAAGGGCCTGGAGCGCGTGCTGGTGGACGAAGCCCTGGCCGGCGACATCGTGCTGATCAACGGTATCGAGGAAATCGGCATCGGCTCCACCATCTGTGCGCCGGATGCGCCCAACGGCCTGCCGATGCTGAAGGTGGACGAACCGACCCTGACCATGAACTTCATGGTCAATACCTCGCCGCTGGCCGGCCGTGAAGGCAAGTTCGTGACCACCCGCCAGATCCGCGACCGCCTGGAAAAGGAACTGAAGTCCAACATGGCGCTGCGCGTGGTGCAGGCCGAAAACGACGATTCGACCTACGAAGTGTCGGGCCGCGGCGAACTGCACCTGACCATCCTGATCGAAAACATGCGCCGCGAAGGCTTCGAACTGGCCGTGTCGCGTCCGCGCGTGGTGTTCCGCATGGTTGACGGCGTGCGTGAAGAGCCGTACGAAAACCTGACTGTCGACGTCGAAGAAACCCACCAGGGCGGCGTGATGGAAGAACTGGGCCGCCGTCGCGGCGACCTGCAGAACATGGAACCGGACGGCAAGGGCCGCGTGCGCCTGGAATACCACATCCCGGCGCGTGGTCTGATCGGCTTCCAGGGCGAATTCATGACCCTGACCCGCGGCACCGGCCTGATGAGCCACGTGTTCGACGACTACAAGCCGGTCGACACCACCAAGGGTGAACTGGCGGGCCGCCGCAACGGCGTGCTGATCTCGCAGGACGACGGCGCTGCCGTGGCCTATGCGCTGTGGAAGCTGCAGGATCGCGGCCGCATGTTCGTCAGCCACAACGATCCGGTGTACGAAGGCATGATCATCGGTATCCACTCGCGCGACAACGACCTGGTGGTTAACCCCATCAAGGGCAAGCAGCTGACCAACGTGCGCGCTTCGGGCACCGACGAAGCGGTGCGCCTGGTGCCGCCGATCGAGCTGAACCTGGAGTACGCGGTCGAGTTCATCGAGGACGACGAGCTGGTCGAAGTGACGCCCAAGAGCATCCGCCTGCGCAAGCGTCATCTGAAGGAACACGAGCGCAAGAAGGCTTCGCGCGAAGAAGCGATGTAATTGCGGGAAGGGCGGCCCCATCGAGGCCGCCTTGGAGGCAGGCGCTGGCTTGTGTTGATATGGTTCTTGTGAATATCAGATATCAGCACAATAAAGCAGACAGTTATGATGCGCTGCCATATAGTTACACCTGTCTCCTCCAATTTCCTCCTAAAGAATTGGATTCAAGCCCGCAACTTCGGTTGTGGGCTTTTTTTTTGTCGAATCATTTTCGCCGTACCGGCAGGGCAAACATCCCCCCGCCTGGGAGCTTGTCTCATCTGGGGGCATCTGATTCTCAGAAGACTGAAGCGTGGTAAAAGGGTATTCGCCGTGTGTTTTAGACAACGGCACTCTTTTTGTGCGTTGCGAAATGACGCCTGCCGGATTGTGGTGCAGAATCGTGTCCGCTGTATAAAAATCCTATCTCACAGAGGATAGAGGGGACACCGGCCCGCAACGCGAAAGCGCTTGCGGGCTTTCTATTTGCGCCGCGCCGTACGCGCGAGCCGGCCAGCCTTGCGGGGCGCGGCCTCATCGCCGACACTGCCTGAAGACGGTGCACGGCCCACGGTCAGGCGCGACATGGATTCCAGCCTCATCCGCGAGGCGGCCGACAGCGGAAATGATTTACGAATTGACGATTTCGCCAGCAAATGAAGACACCCTTGCCTCCGCGCACGCTTAGCGTCGCGCCCATGATGGACTGGACCGACCGCCATTGCCGCGTCTTCCATCGCCAGATCACGCGCCATACTTGGCTGTACACCGAGATGGTGACCACCGGCGCGCTGCTGTACGGCGACGTGCCGCGCCACCTCGATTTCAACGAAGAAGAGCATCCGGTGGCGCTGCAACTGGGCGGCAGCGAGCCGGCCGATCTGGCGCAGGCCGCCAGGCTGGGCGAGCAGTGGGGCTATGACGAGATCAACCTGAACTGCGGTTGCCCGTCCGAGCGCGTGCAGAAGGGCGCGTTCGGCGCTTGCCTGATGGGCGAGCCGGAGCTGGTGGCCGATTGCGTGAAGGCCATGCGCGACGCGGTGTCCATTGACGTGACCGTCAAGCATCGCATCGGCATTGACGACGTCGAGTCCTATGATTTCGTGCGCGATTTCGTCGGCAGGATTGCCGACGCCGGTTGCAAGACCTTCATCGTGCACGCCCGCAACGCCATCCTGAAGGGCCTGAGCCCCAAGGAAAACCGCGAGATTCCGCCGCTCAAGTATCACTACGCCTATCAGTTGAAGAAGGATTTCCCGGCGCTGGAGATCCTGATCAACGGCGGCATCAAGACCGTGGCCGAGATCGATGAGCATCTGCGGCACGTGGACGGCGTCATGCTGGGCCGCGAGGCTTACCATAACCCCTACCTGATGGCCGGCTTCGACCAGCGCTATTACGGCGACCTGGAAGGCGGCCGCCACCCGAGCCGCGAAGAGGTGATCGCGGCCATGTTGCCGTATATGAAACGACAGCTTGAATTGCACGGCGGCAACGGCGATGGCCGCGGCCTGCGTCTGAACAGCATGACCCGCCATATGCTGGGCCTGCTGACCGGCATGCCCGGCGCGCGCGCCTTCCGCCAGACCCTGTCGGATTCCAAGCGGCTGGCCGCCGGCGACCCGGCGTTGCTGCAAGAAGCGCTGGCGCGCACGCAGGCTGTCCTGCATCAATAAATCGCGCAGCGGCAGGAGCCCGCAATCCTTTAAAATAGCGGGTTCCAATTGGGGAAAGAGATTGAATATGCCACTCGCAACAACAGAAGAAATCGTCGCCGAACTCCGTGCCGGACGCATGGTGATCCTGGTGGACGAAGAAGACCGCGAAAACGAGGGTGACCTGATCCTCGCCACCGACTTCGTTACGCCCGAAGCGATCAATTTCATGGTCACGCATGCGCGCGGCCTGGTGTGCCTGACGCTCACCGAAGAACACTGCGACCAGCTCGATCTGCCGATGATGGCCAGCCGTAACGGCACCCAGTTCGGCACCAATTTCACCGTGTCGATCGAGGCCGCCGAAGGCGTGACCACCGGCATCTCCGCCGCCGACCGCGCACGCACCATCCAGGTGGCCGCGTCCAAGGGCGCCAAGCCGTCGGATCTGGTCAACCCGGGTCACATCTTCCCGCTGCGCGCGCAAAAGGGCGGCGTGCTGATGCGCGCCGGCCATACCGAAGCCGGTTGCGACCTGACCGCCATGGCCGGCCTGACGCCGGCCGCCGTGATCTGCGAAATCCTGAAGGAAGACGGCACCATGGCGCGCCTGCCGGACCTGATGGAATTCGGCGAGAAGCATAACCTGAAGATCGGCACCATCGCCGACCTGATCCATTACCGCAGCCGCAACGAGAGCATCATCGAGCGCGTGGCCGAACGCGAGATGCAGACTGCGCACGGAACCTTCAAGGCCGTCGCCTATCGCGACACGCCGTCCGGCGGCGCCCACCTGGCGCTGGTGCGCGGCGATATCCAGCCCGGCCAGGAAACCCTGGTGCGCGTGCACCAGCCGGTGTCCATCCTCGATCTGCTGGAGTCCGAAGTGACCACGCACTCGTGGAACCTGGCCGCTGCCATGAAGGCGGTGCAGGCGGCGCCCAGCGGCGTGATCGTGCTGCTCAACTGCGAGGAATCGGCGCAGCAGATGTTCGACCAGTTCGGCGCGCTCAACAAGGTCGGCACGGCCGCCGCCGCCAAGCCGGCGCGCGCCGATCGCATGGACCTGCGCACCTATGGCATCGGCGCCCAGATCCTCAAGGATCTCGGCGTGTGCAAGATGAAGCTGCTGGCCAGCCCGCGCAAGATGCCGTCGATGGCCGGCTTCAAGCTCGAAGTCACCGGCTACCAGGCGCGCGAAGCGGTGTGAGCGGCGCACGGATCTTGAACGGCAATTACGCAAGTCAACCTATCAATAAGGAAAAGCCATGACCATTGGAACATACGAAGCGGATTTGAATGGCGAAAGCTTGCGCATCGGCATCGTGCAGGCGCGCTTCAACGAAGACGTCTGCCACGGCCTGCTGGCCGCGTGCCTGGCGGAATTGAAGCACCTGGGCGTGTCCGACGAGGATATCCTGCACGTGACCGTGCCGGGCGCGCTGGAAATCCCGCTGGCGCTGCAGAAGATGGCCGAGACCGAGCAGTTCGACGCGCTGATCGCGCTGGGCGCGGTGATCCGCGGCGAGACCTACCACTTCGAGCTGGTTTCCAATGAATCCGGCGCAGGCATCACCCGCATCGGTCTGGACTTCGGCGTGCCCATCGCCAATGCCGTGTTGACCACCGAGAACGACGAGCAGGCCGAAGTCCGCATGGCCGAGAAGGGCGCCGACGCGGCGCGCGTCGCGGTCGAGATGGCCAATCTGTCCATCGTTCTGGAAGAGCTGGGCCAGGCGACGGAAGAAGAGTAAGCATGCGCCGTCGCGCGGGGCACCGAGGCCCGGCGCGGCGGGATGTTTCGGCAGTTCAGGTTTTCATCAAGTAAAGTCATAGTCATCAGGCTCCGGCCGCATTCATCATGTCGAACAAATCTCAACACGCCAATTCGAACAAGAACCGCACCCCGCGTCACCGCGCCCGCGAGTTCGCGTTGCAGGGCTTGTACCAGTGGCTGCTCAATCACGAAGATGCGGGCGCCATCGAAGCCCACATCCGCGAAGCCCACGGTTTCGACAAGGCCGATGCCGAGCACTTCGATACCCTGCTGACCGGTTCCATCCGCGATGCCGAGAAGCTGCGCGCAGGCCTGTCGCCGCTGATCGACCGTCCGATCAAGGAGCTCTCGCCGGTGGAACACGCCGCGCTGCTGATCGGCGCCTACGAGCTGCAGAACCACATCGAGATCCCCTACAAGGTGGTGATCAACGAAGCCGTGGAGCTGACCAAGTCCTTCGGCGGCATCGATGGCCACAAGTACGTCAACGGCGTGCTGGACCGTTTCGCCGCCCAGGCGCGCGCCACCGAAGTCGAAGCCGGCCGCCGCTAAGCGTAAGGCCGGGCGGCTGCCTGCGCGCAGCCGCCGCTGTGGATCGTCACTTCTGGCGGCGATCCGTTCTCCCGGTTCCGGCACGGCGTTCGCCGTGCGCCTGCCCTCCAGTTTCCGGATTCACGCATGAACCTGAACGAACTCGCTTCCCGCCTGCAGCACATCGCTCCCTTCCACGTCATGGAACTGGCCAAGAAGGCCGCCGTGCTGGAGCAGCAGGGGCGCCACATCATCCACATGGGCATCGGCGAGCCCGACTTCACCGCGCCGCCGGCCGTGGTGGAAGCCGCCACGCGCGCCATGGCCGACGGCAAGATGCAATACACCTCGGCCACCGGCCTGCCGCAGTTGCGCCAGGCGATTTCGGATCATTACCGTAGCGTGTATGGCCTGGATATCGCGCCGGCGCGCATCGTGGTCACGGCCGGCGCCTCGGCGGCGCTGCTGCTGGCGTGCGCGGCGCTGGTGGACAAGGGCAATGAAGTGCTGATGCCTGATCCCAGCTATCCGTGCAACCGCCATTTCGTCGCCGCCTTCGAAGGCCAGGCCAGGCTGATCGCCAGCGGGCCCGAGCATCGCTTCCAACTGTCGGCACAGATGGTGCGCGAACACTGGGGCGCCGCCACGCGCGGCGTGCTGCTGGCCTCGCCCTCGAATCCGACCGGCACGTCCATCCTGCCCGAGGAATTGCGCGCCATCGTCGCCGAAGTGCGTGAGCGCCGCGGTTTCACCATCGTCGATGAAATCTATCAGGGTCTGTCGTATGAAGGGGAGCCGTTCTCGGCGCTGTCCTTGGGCGAGGACGTGGTGGTGATCAACAGCTTCTCCAAGTATTTCAACATGACCGGCTGGCGCCTGGGCTGGCTGGTGCTACCGCCGGCGCTGGTGCCGCAGATCGAGAAGCTGGCGCAGAACCTCTTCATCTGCGCTTCGTCGATCGCCCAGCACGCAGGCGTGGCCTGCTTCGCGCCGGAATCGATCGCCATCTATGAGGAGCGCAAGGCTGAATTCAAGCGCCGCCGCGACTACATCGTGCCGGCGCTGGAAAGCTTGGGCTTCAAGGTGCCGGTGGTGCCGGACGGCGCCTTCTATGTCTATGCCGATTGCAGCGCGTTGTCCGATGACGCGGACCAGCTCACCATCGACATGCTCAACGAAGCCGGCGTGGTGCTGGTGCCGGGACTGGACTTCGGTCCCTTCACCGCACGTCGCTATATCCGCCTGTCGTATGCGACCTCGATGGAAAACCTGCGGGAAGCGGTGGCGCGCCTGAAGGTCTTCTTCGACAGGCGCAAGGCTGCCTGAAAGGCTCGCCAGGCAAGGCTTTCAGGCGGAAGCCGCCAATCGGGATAGGGGCGGCCAGAACCTGGCCGATCCCCTCCCACACCACCCGGCGTGCGGGTCCGCACCGGGCGGTTCGAGTCGTTGAGGTCAACAGAGCCGAGGTACCCCAAGCCGGTCGAAGTAGGC